>JAUYFW010000238.1 GCA_030690835.1 Sulfurimicrobium sp. | reverse complement strand
ACCGCCAATGCTGTTCGATTGAACGCGAAGCGGATTAATAGTCAGTCACGCTGAATTTCAGGGATGTAGGTCGGGCTTCAGCCCGAAATGTCGGGTTAAAACCCGACCTACGATGGTGACGTTTCATGTATGCCTACTAGGGCCTGTAGCGCTTTAGATTTTCTGGCACAACTCCGCTATGTGCGCCACCGCACTGACCGCGCCAGTCTTTGTGACTATGCTTTCCACCATGGCGCGCCTCTATCCTCCAGTCCCGGAGAATGGTCGGATGCAGCTCATAAGTATCACTGACCTAACCACACCGAGGTCCATCGCGATGGCCGCAATCGCAACTCCTGCATCGGAAGCGCCGGCAGGCAGTCACACGCCCGCAGAGCAGCTATCGGAGCCTGCCCAGCCCTTCACCGTTCACGTTCCTGTGGATGCGCGAGGCTTGGCGCTGGGCATACTGGCGGCAGTCGCCCTGGTGCTCGCGCTGGACTGGATGCAGAAACTTCTTGTTCCCCTGTTGCTCGGGATTTTTCTTGCTTACACCCTCAATCCCCTCGTCGTATGGTTGGAGCGGATCAGGATTCCGCGCGTGAGGCGACCATGGTGATCTTTTTGGCCTTCTTTCTCCTGGCAGGTGGAGACACCTTCAAGCGCAAGCTGGTGCGACTCACGGGACCGTCGCTGTCGAGGAGGAAAATTACTATAACCATCCTCAATGACATCAACGATTCCATCCAGAAATACATGTTCATGCTGTTGATGACCAATTTGCTGTTAGGCTTGCTCAGCTGGATCGCGTTCAACTTGATCGGACTGGAAAACGCGGGCGCGTGGGCAGTCGCTGCTGGCATGCTGCATGTCATCCCTTATGTCGGTCCGATATTCACCGCAGCCGCGACCGGGATGGCGGCTTTCATGCAGTTCGATTCGTTCTCGATGGCGCTGTTGGTTGCAGGAGTATCATTGGCGATTGCCACGCTCGTCGGTACTTTTGTGACTACCTGGATGACCGGAAAAATCGCCAAAATGAATGCGGCGGCTGTGTTTGTCTCGCTGCTGTTCTGGGCGTGGCTGTGGGGCGTGTGGGGCATGCTGCTCGGCATTCCGATCATTGTCATATTGAAGGTGGTGTCCCAGCATGTGGAACAGTTGCAGCATGTGGCTGAGTTGCTTGGAGAATAGAAGGCGTCAGGTATTCAGTACCTAAAGCATCGTCAGGACATCATTGATCAGGCTCAGTCAAACCGGGCTGCAATGATTGATCTGAAGATGCCTCATCAATTATCAGGAGCGAAAATCATGGGTAAAGAACAAAAAAGTAATAAGGCGGAAAAGAAACAACCGGTCATGACACCAAAAGAAAAGAAGGCCGCGAAGAAGTCCAAGAAGGAGAAGGGATCTATGGGCTCATGACAAGATACGTCAGATTTGACCAGGTATCAGCAAGCTGAGAATATTGGACACGGAGAATCCCATATTGCGCGCCATGTGCGGTAACACGCCCATGGTGCAAAGCGTGTATGTTGCTGGCGTGATGCTCGTGCAGCCTGGGCAATCTTCAGAGACCGCACATGAACACCCTGCAGAGCCCCAATCAAAACCTTCTTCTCGCCGCTCTGCCCCCGGCTGAGTTCGAGCGCATCGCGCCTCGTCTGGAGTGGGTCGCGATGCCGCTGGGCGAAGTTATTTATGAATCCGGCGGCCAGTTGCGGCACGTCTATTTCCCCACGACTGCCATTGTGTCCCTGCACTATGTGCTGGAGAACGGCGCGTCGTCGGAAATCGCGGGCGTGGGCAATGAGGGCGTACTCGGCATTTCTCTTTTCTTGGGTGGTAATACCACGCCCAGCCGGGCCACGGTGAATACCGGCGGTTATGGCTCGCTTGCCGGATTCTTTCTGGCAGTCGGCGTGGTGACATGGGCGTTCGCCAGGCACAAAGCGAGAACAAAGCCGAGACTATTTGCAGCGAGTTTGTCTGAATTGGTCACAGACCGGCAGCAGCTCATTTCCCGTATATGAACAAACATTTGATCCGGCTGGCAAGGACCTGCTACCCACAGCTGACGGGAGACTACCGATTAAAGCTGTAGTCGCCCGCCGCATACAGCCGCCATGATCCATCCCCAGCAAGTTCCAGCACCTGTGGGTGATATTTCAGGATGGAAGGGTGATGGCCGACGCTGACCAGCGTCGTGCCGCTGGCCGCCAACTGCCGATAAAGATTGTCCTCGTTGGCGCTATCCAGGGCGCTGGTCGCTTCATCGAGGATGGCGTAGCGGGGCGCGGCGAGCAGCACGCGGGCAAAGGCCACGCGCTGTTGCTCGCCCACCGACAGTACCTTTGCCCAGTCCATCTCGGCATCCAGGCCACCAAAGCGGGCGGCGATATCAGGAAGATTGACGCTCTCCAGCAAGCGCAGGAGTTCCTCATCTGCTATCGCCCGATCCTGCTGCGGATACAACAGCTGGCTGCGCAGGCTACCCAGCAGCATGTAGGGCCGTTGCGGCAGAAACAGCATATCCCCCGTGTCCGGCCGGATAATGCAACCGCTTCCGGAGCGCCACAGGCCGGCAATGGCGCGCAACAACGAACTTTTCCCGCAACCGCTGGCGCCCACGATCATCAGTCCCTCGCCCGGATTGATCGTCAGGGAGAGGTCTCTGATCAGGGTTATCTCATGGTTCGGCGTCTGCAAGGTGAGGTTTTCGATGGCCAGACGGGAATCCTGCACCAAAGCGATGCTGTCCCCGGCCTTCGGCTGGCCGCCGTCCTTCCCGGCGAGGAAGCTGGCGAAGCTGTCGAGACGATTAATCCCCGCGGCAAACCGACTTAAGCTTTCGAAGTTATCCACGATCACCGTCAGCGCGCTTAATATCGCCGCAAAAGCCCCCGCCGCCTGGATCGCCCGCCCGACTTCCAGTTCCCCCGAAAGCACCCGCCCGGCAATGATCGCGCTGGGCAAAATGATGGTCATGAAACTGTAACCATACTGGAACAGGTTCAGATTCAGTTGAACCCTGATGAGTCGGTTGAAATTTTTGAAGGCCTCATTGAAACGCCGGCCGACCTGCCGTGACTCCTGTGCCTCGCCGCGATAGAAGGCAATGGCTTCGGCGTTCTCGCGAATGCGCACCAGGCTGAAGCGGAAATTGGCTTCGCGCCTGAGTTGGTAGAAGTTGACGCCGATCAGTTTTTTTCCGAACACCAGCAGCGTGACCGCCGTGCCGGCAAGCGCATAAATGACCAGAAAAACGACCAGCTCCGTGGAAATCGACCAGAGCACGCCGGAGAAGGCAATGAGCTGCAGCAGTGCGCCGATCAGCACCAGCAGAAAATAGAGGGATTTCTGGGTAAAGGTATTGATGTCCTCGGCAATACGTTGATCCGGGTTATCGATCTCGGCGCTGGCATTCAGTTCGTAATAAGCGCGATTGCTGAAATAGTTGCCCAGAAATTTCCGCGTCAGCCAGCGCCGCCAGTAAATACCGAGCTTGTCCCGCACATAGTAGTAAAACGCATAAATCGGTACGGCCGCGACCAGGATGGCCAGGCACTGCTGGATGGAAGTCCAGAACCTGTCCGCGTCCTTTGCCGCCAGTGCCGAGGTGAATTCCCCCGTCAGTTGGTTGAACAGCACGGCGAATCCCGTCTGCCCCAGCAACAACAGCACCAGCAGGACAAGCAGTCCCCTGGCTTGCCATTTCTCTTCCCCGAACCAGTAAGGTGCGGCTATTGCACTGAAGCGCCGCCACAGATGATGATCAAAGCGGATCATACGTTCTCCAAAAACATCCGCTAGCGTACATGGATTGGTTTTCCGATGCTCAATGTTAACGTGAAACAGTTTTGTGAAGTGTGAAGTCACTCGCTACGCTTCACAGCAAGGGCGTAGCCCAAGCGGTTTCACATTTCACTTGTCGCCTAGAGGCGCCTACTTTTGGTTCATGATTCTGGGCGGCAATTTGCCATGCCCGTTAGGGGGGAAATGAAAATCCTCGTATGGGACTTGCCCACGCGCCTGTTTCACTGGTTATTTGCTGCCAGCTTTGTGGTCGCCTACCTGAGCGCCGGGGAAGATAACTGGCTCGATGTGCACGTTTTCTCCGGCTATCTGATGCTCGTTTTGCTGGGGTTCAGATTGGTGTGGGGCTTTGTCGGTGGGCGTTATGCGCGCTTTTCCTCCTTCCGTTTCAGCCTTGGGGAAGGGCTCGGCTACCTGAAACAGGTCCTTGCGGGATCGGCCAGGCGCCACCTCGGCCACAATCCGGCGGGGAGTTGGGCGGTTTACCTGTTGCTGGGACTGGCATTTCTGGCCGGGTCAAGCGGTCTTGTCACGCTGGCCGGGCAGGAAGGACAGGGACCCCTGGCGGCATGGGTGCCTTATGCCTCCGGCGAGGTGTTCAAGGAAGCGCACGAGGCCGTGGTCAATGCGATGCTGGCCATGGTAATCCTGCACCTGGCAGGTGTGGCGCTGGAGAGTTGGCGTCACCGTGAAAACCTGCCGCGCGCGATGCTTTCCGGCAGCAAGGCGGGGGCGCCCGAAGCCGCCGCCCCTTCGAGCCGACGTTTCAGCGCACTGTTCCTGGTTGCGGCGATCGTCGCGGGCGGGCTCTGGTACTTCGGTGGCGCGGCCGTAACCGCCAGGGCGCATGACGCCGGCTATAAAATCAACCGTTCCATTGATCCACGTGAAACACCCGTGCGCATCACCGCAACGCCCTACTGGAAGGGCAAGCACGAATACATTCCGGCCAGCGTATGGCACAGTCCGCGGGTCGGCTCCAAGGCTAATTGTGTCGCCTGCCATCAGAATGCGGAACGGGGGTTGTTCGTAGGCGCCGCCATTCCAACGGACGTGACCGCCAAGCTCGCCATGCGTTAACGTGAAACAGTTTTGTGAAGCGTGAAGTCACTCGCTACGCTTTGTTTGTGAAGCGTGAAATGTAAAAACAACCACTGATGTCTGCTCTTGCATTTCACGCTTCACAGCAAGGGCGTAGCCCAAGTGGTTTCACATTTCACTTGTCGCCTA
>JAUYFW010000235.1 GCA_030690835.1 Sulfurimicrobium sp. | reverse complement strand
GAGATCACAGAGGACACAGAGATGACGCGGGTTTCGCATTGTTATCAGGTTCACCCGGTGGGTGATGCTCATATTCACGATAAACCATTGTTTCTCTCTGTGAGCTCTGTGTTCTCTGTGGCCAAATGAGTTTTTTAGGTTTATCCAAATTCCTTGCTGGTTGAAACCCGGCCTTCAGGCCGGAACGAGCGCCTCCCCGCCCTGAAGGGCGGGGTTTCAAAGGCGCGGTTTGGGAGGGGTGCACACCCCTTCCAAACTGAAATACACCGGCCTGAAGGCCGGTGACTATATTGCTGGGTTTAAACGACTTCCGCGCTCTCGATGATCACCGCATCCACCGGCACATCCTGGTGGCCGGCTTTATTGCCGGTTTTGACTTTCGCTATCTTGTCGACCACGTCCTTGCCTTCGACAACCTTGCCGAACACGCAGTAGCCCCAGCCTTGCGAGTTTTGCCCGGTGTGGTTGAGAAAGCCATTGTCAGCGAGGTTGATGAAAAACTGGGAACTGGCGGAGTGCGGGTTGGGCGTGCGCGCCATGGCGACGGTGTAGGCCTCGTTTTTCAGGCCGTTGGTGGCCTCGTTCTGAATCTGGTCGCGCGTGGCCTTCTGCGTCATGTCCGCCATGAAGCCGCCACCCTGGATCATGAATCCGTCGATCACGCGGTGGAAAATGGTGTCATTGAAAAAGCCGTCATTCACGTACTGGAGAAAATTGGCCACGGTTTGCGGCGCTTTCTCGGCATCCAGTTCGAGGGTGATGGTGCCGAAGTTGGTTTGAAGCTTAACCATGTTTCACGTCCTTTTTCTTGCGAGTGGGTTGTTTGGTGATTTTTTTGTCAGCGGGCAGTTCCGCCGCGACCTGAAGCGTTATGGGGGCGACTTCCTCGATTACCACTTTTTCCTGGGGCACATTGGCACTGAAAGGCCCGCCCGCCGCGGTGGGGATGGCGCCGATTTTTTTGGCGACATCCAGCCCCTTGATGATTTTTCCAAACACGCAATAGCCATAGTAGTACGACTCCGGCTTGTAAAAATCGAGATGCTTGTTGTCATCGAGATTGATGAAAAATTGCGCCGTGGCCGAGTTCGGATCATCGGTACGAGCCATGGCCAGCGTGCCAGGACCGTTCCGCAGGCCATTGTCGGCCTCATTAGGGATGGGAGGGAAGGTTTCCTTCTGCTCGAAAGCCGGGGTAAGGCCGCCGCCCTGAATCATGAAATCGTTGATCACGCGGTGAAAAATCGTGCCATTGTAAAAGCCGCCCTGCGCATAGCGCAGAAAGTTTTCTACTGTTCTGGGCGCTTTCTGGGGATAAAGCTCCACGATCATTTCACCGAGATTGGTCTTGATCATGACCTGTGGGTTGTTGGCGGCGTGGGCGCCAAAACTTGCCAACAGTAGGAGTACGGCCAGAGGTAAGCGGAATTGGAACATGATGTTTCCTCATCAAATGAAATTCGCAGCCGGCTTGTCAGGCCGCGCCTTCGTGCATTATGCGCCACTGGCCATTTTCCATTTGCCAGTACTGGCGTTTGCGCATCACATTGCTCAGGTTGCTGCTATGGTAATCCTGGGTGAAGGTCACGACCATGAGATTTTCCTTGCCGGGGTACTGGAATATGCTGACATCGGATAGCCTGATCCGTAAGGCCGACTTGCCGGCATTGGCCTGTTTTTTTTGCGCGCTGAATGCGGCGAAGTCCTGCCCGTTGGTGCTGAAAGCACGCGAGTAATGGTTTAGGTAGCGTTCGTTGTCGAGGCTTTCCCAATCCCTGCGCCAGGCTTCCACTTCCCCCTTGAAGCGCTCGCGCTGCGAGCGCCATTCCTCGGTGCTGACCCATTCCACGCGGTCGCTGATGACGACCGGTGTGAGGCCCGCCTGCAGCGTCTTGCCCAGCGCCGTCATGTCGGGGTTGGCGAGCACCACGCAACCACTACTGGCCTTGGGCGCACGGCTGTAAGTGTCGCGCGGCACGCCGTGGAGCCAGATGCCATGACCCTTCTTGCCCTGGCGCTTGTCCCATTCGTTGGGGTAGCTCAAGGGGAAAGCCCCCACGCCATAAAAGTCGGAGAGTTTTTCCATCGCCAGACTGGAGGTGACAAAGTACACCCCGAGCGGCGTTTTCTGGTCGCCTTCGCGCAGTTTCTCCGCGCCCGCCTTGCCGCTGGTAATGTAATAATCGGCGACATGGCGCGGCTCGCCGGCATTGTTTTCGAACAGGTAAAGACGTGATTTGCCGGTGTCCACCACGATGGCGTGGTGTTGTTCCGGCTGCATTTGCAGCAGATATTTCGGGATTTTGCCTGACGGTGGTTGTTCCAGGTAGCGCTGCAGCCGTACCCGCGCTTCGTCGCGGAAATCCGCCACCTGGTCGGGCGCCGCGCCGTCGGCATTGCCGAAGCTGGCCAGAGGCTTGGCGCGCGCCATGAGCAGGTCGCCGCGAATGAGGTGCGCAAGCCTGAAATTGGGATTGACGTGAAGCAGTGCATCGACGTCGCGCAGCGCCGTGCCGAGCCGGTCCTGCCTGATTTCGAGCAGGATGTTGACCAGCAATGCCTCGGGGTTGTTGTTGTGGCTGCGGGCGTATTGCAGGGGAGGCAGCAGATCGCCCATGCCGCCGGCCGGCAGTGCCGCCAGACCCAGCATCAGAACCAGAAAGAAACGAATAGCGTGCCTGATTTTGCTCATCAAGTAAAAATTAGCGCCCGATCCGCTCTTCAAGGATCAGCCATTTCCCGTTCGACTTGACCATCAGCAGGGTTTTCCACGTTTCGCTGTTGAGTCCGGAAGAGCGATATATCTGTTTGAATGTTACCTTGGCATGGGTGGCGTCGCTGATTTTCACCTCGGGTGAGGCGATGGTCACTGCAATGGATTTCGGCTTGGTTATGCGTTCCTTGCGGGTTTTCTCCCAATTGGCGCGGCTCTCGCCCTTGGCGAGTATCAGATCGGGCGCATAAGACTTGAGATAGGCGCTGACGTTCTTGGCTGACCAGGCTTCGGACCAGGCGTGTAGCGCGCTCAGTATGGCTTCGTTGCTGTCGTCCTTACCGGTTTCGGGCGCGGGTTTTTCCGCCGCCACGGGCTTGGCCGGCTCGCTTGCCTTGGCGGGTTCGACTGCGGGCTTGATGGCAGGGGCGGCCGGTTTCGCCACGGCAAGCGCTGGGGCCGCAACCGCTGTGGCTGGAGCGACCGGCTTGGCCGTTACGGGGGCGCTGGCGGGCGCGCTTGCGGCGAGCACCGTTTTCGCCGGTTGACGCGGCGCCGGCTTGGCGAAAACGTCCTTGATCAGCGCCAGTTTGGCTTGTGCGTTTGCATTGCCCTTGTCCAGTTGCAGCGCCTTGTCATAGGCCTGGCTGGCCATTTTGGCGTAGATGTCGCCGAGATTTTCGTGCGCGGTGGCGTAGCTTGGATGGGTATTGATCGCCATTTCCAGCGCGGTTTTGGCCTTTTCGTACTGCCCCTGGGAGGCATACAACACCGCCAGGTTGTTATATGGCTCGGGCAGTTCGGGGTAGTCGTCGGTGATGCCGGTAAAGACCTTGATCGCCTCGGCGCTCTTGTTCTGCTCGGTCAGGATCAGCCCCTTGATGAAACGCACCTGCGCGTCCTTGGGATGAGTGGCGAGGAAGTTGTTGGCGCGTTCCAGGGCTTTATCCTGCTGTCCCTGCTTCAACATGCGGTTGATTTCCTGCGCTTCGTCGGCGCGAGCGGGAATGCCTGCAAGCAGCAGGGCGGCGGCAAGCAGGATGGAGAAAACGGGAACCATGCGGGAACGGCTCATTGCTGAATCTCTATTGAACAGATAACGTCGGGATTCTAGCAAGAACTGATGTTTAACGCCATTTCCATGGATGCCGGGGCAAGTGCCAGCCGGCTTTGCTTTTGCCCCGGAAGCGGTCAGAAAATGGCTGAACTCGCGATTTTACTCCTCCTTCACCCGGTACCAGGCGGCATAGAGGGCCGGCAGGAACAGGCAGGTAAGGGCCGTGGCGATGATCAGGCCGCCCATGATGGCCACGGCCATCGGCCCCCAGAATATCTGGCGCGTCAGGGGAATCATGGCCAGCACCGCTGCCGCCGCCGTCAGGGTGATGGGCCGGAAGCGCCGCACGGTGGAGCCGACGATGGCTTCCCAGGTGCTCTTGCCGGCCTTTTCGTCCTGGTCGATCTGATCCACCAGGATCACCGAGTTGCGCAGGATCATGCCCATCAGGGCGATGACGCCGAGCTGGGCGACAAAGCCGAAAGGCACCTGGAACAGCAGCAGCGACAGGGTGACGCCGATCAGGCCCAGGGGCGCGGTCAGCAGCACCATGATGGTGCGGCTCATGCTCTGGAGTTGCATCATCAGCAGGGTGACCACGGCCACCAGCATGAGCGGCATCACGGCCTGGATGGACTTCTCGCCCTTGGCCGATTCCTCGATGGTGCCGCCCATCTCGATGCGGAATCCCGGCGGCAACTGGGCACGGATCGGATCGAGCCGGGGATTGAGGCGGGTCGACACCGCCGGGCCCGTGGTTTTGCCCGCCAGGTCGGCGCGCACCGTGATGGCCGGCAGCCGGTCGCGGCGCCACACGATGCCTTCCTCCAGCACCGGCTCCAGCCTGGCCACCTGGGCCAGCGGCACATGGCGGCCGCCAGTCGTGGCGATGTCCAGGTCGGGCAGTCCGTCGAGGGAATCGCGGTTGACGCCGCTGCCGCGCCAGACCACGTCGATCAACTGGTCGCCTTCGCGGAACTGGGTGATGGCGGCACCCTTGAGCCAGGCTTGCAGGGTCAGCGCCACGTCCTGGCTGGAAACGCCCAGCAGGCGCGCCCGGTCCTGGTCGATGGCGACGCGCACGCTCTTCACCTTCTCGTTCCAGTCGAGGTGGACATCCTGGAGGTCGGTGTCGGCGCGCATGATCTCCGCCACCTGCCCGGCAATAACCCGCAACTGCTCCAGATCCTCGCCCATGACCCGGAACTGCACCGGGAAACCCACGGGGGGGCCGTTTTCCAGGCGCAGGACACGCGCCCGCAAGCCGGACCAGGCGCCATCGCTGGCGGAAAAACCTTGTTCCAGGCGCTTCTTCAGGTCTTCGCGGTGCGTTACGTCCTTGGTCACCACCACGAACTGGGCGAAGTTGTCGTTGAACAGTTGCTGGTCCAGGGGCAGGTAGAAGCGCGGCGCGCCGTTGCCCACGTAGGCGGACTGGGCGGTGACGGCCGGATCGTTTTCCAGGATTTTCTCGACCCGCCGCACCTCGGCCTCGGTGGCCTTGAGGGACGCGCCCTGGGGCAGCCACAACTCGATCAGCAGTTCGGAGCGGGAGGAGGAGGGGAAAAACTGCTTTTTCACCACCGTGCCGAAGACGAATATGGATACCAGGAAGATGAGCAGCGTGGTGAGGATCACGGTCTTGCGGTGGCGCAGGCACCACACCACCAGGCTGCGGAAGCGCCGGTAAAAGGGCGAGTTGTAGATGTCGCCGCCGTGCTTGCGGCCGATTTCGGCCAGTTTCTCCGCGTTGAGCAGCTTGTAGCCCAGGTAGGGCGTGAACACCACGGCTACGATCCAGGACGCCAGCAAGGCGATGGTGACCACGGCGAAAATGGAGAAGGTGTATTCCCCCGCCGCTGACTTGGCGAAGCCCACGGGCGTGAAGCCGGCCACCGTGATGAGCGTGCCGGTGAGCATGGGAAAGGCGGTGGAGGTATAGGCGAAGGTGGCGGCCTTGAACTTGTCCCAGCCCTGTTCCATTTTCACCACCATCATTTCGGCGGCGATGATGGCGTCGTCCACCAGCAGGCCCAGGGAGATGACCAGGGCGCCCAGCGATATCCGCTGCAGGTCGATGCCAAAGATTTTCATCAGGAAGAAGGTCACCGCCAGTACCAGGGGAATCGACAGTGCCACCACCGTGCCGGTGCGCCAGCCCAGGGAGAGGAAGCTCACCGCCAGGACGATGGCAATGGCCTCGCCCAGGGACTGGGCAAAAAGCCGGATCGACATCTGCACGATCTCGGGCTGGTCGGCCACCGTATGCACCTCGATGCCCGCCGGCAGGTCGGCCGCCAGCCTGCCCACGGCTGCCTTGAGGTTCTCGCCCAGGTGGATGACATCGCCGCCCTTGTCCATCACCACGCCGATGCCGATGGCGTCCTTGCCGCCCACCCGCATGCCCGGACTGGCCGGATCGGCGAAACCGCGCTTCACCTCGGCGATGTCGCCAAGACGAAAGTGCCGGCCGGCCACGGCCAGGTCCGTGTCGCGGATGCTGTCCACGGCGTCGAAAGGGCCGGTCACCCGCAGGCGCACCCGGTCCGTGTCGGTCTCGATGAAACCGGCGGCGGCCACGGCGTTCTGGCGCTGGAGCGCGTCGAAAACCTGGTTCGGCGCCAGCCCCAGGGTGGCCAGGCGCGCCGGCGCCACCTCGACATAGATCTTTTCCTGCTGCACGCCGATCAGTTCCACCTTCTTCACGTCGGGCACGCGCTTCAACTCCCGCGCCAACCGGTCTGCTTCCTGGCGCAGGGCGGCGAGGTCGAAGCCGTCCCCCGTCAGCGCAAGGATATTGACCTGCACATCGCCAAACTCGTCGTTGGGAAACGGCCCCTGTACGCCGGCGGGAAAGGTGTGGCGGATGTCGTCCAGTTTCTTCCTTACCTGGCGCCAGGCCTCGGGCACCTCGGGCTTGGGCGTGTAGTCCTTGAGGATCACGAACACCAGGGATTCGCCGGGCTTGGAGACGGAATTCAGCACATCCACCCAGGGGGTCCCAGACAGTTTCTTCTCGATGCGTTCTGTCAGCTCCAGCTCCACCTCGCGTGCATCGGCGCCTGGCCAGAGGGTGCGCACCACCATCACCTTGAAGGTGAAATCCGGGTCCTCGGCGCGGCCCAGCTTGAAATAGGATAAGGCGCCCGCCGCCATGAGCACGATTATCAGGTAGAGCACCATGGACGGGTGGGTCAGGGACCAAGCCGACAGATTGGGGGTTTTCATGGGGCGATCCGCACTTTTTGGCCGGCGCTCAGCTTGTGCACGCCAACGGCGACGATGCGCTCACCCGGCTGGAGGCCTGCGGCAATCGCCGCGCCCGCGTCGGTGTAGCCCGCCACCGTCACGGGCTTGAGGCTAACCGTGGCATCGCTGCCCACGGCCCAGACGGCGAAGCCCTGCCCTTGCTGGAACAAGGCGGCCAAGGGCACCACGGGGGCGGGGGTGGATTCGGTGGTGAAGCGAACGCTGGCCGTCATGCCCAGCGCCAGGCCGGCATCGGCATCAAGAACGGAAACCCGGGCCGCATAGGTGCGGGTCGCCGGATCGGCCGCCGGGGAGAGTTCCCGCAGCCGGCCCTGGTAGCTTCGCCCTCCACTCCACAGGCTGATCTCCGCCGTCATGCCCAGTTTCAGCCCGGTCACGGCGGACTCGGGCAGGGCAATGGCGACTTCCCGTTCCCCGTCCCGGGCGATGCGCAGCACCGGCTGCCCGGCGCTCACCACCTGGCCGGGCTCCGCCAGCACGGCGGCGACAACGCCGGCATGATCGGCGCTCAGGGCCGCATAGGCGGCCTGGTTGCGAGCGATTCCAGCCTGGGCTTCGGCGGACGCCAGGGCTGTTTCCTTGGCGTCCAGGGTGGCTGCGCTGACGAAATTCCGCGCATGGAGGTCGCGGTAGCGTTTGGCTTCGGCCACGGCCAGGGCGCGTTGCGCCTCGGCCTGTCCGGCAGCCAGCCGGACATCGGCGGAATCGAGGCGCGCCAGTATCTGGCCCGCCTTGACGGCGGCACCCGCATCCACCGTGCGCTCCAGCATCTTGCCGCCGATGCGGAAGGCGAGGGGCGTTTCGTAACGGGCGCGAACCTCGCCGCTATAAGCGCCGCCGGTACGCGGAGTCGCCTGGCCGACGATCAGGGTTTTGACCACAGTCGCTGGCGGGGGCGCTGGTGGCGCCTTGTCGCAGGCAACGAGTAAAACGGCGGCGAGAGCCGGCAGGATGATGTGCTTCATGGTTTTGCATCCTTGAAATCGAGAATATCCGTCGTCTGCATCATAAACTGCTCCGGTCCGGGGAGGTCGGTTATATGACCGGCAAGCGCTGGGCAATGAAGGAAAGCATGGGCGAAAATTTAACCCGGATTATCCATTAGTGCCAAAACACCGCTGTGGGAGCGGCGCCCTTGTCCTCGGGTGTTTTGGCCGGGGGCTCGCCGCGATTCGCGCCGGGGGCGGCGCTCCTACATGCGCGTGCATTCCAATGGATAATCCGGGTTAAATGATCCCGGCGGCGGCCTTCAGCGCCGGCGACGCGCCAACCCTGCTCGGGGGGATATTCCAAGGGGTATTTGCCAGGGACTGACTGAATGGCCGGTAATTTATGCCTCGACGGGGAGGGCTGTCAACCGGCGATGTCCCGGCTTGTTGCACAGGCGGGCGTATGAGTCACTACGCTACTCCTTGTTTGGGTTTGCAGTTCTCACTGAAACAAGCGTGCCATTGGCGATATTGGTGTAACAGCATGAAATTAACGGTGTTTATTATTATCTTCGGAGCGGGTTTGCATGTCGCAAACATGATATGGAGGGAGGCCTGGAACGGATTGTCGCGAATGCAACAATCCGCTGGCTGGGCTATGCCATTTGAACGAGGCTGGAGCGCGGCAAATTGATGTGCTCATTCATCGTGGAAAAAGCTGTCGTTTGGAGCAACTGGTAGCATTCTTGGTATCCTGGATTTGCAGTTTCCGTACACCTGCACCGGTGTTACCCGCACGTACCGTTGGGCCAGCGGCCATATGCTTGAATACATAGAGACGTCTTCCATGATCTCGGCGGCTCCATTGATTCGCACCCTGGTACGATTTTCAAAATTGACAAACAGCATGCCAATCTGGGGATT
>JAUYFW010000205.1 GCA_030690835.1 Sulfurimicrobium sp. | reverse complement strand
TCGTCTCCTTGATCGAGCCGGGGACATCCCCCGCGATAAGGATCGGAGATTTCTACGTCAATTGCAGCAGGATATAGGGGGGAAAGACAGAACGGGGGAACGGAGGGCTCCACCGCGATAGCGGTTTAGTTCAACGTAGAGCTATGAGAAAAACACGCTCCAATCAAACGTTTCCATGAGCGCAAAGCTCTTTGGTACAAACTGTGCAAACGGGTTAGAACGATCGGCTTGTACTTCAGCGAGCCACCATCTATGGGACTTGCCGTAAAAAAACACAAAGATCGGGATAAGCGCAAGGAAACTGAACAAATAACACAAATTTCGCTCCTTTTTGATGTCCTCCCGCCACTCTCCACATTTCGGACACTTACTAGCGTCAGCAGATACTTCACTGGAACAAGATACACATTTGCGACTGTTGGTTTCGGTCATCGGTTTTCTCCTTTGTTGCCTAACGAATAGCGTTTATCCGCCGCCCCACCCAATCCTGCAAGAGCCCCTACTTATTGGCGGCGGATAAACGCTATTCGTTATAGCTCTTTTCCACATTGCGCTAGCGCCCGCCCCGCCATCAGGCTGAGGATAAAGAATCTTGCTGATTTCAACGAAAGCACCCAGCACAGTTTCAAAGACTTGCGCCAGCGTTTGTGCGGCTTGATCGCTTGCCCTTGGGCTGCCGGCAATCGAACTCTTTGAGAATACTGCACGTGCCAGCATCGCTTTTTGATTGAGCATTTCCCGCGCCTGAATAATCGCGTTGTTCGCCGTGGAAATCTGCTCGTCTATTACTTTGATTTTTTCGGCATCGGTGATCTGCTTGCGGCCTACTCTGGAGCTGACCAGTAGGGATACACAGAATGCCAACATGGCATTGCCGTCAAGATCCACCAGGGCGGAGGTTGAGAATTGTTGCCTGTCTTGTGCTTTTGGTTTCATGATTTAATCTCGAATTGTAGATAGGATTACTTCGCGCTCAACCGATTCAATCGGCATACCAAGGAGGGCATAAACATTCATGTCTATGCGTGGCATCTGTTCGGGCATGCTGTACAACAGCTCGGCCTCTTGAAGCTCCAGCTCGTACAGACGCATAACCGCAGCGGTTAATTCCGCGTCGCGTTCCTGCTCTGTCATGGCTGGAGGCAATCCGCATTCTGAACGGATGATATTTGCATTTTTCAGGAGTGCATCGACGATGGATTTGCGGTTTAAATGTACCAGGCCGGAAAGGGCGAAGTCTTTACTCATGTAAGGAGTCGCAATACTGCCGCCAGGCGTTAACAATGCGGCGCTATCTGCTATCTTTTCTTCAAAAGAACACCACTCAGCAGCCATACCGCTCAGCTTAGATTCGATAGCTGCGCGCATTTCGGATTCAGGGGCGGGCGACCGCTTGATTTTTTTAATTTCGGATTTAATGACGGCAATATCGGCACGCAATTGGTTTAGTTTTTGCATTTATTTAGCCTCCTCAAGACTCATGAAACCAAGTGCGATCACGGCATTCCGGGTGTCGCCCATCAGATTACCGAAGCTTTGCCAATGATTGACAAATTCCCAGTATCGGCGATTTGCATCCGCTTTGCGCGATTCGTAAAACTCAATTTTTTGCAGGATTTGATCTCGATCCTTAGAAAACTGTTCTTCATATTCATCGAACTCTTCGCCTTTTCCGAAGGGGTTGTATTTTCTTACATCCAGGTTGTGAAGGTTGACTTTGCACACATCAAGCAGGCGATGCGCTTCTTCTCTATCGCTGTTCGCTATGCCGGATTTGGCTCTCATAACATCGTGTTTTTCACGTAAATTGAAAAAACGCTCGATTGCTTTTTTTCGGGTTGCTGCGGATTCATCCTTTGTTTTCTTTGCCATGATTTTCTTCCTAGTTAATGACGATTACATCGTAACGAAAAGACTTCTCTCGCGCCCCTGCGGATGTTTTCCGGCGCTCACTCAATACGCCCAGTAACTAGCCTTCGCACGCTGGCGGGAAGGCGCGGCACATGCTCATCTTCACCAATCGGCGCAGCGTCATTGACAAGGTTGCGCACCTGGCGCTCAGAAACACCGAGAAATCGACCAATGTTCCACGCTGAAAAATCCGCCTTCCGTAACCTGATCGCGGCTCTCGTCATTCCAATCCGCTGGGCGTCAGAACATGCCGGGATGGGGATGGTGTTACCGCCGTACAACTCAACCAGGGCGATGAATGCGCGCTCTCCCAAGCGCTTTGAAAGATGGTGCTGAGGATCGGCCAGCAGTGGCACATACACGCGCTGCTCGGCGTAGTGCAATGCCAGCGCATTGGTTGCCGCCCACCCAATCCGCTGGCAGATGATTTCCATTAAATTTGATTCAATCACGGTTCGACCTCCAGGAATGAAGCTTTACTGCTTGTGTAAACAACCCATGCATGTCAACCAACCTCACCAGTCAACCGCTATGTCAACTCCGAATAAATCCCTCCCACTACTCAAACGTCGGGAGCTTCGTTACCCGTTCCGGATTTTTTCTTTCAGGGGCCCCCGCCTTGTTCTCGGCATCGGAATCATCCCAAGTGCCGCGGCTTCGAGCCTCAACCTTCTAACCTGATTAGGCGGCATGTACAGCACCACCCGAATGTCACGACTCGACATGCCCACGGCAAACAGTGCAGCCACTGCCCGCCGCTGTATCGTTTCCTGTGCGTCGTCTGAGCTTGACCAACAGTTGCAACTACAACATGATTCACTCATGCACCCCACCCTTATGGTTCTCGCTGCTTTTCTCGGTTTCATGCTGGGCTTTTTCTCTCACCCCGCTTGGTTTGTCTTATCCGCCGCCTTCCTGGCTGCCTATGCCGTGCAACTGGTGCGCTGGCTGTTCTGGAAATAATCCACGTTTGAACCCAGGGCCACCCCCCTATCGAATAAGTCGAATGACCGGAAGAACTCAACCAGGACAATTTCCCGGTTATTCGACTTATTCGACTTATTCGATAGGGGGGCATGCCTGAAATCACTATGTAATTGATATTAAATATAAATAGTCTTAAATAAGCTTTATGGCGAATAACTCTATCAAGTCGAAAGACACTTCGGATTGACTCGATAGCACACGCTTGGTGGAGCGCCTTTGTTTGGCAACTTTTCCTCCCTCAGCACGTCGCACTGGATCAGCCTATCGATCGCCTTCTTGAGCTTGTCCACGGTACGGAATCGGCCCTCCATTGCCTTCTGGCATGTGCTGCGCTTGAAGTAACTGATGCTGTTCTCGCGCACCCACTTCACAATCGCGCTGGCGTCTGCCTCGGTGGCGTCCGCGCCCAGCAGGCCGAATGCTGCCTGAGCATGGGGAATCAGAAGCTCGCACAATTCCACCGCCCGGCCCGCTGCTTGGTTACTCACACTCACGGCCTGCAAACCGGATTCAGCCAATTCCAGCAGCGCCGCCACACGCGCCGCCGCGCCGGGTAGCTTTGATGACCAATCGGCAATCCCTTCCAGCTTTCCGCCATCGCCCTGCTGGGCCTCGATGTTCTCCGCGAAATCCAGCCAGCAATCCAGCGCCGGTTCGGTGAATGGAATAATCCTTGGGCTACCTGGTACAGCAGGGCGTTGTTCCAGCAGGGCGAACAGTCCGCGTGCGTAATCAGCCCGGACATGCTCGGGGATCGTCACGCGCTGCCGCACGTCGCGCTTGCCCACGTTTGACTCAGGCATAGCGAAGAGGAAACGCGCCAGCAGGCCGCTATCCCGAAAGCGCCGTGAACTGGCCACGTCCGCCATCACGCCGGGTTGCAGCGCCAGGCCGAAGGACAGAGCGGGCTTGTCGATATGGGCGGATCGCTCGGCACGATCCACGCGCATGGGCGTCCCGGCATGTCCCTGGAGAAACACATCCAGGTTGGCAATACCGCCCGAGTAGATACCAGCCATAATCAGAAAGATGCCGGACTCATCAGACAAAACCGCCATGCGCTCGCCGTGTTCCACCAGCAGCCCTTGCAGGCGCTCCGCCGTGCAGTCGCCGGTGTAAAGCCGTGGCGCTCTAACCTCCGCTGGCATGGCTTCTTCCTCTTGCTGAATCTGCGCCTGAATCCGCGTTCTGGAATCGTCGCTGTCCGCGTTGCTGGCATCCTTGAGCAGCTTCTCGATACGCTTCTTACCCACCGCCCGCGCCGCCGTTACCCGTGCAATCTCGGACCGCATACGGTCCCGCTCCAGCTTCTCCCAATACACCAGCGGGGCGGCAAGCGCATTGATAACCGCCGTCTTGCGGTTCCCGCTGCCAAGCGCGGTCAGTGTCCACAGCGCCAAGGGTTCGCTGTAGTCATCATCAGCGCCATAGGGTGCCACCTCGAAGCGGCGTTGCAGCACCGTGGCCAGGACGGAAAGGGTCAACATCACTGCCAGCGTGGGGCTTGTCTGGGTGCTTTCCGCCACCGCCTGAGCCATCGCGCCAGCCCATGAAGGGAGAATGTACGTTGGAATGTCCGGCACGTTGATCTTGCCAGGGAGCAGCGGATCAGGCCATTCAGCCGGGTTATTGAGTGGCGTTGCTGGTTTAGCCTTGCCAAGCTGCTGGAGAAGAACATCAGGGCCAGCAGCAAGCGCCAGGTCGTTAAAATCAGTCAGTATGGCGCTCATGCCGTCACCCAGCTGAAATCAGGCGCAACCACGAAACCACGCACCGCCCGCGCCGCCTCGGTTGCCCTGGTCAGTCCGGGATTGCCGGGTGTGGCCACATCGTTATCGGCGCAAATAACAATGTGCAACTTCGGAAACTTGGCACGGATCGCCCGCGCTACCGGCCCCAGGTTACCGGCGTTGAAAGCCACAGCCGCGGCATGGCCGGCCGCCTCGAAGATGCTTGCCGCCGTGGCGTATCCCTCGCAGATCATCACCGCGCCACGCACCCGGCCAATGGCGTAATAGCAGCCCTGAATCCGTCCACCTGTCAGGAACCGCTTATTCCCATCCGCGCCGATGAATTGCAGGGTATGGAGCTGCCCGGCAGCATCACGCGCTGGGATCAGCAGCATGTCGTTCAACTGCCGCAGGCCCCACGCCTTCACCCGCTTTCGCTCCAGGTAGGGATGATCGCCAGCCGCTGGCTTTGCCATCAGCCACAACTTCGTGGCCTTGGTTTGCGCAGCAGCACGCACGCGCTTTTCTTCCTCGGTCCGCGCCGCCTTCGCGGCCTGCATTTGCCGCCGTAACTCGGCACGCGCTGCCGGGCTGGCGGTCTTGATGGCATCATCGCGCCAGGTGTGGGATTCGCCCGTGCGCCAGGAGCCAAAAGCACCAGCAGGAACAGGTGCGGCATGGAGCACATACCAGCCGTTCACGCTCCCGGACTTGTCGCCCGCTACGCGGAAACGGTGTAGCGCACCGTCAGCGTCAATGTCAGCCTTCGCCGGTTCCAGCCCAGCAGCCCGGAGCGCGTCAATAAACTTCAGCTCGAAGGTCATCATGCGGACCTCCCAACACTTTTCCGCGTTTCTCTCAGCGCCTCGCGTGCCAGCTTGCGCAATTCTTTCAAAGCCCAGCGGCGTTGCGTTCGTGAGCCTGTGTCGACCATATCGTCCAGCGTGACCGCGACCATTTCACCGCGAATATTTGGATTGATGCCTGAGCCGCCAGGAACGTTTCGGTAGTAGCTTGAGTGATTGTTTTTCATTTCGTCACCCCGCTTTCCAGTTCAGCGAGCTGGGTGCGTAAGAAAGCACGCTCCGTGCTGGAATGGATTATGGCAGCGGTCGCTGATGCGTCGTTTTCTGGTTGCAGCGATAGAAGGGATATTGCTTTATCGAGTTTGGCGATTGATGCGCGGATCGAGGCGGGACTGTTGGCTGCTTCTACAGCCAAACACTGGCGAGTGGCTTCCATGTCCGCTAGTTCCCATTTCATGGCAGCGGAAACGGCCTCGAACATCTGGTACCAGTTCGACATATTGAGCGGCATGCTCATGCTTTCAGACGCGGACATGAGGTATCCAAGATCGCGGACCATGATCCGGCAGCGGTCAAAGGTTTCCATGTCGCCATGGCCAATTAATGGATTAAGTTCTATCGCGGAATCGCGGTCAATGGATTGCGAAGATATTACGGGGGAAGTGGTGTTAGGCATGATGCCCTCCTACTGTTTTTGAGATTGAGAATCCACCGATAAGGGTGGGGGTACTCTCACAGCACAGTAGCGCTGCTGGGGCCTTGCGGCTACCCAATACCCCCATGACTGCCGAAATGGCGCAAGCGCGCAATTCCTGAATGAGGGGCGTAAAAAATCCGACTTCACAGCATGGTGTCGGGGTGCTGCTACTGTTCTTGAGAGAGTGGCCAGAATAGGCCAGCCCGGCGCAGTGTGTCAAGCGGTGAATTTTCATATTCGCCACCTACGCTGCTTGGTTCTTGGTAAGTGCCGCCAGGGATGCCCGGATTTCGCCCACACTCCACGTGGTTGTGTTCGGTCCGGTCTTTGATGGTTTTGGCAGCAAGCCGCCCTTGGCCCAGCGCCAGCAAGTGTTTTCGCTCACATCAAAAAGCCACGCCACGGCATCTACGCCGATACGGGCGGAATCAGGGAGAGAATCTAGGTTTTCCGCCGAAGGGGGCGGTGTGGTGGATTTATGCGCCATGCTGTTCTCCTTGGAGTGCCAAGGGGCCAGGTGAGGCCCCTTGAAGCAATGGCGAGAAGATTAAGCAGGGATGGCGAGATTTAGCGCGGAAAGCCGCGATAGCTAACGCGGATCGGCTTTAGGGTCTAGGTTTTATGCGGGTTTGTGCCAGATTCGCGGATTGCTATTTTCAGGTGCTTTCGGATTGTCTCAGGGTCTGGATTCGTAAGTCCAGCCTTTGCAAACGCCTTGATGATCTCGCCGGTTGCTTTCTGGCGTTCCTTGTCGGGATCAAATCCGTAAGCGTCTATCGCCATTGCTGCCAGCATGCGGTACAGCGTTTTGTACTCTGCTGGGTTGAGGTCTGTTTTTTCTTGGTCAGAATCAGGGAGCGGAAACGGAAGTTTTGCATCATCCATAAGCAAGAAAGCATCAATCCATTTTTGTGGCGGCTTTGGATCGGCGTCAATGGAAGTAACCTTTCGTTCTTCATCGTAAGAGGCGCTAGATAAACCGCACCAAATAAAATGATCGCTTAAAATTGGCGCTCTTGTGTTGTGTTTGAAATAGTGACGATGATTTGCCCCCCTTGGGTCGTAGCCAGTAAGAACGGTGAGCGCCACGTCTAAAGGCCACGTTGGAAGGCGAAGCCAGTATTTCCAACCATCAACGCTCAGTTCATCTTCCATAACGCTACGCCATGCGCCCCTGAGTATTGGGAGCATCGCCAGCCCGTCAGGGTAAACGGGTGTTCGGGGATCAGCCTAGACGATGCTTAAACCGGTTACAACCGCATTGCCGCCCGCGCCGCCTCAGCCAGAAAGCCGGAACGGGTTGCACCATGCGCCTTGGCGTATTCGTCTATCTTCGCCAGCAGCAGGCGCGGCAAGGTGATGTTCAATTTCTCGGCGGGGCCAAAGTACCGTTCGATAGGCGCGTCAACTACCGCCCAAATACCGCCCGCGTATTCAGGGTTTGCCTGGTGCACATCAATGGGCAAGCGCGGTGGAATATCAAACCCGTCTTCGATCAAGGTCTCGGCATGCAGGTCGATCGCTTCCTTCACGCTTTCCAGCGCATCTTCCATGTTGTCCCCAGCGGAGAAGCAGCCGGGCAGGTCGGGCACTGTCACGCCGTAGCGCTGCCCGTCATCGGTATGCAATACAACAGTGAATTTCATGTCATCACTCCTTTCTGGTTTATCGCCATCCAGCCTGGCGATGAATGCTATACAGCGTTGCCGTTGGAATATCGCCGTCAGGATGTTTCACCGTCACCAAGCCGGGTTTTGTCGGGTGCTTGAACTGGTGGTGAGAACCCTTGACCCGCGCCAGAAACCATCCATCGGCCTCCAGTTGCTTGATAATTTGCTTGCTGTTCATGGTGGTTATTATAACTACTATTGGGGGCGAGATATGGGTTTTGTTGGGCGCAGCGCAACCACGTCAGCACCGATGCGCAGACGATCCAGATAATCCGCCCACGCCTGCATCATCTTGGTCCGCTCTGCCAGGTGCGTGGTTCGGTTGTATGCCGTTCCAAGCGGGTCTTTGACGGCATGCGCAAGCTGGTGCTCGATGAAGTCGAGCCGGAAGCCCAGTACCTCGTCCAGAAGGGTGCGTGCCGTGGCCCGGAACCCATGCCCGACTACTTCATCAGCCTCGAAGCCAAGATAGCGCAGCGCCGCGTTTATGGTGTTTTCTGACATGGGTTTGGCATGGTTGCGCACGCCGGGGAATACCAGATCTGAATGGCCGGTGATGTTGCGCAGATCGGTGAAGATGGCAATGGCCTTTTTGCTGAGTGGGACAATATGCGATTGCTTGGTCTTGCTGGCCAGGTAGCACCATTTCCCCGCGACCAGATCAACATCAGCCCAGCGCGCATTCCTCAACTCGCCAGGTCGGCACAACAGCATGGGCGCCAGCTTCAAGGCGGCAACCGTCACGGGCGAGCCGGTGTAATTTTCAATCGCACGCAGCAGATCGCCTAGCCGCGCCGGGTCTGTGATGGCGGGGTGGTTCGTCACCTCGAACGGCTTCAGCGCGCCCTTCAAGTTAGGCACGATGTTTTGATCGGCCCGCATATGACCTTCAGCAACCGCAAAACGCCAGATTTCGCCGCAATACTCCCTGAGCCTATGCGCTGAATAATTCGCCCCACGCGCTTCCACCTTGCGCAGCTCAGCGAGAAGCTGAGGGGCTTCAATATCGGTGATGGGCCTCTTGCCCAGCGCGGGGAATAGATCGGCGGTGATAGCCTTGCGCTTGCGGCTGATCGTGGCCGCACTGCATGCCTGCCTTCCAAGCCATGCATCCACCATAGATGCCAAGGTGTTGTCATGCCTCACCTTGTCCGCTGTTTTTTTCTGCTGCTTTGCTGCTGCCGGGTCAATGCCATCAGCGAGCATGACCAGCGCAGCCTGGTGCCTCTCTCTGGCCTTCGATAGGGTGATTGTCGGGTATTTCCCAATGGACAAAGTTTTCTGCTTGCCCATGAAACGGTAATTGAACCGCCACAATTTCCCGCCTGTTGGAGTGACCACCAAATACAGGCCAGCGCCATCATTCAACTTGACGGGCTTGTCTTGCTGGACGGCCTTGCGGATTGTGATGTCTGAGAGAGTGGGCATTTGCTGGTATTTTGTTTTGGCATTTTTGGAATACCAGCAAATCTACACACAAAATGCCTGAACTTCAATGGTGTTGGATGGCGTGGCATGGGCGATAAAAAACCCCGAGAACCTAATGATTGTCGGGGTTTATGGTGCTTCTTGGTGTTGCTTGGTGTTGCGAATTGGTGCCGGGAGCCGGAATCGAACCGGCACGATGTTGCCACTGCGGGATTTTGAGTCCCGTCTCATTTGACAACAAAACCCTTACAATATAATGTCTTCCGTAATTATCAATAAAATTAATGCGCAAAATTGCGCAAAACGGGGTAATTATGGCGGGCAGTAAAAAAATAGATAAGGGCATCACGCAGCGCGGCGATTTCAGCTTCCAAGTTCGGATGATGGCGGGCGGGCACCGGATAACAGAAACATTTGACACACTCAATGAAGCGCGCGCATTCCGCGATTCAAAAAGCGTTGCCAAAGCTCTCGACCCTGACTTCAAGAAAGTAATTGCGTCGCGGGTCAAAAAACAAGAAGCAGGAAGCTATACCCTTTCGAAAGCCCTTGGTCGCTACTCCAAGGAAGTGACGGCCTTGAAAAAAGGAGCCTCCGAAGAAAATTATAAAATCGGAAAACTCCAGCGTTACGACATTGCGAAAATCGGGTTTTATACCTGCACACCTGACGACGTAGCCACTTTCCTCTCTACGCTCAAAAAAGAGGGTATGAGCGACAACGGAAGGAGGAAATACGCTCTTATTATCTCCCACTGCTACAACATCGCAGTTAAGCGCTGGCGATTGACTGTAGCCAATCCTGTAGCCTCTGTGGAGCTACCCAGCAATGGTCCATCAAGAGATCGGCGTCTGGAAACCGGAGAGGAGGAGCGCTTCTTCGCGGAATTGGCAAAGGCCCGCAACAAATATGTTTTGCCAATAGTTAAGTTTGCCATTGAGGTGGCCGCTCGTCGCAGCGAATTGCTGGCGCTGCAATGGGAGGATGTGAAGTATTTACTAGACGGCACCGGCACGGCAACGCTCTATGACACAAAGAACGGCGATAACAGGACTGTGCCGCTCTCATCCAAGGCGGTGGATATTCTGAAAGGACTGACCAGGCCAATTAAAGGCGGTGCGGTGTTTCCGTTATCAATCGGCAACTTGAGAGCCGCAGTGGAAGAGGCTCTGAAGAGGGCACGAAAATCATATGAGAATGAATGCAAGGACGCTGGAAAAAAGCCCAGCTCTGATTTTCTGATGAATCTTCGTTTTCACGATCTGCGCCACGAGGCCACCAGTAGGTTATTCGAGCGCGGAGTATTTGATTCCATGGAAGTGGCTGCGATCACCGGCCACAAGACCCTGCAAATGCTAAAGCGGTATACGCACTTGCGTGCAGAGGATCTGGCAAGGAAGTTAGGCTAAAGTAAATTGTATGGTACACTGAACCATAATGAAGGCTGTCCAGCTACTCCGTCGAATTTTTAACCAAGGCGATGTTCGCGTTGAGATGGTTATTTGGTCTTTGCCAAAGGCCACGCCGGACCGGCCACATAGGCTCAAATACCGTCTTTATTGCGGCCGCCAGGGCGATTGCATCGTCCGATATGACAATGAGTCGGGCAAGGGCGATCATCGGCACTATGGCGAACAGGAAGAGGCTTATCGTTTTCTTGGTGCACCCCAGCTGATTGAGGACTTCAAACACGACTGCGCCCGCTTGGCGGGCTGGAGGTGGGAAGAATGAACAAAATTGAAATTTTCATCACAACGCCGACACAAGCGCTTAGGGATTTCGCCGGGGCGCTGGAACAGGCCGAACGCGGCGAGTCTGTCACACCGAGCATCGGCTTTGGCTCGCCGTCTGAGCTTTTTGCCGCCATCACCGACAAGAGACTTGAACTACTACGTTATGTAGCCCAGCATGAAGGCTTAAATATGCATCAACTCGCCAAAGCCCTGGCGCGAGATTACAAAAACATTCATACGGACGTGAAAGCCCTAGAAGAAATCGGACTGTTAGAGAACACAAAAACCGGGCTCGTTGCGCCCTTTGTCGAGATCGACATCAGGCTTGATTTAAGGCAGGCCGCGTAACTCCATCGCAATAACCCCTACAAGCCGCCTTCTGGCGGCTTTTTTGTGGCCGTTGCCTTTGTCGGCTTTTCGGTCTTCGCTGCGGCAAGCTGACCGCGAAGCTCGACGGCCGCATTTGACTATTGTTTGTTGCTCGCACTGCCCCCCGCCGTCCCCGCTTCACGGGATGTGTTGGGTTGGGTTTAGAGGCTCGTTAGCCTCTCGACGATTTCCAGCACGTCCACGTCGGTCAGTCCGGTTCGATGATCGACCAGGTGCAGATTGCCGTAATCTCTGGCTTCGCCTTCCTCTCCTGCAAACAAGTCCGGCATATCGTCCAGCGCCAACCACGAACCGGCGTGGCTGTGGTCGTCCAGCCAGCTTCGAATCTCCAAGTCTCGCCGTCCATAGCGCCCTTCGTTCTCAAGGTCGGGGGTTGTGCCGACAAATCGGTGTGCCAGGTCTTCGCCCCCGCCCTGCGTGGTGAATTTCACCAGTTCGCACAAGGGGTACGAAACGCGCCACGTCGTTGAGAAAACGACTTGGACATGGGGGCAGGCACGCATGATTCGCCATAACGCGGGGGCACGCGAAAACAGCGGTTCGTCGATGCCGCCAACACACCGAATCGGGTGCAATACGCCATCGAAGTCTAGGAAGATAATCACCTGAACCTCCCTTTTAGTTCCTCCAGCACCATGGACTCCCCAAGGCCAAATCGTGGTTTGCACTTAGGCTCTGTTGACATATTGCCGGTTTGGTAAAATTTGCCGCTTTGGTCTAGGCAAATGAACCAAGGCAAGGAACCGGACAAGACGAGATTAACGGACCAGGAATGGGAACGTATATTTGCGAAGCTCAGAACGATACGC
>JAUYFW010000201.1 GCA_030690835.1 Sulfurimicrobium sp. | reverse complement strand
TTGCCCAGGTAGGCTTCCACCTGCTCCACGCCGAGACGTTGCGGGCCTTGCTCGCCGTTCATCAGCTTGACGACCGATTTGCGCACCAGCCGGCCCAGCTGTTTCTCCAGGTTGCGCACCCCGGCCTCGCGGGCATAGCCTTCGATCACATGCTTCAGGCCAGCATCGCTGACGGTGAGTTCGCCGCGCTTCATGCCGGCCTTTTCCAGTTGCTTGGGCCACAGGTGATGCTTGGCGATGGTGACTTTCTCCGCCGTGATGTAGCCCGCCAGGCGGATCACTTCCATGCGGTCGAGCAGCGGCCCCGGAATGGTGTCGAGCTGGTTGGCGGTACACACGAACAGCACCTTGGACAAATCGAAACGCACGTCGAGGTAATGGTCGAGGAAATCGCTGTTCTGCTCCGGGTCCAGCACTTCCAGCAGGGATGAGGCCGGATCGCCATGATAGGAGGCGCCGATCTTGTCCACTTCGTCGAGCATGATCACCGGATTGGCCACGCCGCATTCCTTGATCGCCTGCACGAACTTGCCCGGCATGGCGCCGATGTAGGTGCGGCGGTGCCCCTTTATTTCCGCCTCGTCGCGCATGCCCCCGAGGGAGAAACGATAGAACTCGCGCCCCAGGGCATCGGCGATGGAACGCCCGATGGAAGTCTTGCCCACCCCCGGCGGACCGACCAGCAGGACGATGGAGCCGGCGATCTCGCCCTTGTGCGCGCCCACCGCGAGGAATTCTATAATGCGTTCCTTCACGTCTTCCAGACCGTCGTGGTCGCGGTCGAGAATCTTGCGCGCACGCTTGAGGTCGAGCTTGTCCTTCGAATACTTGCCCCACGGCAACTGGGTCAGCCAGTCGAGGTAATTGCGCGTCACCGCATATTCCGGCGAGCCGGTTTCGAGCATGGACAGCTTCTGCATTTCATCGTCCACGCGCTGCTGCGCCGCCTCGGTCAATTTGAGCTTGGAGAGGCGCTCATGGAAACGGTCGATTTCAGCCGTCTTGTCGTCCTTGGCCAGACCGAGCTCTTTCTGAATGGCCTTGAGCTGTTCGCGCAGGAAGAACTCGCGCTGCTGCTTGGTCATCTTCTCGTCGACCTGCTCGCGAATCTGCGACTGCAGGCGTGCGACATCGAGCTCCTTCTTGATCAGCACCAGCACTTTTTCCATGCGGCGGCGCAGGTTCAGCGCCTCCAGGACGTCCTGCAGCTTCTCCTTGGGCGCGGTGGTGAGCGAGGCGGCGAAATCGGTCAGCAGCGAGGGCTCGTTGGGGCTGAAACGGTTGAGGAAAAACTTCAGCTCCTCGCTGTAAAGCGGGTTGAGCGGCAGCAGTTCCTTGATCGAATTGATGATCGCCATGGCATAGGCTTTCACCTCGTCGCTGTTGGCGCCCCGGCTGTCGCTCAGGTATTCGACCTGGACGCGATAAGGCGCCTCGCGGGAGAGCCATTTGACGATGCGGAAACGCTTCTGCCCCTCGGCGATGAACTGGATCTTGCCTTCGGAGCGCACCGGATGATGCATGTGGATAACCGTGCCGATATTGTAAAAATCCTGATGGCCGGCATCGTCCGCGCTGTTCGGGCGCACCAGCACGAGACCCACAACCTTTTGTGCGGTTTCGCCGATTTTTTCGACGGTATCCAGCCACGGCCCCATATTCATCAACAGCGGCAGGGTCTGTGCCGGAAAGAAGGGGCGTTCGCTGAGCGGCAGGAGGTAAAGGGTATCGGGCAGCGCCTGCACCGCCAAGGCAAGCCCGGAAGACCCGATCGGCTGTATCACTTCACCTTCAATCGCTTCATTTTCGTCAGGCATGCTCATTCTCGGAGTCGGTTATTTTTACCCTATAGATTTTGTGGCGAGCATTGCACAATTCAAGCCCGCGCTTCAACCGAGGAAAAATTTGTGCCCAGGTGTACACACTTGCACCCGAATAGTAGGAATGCTAATATTAATTCCTACTTTCCAACCAAAACTGGAGTCGGCCATGTCACAAGTGCGCGTAAGACTCAAACACCAGATCACGATCCCCGCCCGTATTGCTGAAGCAGCGCACATCAAGCCCAACGACTTGCTTGAGGTGGCTTACGCAAACGGTGTCGTTACCTTGGTGCCCGTAAACCGCAAGGAGCGCAAAGAGTCGGCGATGGCCTACGCAGGCATCGCCCGAGGCCTTTGGGGACAAACAACCGCCGAAATTGAAGCTGACCTGAATGGCGATCGTGACTCATGGGAAAGATAGAGGATGCAATCGCCCGCATGGCCGGGCACCGCGTCTACCTGGACACAAACGTTTTTGTGTACTTCCTGGACCGCAATCCAGACTATTTCCCGGTGGTCGCCCCCATCATTGAAGCCATTGAATCAGGGATAATTATCGGCCACACCGGGGATGCCGCGATTGCCGAGACATTAGTGAGGCCTTATCAAACCGGCAATCTGGCGCTGGCTGCGAGTTTCAAGGCATTTTTCAGAATGGACAATTTCCTGGCTATCCAATCGCATGATGCTGAAACCTTTGATTTGGCTGCGCAGTTGAGATCCAAGCAAGGCTTGAAATTTATTGATGCGCTGCATTACGCCACGGCCATTCAGGCGGGCTGCAAGTTCTTCGTGACAAACGATGGTGGAATTCAGTCGAGTAAGGTTCTTGAAGTTATCTCTGTAAAAATGTTGGCTGAATAAGGGCTCGTAAATGAATAACTGTGGCATACGCAGTTATTCATTAACGAGCCCTAAGTATGCACCGATTAGCTGGAGCACATCCAGGATGTCCGGGATCACGAATGACCATTTTTCACCGTCCTTACAATACAATATAACCCCTATGAAAAAAACCTTTCCCTGGCTTCTGCTCCTTCTCTGCGGCAGCGCATCCGCCTTCGAACTCCCCTTCAGCGCGCATGCGCCGCCGACCATCGCGGCCAGCGGCACCGTCCAGTTCGCCTTCTCGCCGCAAGACGATGCCGGCGCCTTGGTCGAGCAGGCCATTCGCGGCGCAAAAAAGCAGGTCCTGGTGCAGGCTTTCAGCTTTACCCACCGCAAAATCGCGCAAGCCCTGATCGATGCCAGACGCCGTGGGGTGGACGTGCAACTGATTGCCGACGACGAACAGATACGCAGGATGGAGCGCGGCATGGTGCCGAGCATCGCCGCCGCCGGGGTGACCACTTTCGTGGATAGCGCCCACAGCAGCGCCCACAACAAAATCATGGTGATCGACGCCGGCACGCCCCAGGCTGTGGTCATCACCGGCTCATTCAATTTCACCCAGGCCGCCCAGTATAAAAACGCCGAGAACCTGCTGATATTTCGCGGCAACCCGCAACTGACCCAGGCCTACCTCGCCAACTGGCAACAGCATCGCGCCCACGCCAGACCATTCGAACCCGGCCGTTAATTCCCTTATGCAAAACAGTCAAGAAATTCGCAATCTCCTGCTCGATCTCCTCAGCGAGCTGCAACAGGCCGATATCTGGTGGCAGCTCGGCGTGCTGGCGTTCAGCCTCGTCCTGGCCTGGCTGTTCATGCGCATGATCCGCGCCCAGGTACCGGTTCAGGAAGGCGCCTGGAAGCTGGGCATGGGCGGCGTCAACCGCATTACCTTTCCACTGGCCGCGCTGGTGCTGGTACTGATCGGGAAAGCCGTGCTGCAGCACTGGCAGCACGTCGCCCTGCTCAACGTTACCGTGCCACTGCTGCTCTCGCTGGCCCTGGTGCGGCTCGCCGTGTACGCGCTACGCCACATCTTTGCCCCGAGCGGCTGGCTGCATACTTCCGAACGCTTTATCGCCATCATGATCTGGAGCGGCGTGGCCTTGCACCTCACCGGATTTCTGCCGGAAATCCTGCAAGTTCTGGACGATTTCAGCTTCCATGTCGGCAAATACAAGATTTCCCTGCTGCTGATTCTGAGCGGCCTGCTCTCCGTTGCCGTGACCATGCTGATCGCGCTATGGGCCGCCAGCTCCATGGAGACGCGCCTGATGCGCGCGGAGCACTTGAACATGAGCCTGCGCGTGGTGCTGGCGAAATTCATGCGTGCCGCGCTGGTACTTATCGGCGTGCTCGTCGCCCTGCCCCTCGCCGGCATCGACATTACCGTGTTGTCGGTGTTCGGTGGCGCGCTGGGCGTGGGAATCGGTTTCGGCTTGCAGAAAATCGCCAGCAATTATGTCAGCGGCTTCATCATCCTGCTTGACCACTCCATCCGCATCGGCGACCTGGTGACCGTGGACAACCGCTACGGCACGGTCAGCAAAATCACTTCCCGCTACGCGGTGATCAAGGGGCTGGACGGCACGGAAGCCATCATCCCCAACGACAGCCTGATCACCTCCACGGTGCTGAACCACTCCTATACCAACCACGAATTGCGCGTGGGTATCCCGCTGCAGGTCAGCTATGACAGCCCGCTCGAAAAGGCCATGGAAATCATGCTGGAGGAAGCCGGGAAGCACGCGCGCGTGATAAAGGATCCACCACCCAAGGTATTTCTGAAAAATTTTGGCGATAACGGCATCGAACTCGAACTGAGCGCCTGGATCAACGATCCGGAAGAGGGCCAGCAGAACCTGCGTTCGGAAATCAACCTGGCGATATGGCGGCGCTTCCAGCAGGAAGGTATCGAAATTCCTTATCCGCAACGCGTCGTGCGGCTGTTGCCTTAATAATATGCAAAACGGCCTCCAGAAAGCGGAAGATTTCTTCGAGGAACTCAAACTGCATGTCGGCGACCGCTTGCAAATCGAGGTTCCTTCACGTCGGCACGACCTGAAATATTTCACCACGCTGGTGGGGTATGTGAAGGGACTCAGCGTGCTGCTGCGCACGCCCATCGTGGACAGCTTGCCGCTGCCCATGCGCGATGGCGAGAAACTGATCGTGCGCGGCTTCTCCGGCATGGAAACCTTCTCGTTCGACGTCACTATCGAACGTATTTGCCGCGAACCCTTCCACTATCTGCATCTTTCCTACCCACATACGATTCTCACCACGCCGATACGCCACGAGGTGCGGGTCAGGGTCAGCCTGCCGGTCAAGGTCACGCCGGCAGGTGCCAGCATCGCCATTCAAGCAAACATTTCCAATGTCAGCACGGCGGGCATCCTGATCGACTCTGTGGAAGAGTTGGGCGACAAGGACGGGGAAATTAGCATTTCCTTCCACTTCACCATCCAGCCCAACGACTATGATGCCCACATCGAAACCACGGCGCTGATCCAGCGGGTGACGCTGCAGGACAATCCGTCCGGAAGCTTTACCTTTCAGTACGGAGTGAAGTTGCTCAAGCTCCACAGCAGCCAGGCGATCCTGCTGCAAAACCTGATTTATCAGCAACTGCTGGAGAATCACCACAACCTGGCGTGATTCAGTATCGGGTCTGTAGGGGCGAATTTATTCGCCCATAAGGTGAGCATGTGGCCAACAAACCCATGGGCGAATGAATTCGCCCCTACGCACCCCGGGTTGATTACAACTTGCCCTTCACCCACTCGGCCACGCCGGCCAGCGCCTGCGGCAGGTTTTCCGGCTGGGTGCCGCCCGCCTGGGCCATGTCCGGACGACCGCCGCCCTTGCCGCCGACCTGCTGGGCAACGAAATTGACCAGTTCGCCCGCCTTGACCCTGGCAGTGAGGTCGGGGGTAACGCCGGCGATCAGGGTGACCTTGCCGTCGCCCACTGCGCCGAGCACGATGGCGGCGCTCTTGAGCTTGTCTTTCAGCTTGTCCAGGGTTTCGCGCAGGACTTTGCTGTCCGCCCCTTCCAGGATGGCAGCCAGTACCCTGGCGCCGTTCACCTCGACGGTTTGGGCAACGAGGTCGTCGCCCTGACTGGAAGCCAGTTTGGATTTTAACCTGGCCAATTCCTTTTCCAGCGCTCTCGCGTTATCCATGAGCTGGGCAATCTTGGCGGGCAATTCCTGCGGGGGCGCCTTGAATGCGCTGGCTGCCTGGGCCAGCAAAGCCTGCTGGTCCTGCACGTAGGCCAGGGCATTGTCTCCGGTGATCGCCTCGATGCGGCGCACCCCGGCAGCCACGCCGCTTTCCGCCAGCACCTTGAACAGGCCGATGTCGCCGCTGCGCGCCACGTGCGTGCCGCCGCATAGCTCGCGCGAACTGCCGATATCCAGCACCCGCACCTCGTCGCCGTATTTCTCGCCGAACAGCGCCATGGCGCCCAGTTTCTGGGCTTCCTCGATGGGTACGACGCGCGTCTGAGTCGCAGCGTTGGCGAGGATTTCGGCGTTGACGATTGCTTCCACGCGGCGGATGTCCTCGGCCGACATGGCCGCATTGTGCGCGAAGTCGAAGCGCGTCTTGTCCGGATCGACCTGGGAGCCCTTCTGCTGCACGTGGCCACCCAGCACCTCGCGCAGGGCCTTGTGCATCAAATGGGTGGCGGAATGGTTGCGCATGGTGCGGGCGCGGGCCTGGGCGTCCACCCTGGCGCTCACGCCGTTGCCGACGCTGAGTTTGCCGGTGCGCACCACGCCGTGGTGGCCGAACACGGCGGCCTGGATTTTCTGCGTGTCTTCCACGGCGAAAATGCCATGCGTGCTTTGCAGCAAGCCGCGGTCTCCCGCCTGTCCGCCCGATTCGGCATAGAACGGCGTGTCATCCAGCACCACCACGCCGGTCTCGCCTTCCAGCAATTCGTTGACCTGAGCGCCGTCCTTGTACAGGGCCAGCACGTTGCCCTTGGCTTCCAGCATGTCGTAACCGTGGAAGGCAGTGGCCGGGCCGTCGTATTCCAGGTTGGCCGCCATCTTGAACTTGCCGGCGGCGCGCGACTGCTGCTGCTGGTGCGCCATGGCGGCGTTGAAACCAGCCACGTCAACCGTCCAACCGTGTTCACGACAAACATCCTGTGTCAGGTCGAGTGGAAAACCGAAGGTATCGTGCAATTTAAACGCCGTGTCACCATCCAGAATCTTCGCAGGGTTAAAGAAGTTAATCATGGCATCCAAGGATGATCCAGCTTGGTGTGCAATTTGACCTAACGAATTATCCAGCTCATCTTGGGCCTTATCATCTTCCTTACCTTCCACCACAACTTGTAAGTAAAGATTAGCTTGGTTAGGCGGAAAACCGGATTGTGATAAACGCCTTATGACATCTTGGACCACGACTGGAGCCCGGCTGATCGCCTCCGCTACGGTTGCGTAAGAACGTACGATAAGCGCACCTTCTCCCCACTTTGACTTCACCCAATAATTTCCTTTCCCATCGGGCCCAACTGAGGACGGAAATTCGGAAGAGACTATCGCATCAATCCCAGGAAACGACCCTGGCCGATGAATGAATCTCGCAACAGGATCAATTGCGCATTCCAGGATCACCATGCCGTGCTCGATGGTGGCAAAGAAACGTTCTTCCTCCTGCTTCAGCACCTCGGTGACGCGCGCCTGGTTTTCCTTCAGCTCGGGATAGGCGTCGCCCATCTCGGCCACCAGGTCGGCCACCATCTTGTGGAAAAAGGCGGCGCGGGCGCCCAGCTTGTAGCCGTGGCGGATGGCGCGGCGGATGATGCGGCGCAGCACGTAGCCGCGCCCCTCGTTGCCGGGGATGATGCCGTCGGCGATGAGGAAGGAGCAGGCGCGGATGTGGTCGGCCAGCACCTTGAGCGAGGGGCTGTCCAGGTCGGCGCAATGGGTTTCGCGCGCGGCGGCCTTGATCAGGGCCTGGAACAGGTCGATCTCGTAGTTGGCATGCACGCCCTGCAGCACGGCGGAGATGCGCTCCAGGCCCATGCCGGTGTCCACCGAGGGCTTGGGCAGCGGGTGCATGACGCCCTGCTCGTCGCGGTTGAACTGCATGAACACGTTGTTCCAGATCTCGATGTAGCGGTCGCCGTCCTCCTCGGGAGAGCCGGGCAGGCCGCCGGGAATGTGCTCGCCGTGGTCGTAGAAAATTTCGGTGCAGGGGCCGCAGGGGCCGGTGTCGCCCATCATCCAGAAGTTGTCGGAGGCGTAGCGCGCGCCCTTGTTGTCGCCGATGCGGATCACGCGCTCGGCAGCCAGTCCCATTTCCTTGGTCCAGATGTCGAAGGCTTCATCGTCCTCGGCGTAAACCGTCACCCACAGCTTGTCCTTGGGCAGCTTGTACACATCGGTGAGCAGTTCCCATGCGTATTGGATGGCATCGCGCTTGAAATAATCGCCGAAGCTGAAATTGCCCAGCATCTCGAAGAAGGTATGGTGGCGCGCGGTGTAACCGACGTTTTCCAGGTCGTTGTGCTTGCCGCCGGCGCGCACGCATTTCTGCGAACTGGCGGCACGGGTGTAGGGACGCTTGTCGAAGCCGAGGAACACATCCTTGAACTGGTTCATCCCGGCGTTGGTGAACAGCAGGGTCGGATCGTCGTGCGGCACCAGCGAACTGGACGCCACCACGGCGTGCCCCTTGGAGGCAAAGTAATCGAGGAATTGCTTACGGATTTCGGAGGATTTCATTAATTTTCTCTACAAAAGCATGTTTTCAATCAACTTCAATATCTGCGCCCCATTCATGGGAGCGCCTGACATGACGTTTTCTTCCCTGCCATCATGGATATGATGCGGGAAAGTGGAAATCTCGGGGTGGTGAGGTGCGTTGTCCCAACGTTTCAGAAGCGTGCCATTCCCTTGCTGCCAATGAAAACTGTATTTCCCAACAACAATCGAAATATGTTCGACAAGGCTAAATCGTTCGAACATCTGCAATTCGGTCCCGTCAGCCAGTTTTGCGCGAAGCCTGTATAAGCCATCATTTCCAATGGCCTCTTCCCGAAGGATTTCAACGTCCAGGACAAATGGCGCGGATATCAGCAGCGACTTGATTTCATCGATGTAATCAGCCGCATCATGCATTGTTCAGTGGGATTCCAGGCGCTCAAGTTTACAACGAACCTGTTCCCGCAATTCGATCAGGCCTGACCCTTCAAAAAAATCCATGTCATCGCCTAACTGGCCAGCCTCGAATTGACGCTGAAATTCCTCTGAACCCATTTGATATCTTGCCTCGAATTGGCGCAACAAATGATCCAGATGGTCAAGCTTTTCCCGATGCTGTCCATGAACCACATGCAGGAGTTTGTCGAGCATTCGATCCAGACTCGCCTCATCCAGGGCAACCGAATGAAGCAAATCAATTTTTTCCTGTATAGCGTTCATTTCTTCTCCTCGGATCGATACCTCGCCACGCAAGGTTTCAATTTCGCTTCATTTCCTTGATGCGCAAACCGATCGACTGCCCACCCACGATCGCCGCGCTTTCCACCACGCCCCTGACGTTGACGGTATCGTTCTCCGCAGGCAACGTATCGTGCGCGATGACCGTCACCTCGCCGCTACCGTCATCCACCACATACATGCTGAGGTCGATCAGCGGAACCTTGGTGACATCCTTGACCTTGCCACGGATGCGCACTTCCTTGCCTTCGAACTGCGCCGGAGCGGCCACGATTTCGTTCAGCGGTGTCTGGCCGAACGGCAGATAGTCGCAGCCGGATAACAGCAGCAGGCCGGCCAGAATAGTGCACGTCCATATTCGTTTCATTGAAAACCTTCCTTTTCCTGAATTGATGCAAGCTTCTCCCTAACGAGCTAGCCAGTGCTGCGCGGCTTTTTGCGCAGCGTCCGTGTCGGGTGTAGTGTTAAACCTAGAAACCTCAGTTGACCGCTCCATTGGGTGCGTAACGCAATGATAATAATAAATTTCTTCGTTAATTATGGGTTCACCCGTTTGGTGACGCCGCTACGTGGTGAATTGCACGGTTATGGATCCATCGCAGTGCGCTCCGAAGTTCTAACGTCCAAATTCAGCGGTGAGCGAAGCGAGTCCGCTGCAATGCAGTGGTAGGCAAATTTTCTGGATTGACGGGGGGGGGCAAAACCTGGACACCGGCCGCCTTCAGCTTAGCCTCGCCAAGTTGTATCTCTTTGAACAGTGCGTCCAGATTTTTGCCATACTTGGCACCAATCGCGTCCTTGATGGCATGGACTTCCATCATGATTTCGTCAGTCATCGTTATTTCCTCCAAGAAGTTCCTCGGGGGTGCATATGATCGGGAGGAACAATCCGAGTTGCTCAAGATACGCGGCAATCTTCTCCTGAATCACTGGATTGGCAATGTGACGGCAATTCCAGGTCAGTAGAAAATCAACGTGATGCAGTGTCGAAACAGCAATATGAAGCGCATCCTCAATCGCCTTGGCGGGAATGATGGCTTGCTCAATAAGCGATTCGGCCAAGCGAATCATGTCTTGCGTTATCGCGAGTACGGATATCCCCTCAAGTGCCGCAAGCCTTTTCTGCGCAGCCACCGGATCGCCAGCGGCGCACTCTTGCCAGACCGACTGAGAAACAAGAAGTTCATAGTCCGAGCGCAGTTCCCACCAAGCCAGAGTTATTTGCTGATGGGCAGCACCAATAATGGTTTTGCTTGGGCGTGCCGTCAGATAGCTGATGACGGAGGTTTCGACGTAGATTTTGCGCTTCATGATTTTCGCCTTGGTTTAGATAAACCGTGGTCTGTCCCCTAATTATAATTATTAATTATTGTCCCCTAATTATTGCAGGCTAGCTGAGTAGTTACGAACTTTTTAATTACACGACTTACTCAGCTTTTTGGATTTCGTTTTGTTGAATGTATAAAAGCACGATTGCTTTTAGTTTCTCTGAGTGGCTGTAGATTTCATCAATGTTAGCCAATGGAATTTTTTCTTCATCCTTGCCATTAAACAAACCAAGAACCAGCTTTTCAGTGTTATTAAAACGTAGTCTGCAAATCGGTTTGCGATTGTTGTCGTCGAGGAGAATAGCGCAGTAACTCTGAGCGTCTCTCATTGTGATTCTTCGAGGGGTTACAACATCGCGCAAAACTGCACGGATTATGTGAAAGCCTTCGATTTCTTCAGGTGATGTAATAACTTGTAGCGTGTCTTGTTCTGTTGTCGGTTGAATGACTGGAGCGTCGATCGCTGGGTTTGACTCTGGAGTCATTGCGACTTTTAGTCGCTCGTTAATTCGGTCGCCGATTAGTTGGCGGAAAGCGCGCTTCGTGATTTGTGTGAATTGATCTTTAATGGCGGGGGTGAAACGTTTTCCGGCAAGGAAGTCAGCAGACACAAGACGAACAAAATCTTCTGATGGATTGGCCATCCAATCAGAAAGAACGCTCTGAATTGAGCGGGTGTATTTAAGCTCGTTTGCGGTGGTGAGTATTATTTCCACATCAAACGCAGACTTTGCGAATTTCTTTAATTCATCAACATCTTGTTCCTTGAAATCAAGAATATTGAACTCTAAGAACGGCTTTTCGTCCATTTTGTTCGGCTGTTCCAGGTCTGTGAAGAATCTGTACACAATGCCGTTTGTAAGGACGCCAAATCTTGCCTCTGTAACATGGAAGTAACGAAACAACTGTGCCGCATGGTTTATGTTAAGGTCGCTGCCACATTTCTTGCACTCAAAAAGGATGATTGGTTTGCTCTCTCTCAGGATGGCGTAATCAACCTTCTCACCTTTTTTTGTTCCAACGTCTGCTATTAATTCAGGCGTTACTTCAAGCGGATCAAAGACGTTATAACCAAGGGCTTGGATAAATGGCATCACCATCGCGTTTTTGGTTGCTTCTTCTGTTTGAATTATGTCTTTTGTATTCATGATCCGCGCAGCGAGTGATCTTAGTTGATCGATGAAATCCATGAAATTCTCCTTGGTGTGTATCAATTCAGTGATTGAGTCCGTTAAGTCAACCCGCGTAAGGCGTAGGGCGTCAATAAGCGAAGCGCATTGCGCCGAATGAAACACCGCTATTCCCCCGGCCAGAAATCCGGGTTCAATAGCATCTCGTCCAGCGTAAAAGGGCATTCCACCGGGAAATCGCTTTCCGCCAGCCCGATTTCCAGTGAAGCCATGCGTCTTGCCCGGATATAAGCCTTTTCCATGCGCTTTTTCATTTCCAGCTTCAAACTCGGGCTGTCTTCAAGCAAATCCTGTATATCGTCGCGCTGGTTCTGTATCGTCAGACGCCAACTGTTGCCACGCCTCACCGGCTGGTGTTGCCACTTGAGCAAATGGGCGATGAGCACCGACAAACGATTACCCAACTCGCGTTTTTCGCTGCTCCCCATGCTTTCGATCTCCTCCGCCAGGTGCTGCATATCAACATCGGCAAGGTTGCCTGCCTTGAGCGCGTTGGCTTGCTGTTGCGTCCAAAGATAAAAGTCCTGTTCATGACGAATGGTCATTTCTCATCCTCCTTGCAATGCCCACAACGAATCTTCACTTGGCTCGGTAACAGGATGGCAGCAATAGCGTGGTCACCGCCCGCCTTCATCTTCCCGCTCGAAACCGCGTCGCGCCAGGGATGCGCCCTCGATGGCCTTGATCGCGATATTCTGCACCTGTATGCCGGCTTCGTTGGCTTTTTGCGTCAATTGGCGGATTTGCTCGTCCTGTTCCTTGATCTTGGCCTCCAGCGAAGCGATGACTTGCTCACTGAGTTTTTTCTCGCCGGACACATCCTTGTCCAGCATTTCTTTCTCGAATTTGTAGGTGAACTGGAGCCTTTCGGTAATTGATTTTTCGGTATCCCGCAGCGATTTTTCCAGATCTTTCGGAAATGCTTCCACGCGCGCGCGAAGTTCGGCCAGTTCGTTTTCCCGCGAGGCAAGAGCGGTTTCCCGTTCTGCCGAGCTTTTTTCAAAACCCGCTTTCTTTTTTTCCAGTTCTTTTTCGAGAGCCGTATTTCTGGCGGAGTAACTGTCCTCGTCGCGCTTTCTTTCCAGTTTCAGGGTGTAAGCGTATTCTTCCTGCTCGCGCTGCCGGTCCTTTTTGAGTTGCTCTTCGCGCTCTTTCTTCTGGCGCTCGAATTCTTCCTGTTCTTTTTTCCATTGCAGCCGTTTCTCCGCCATTTCGGCTTCGAACCCGGTTTTTTCCTGGTCGATCTGCGTTTCGAACTGCTGCCGTTTTTCTTTCTGCGCATGCAGCAATGCGGACAAACTGTCCGCAGTGGCGCGAATTTCGTGGATTTCCAGAAGATTTCCGTTTTCGATCTCGATCGCCTGGCGAATGCCGTTGAGCTTTTTCGATTCGCCGATCAATTTCCCTTCCAGTTCGTCCAGCGATTTTGCGATGCCCAGCTTGAGCTCGGCGAGATTATTGACGACCCTTTCCACCGAATTCTGCAAAGCGGTTTC
>JAUYFW010000199.1 GCA_030690835.1 Sulfurimicrobium sp. | reverse complement strand
TCAACAGGTAGCTCACCGCGTGAATCTGCGTGAGCAGGTTATCGCCGCTGGAGCGCAGCGAAAAACTGTAGGCGAAGAGGCCGGCATAATCCCGCAGCGCCAGCAGGAGCAGGCCTGCCAGGCCGAGCAGCAGCCAGTGCGGCAGCGCGTGCCGGAGCGCCAGGCGGGTGGATGTGCCATGTGCTTTCTCCCACAGCAGCAGCGCGAGGGGAAGCGTGACAGCCACTTCCTTGACCAGCAGCGCGGCGACGAACAGCAGCGGTGAAACCATGTTGCTCAGTCTATTGTCTTGCTGGTCCCGGCCGCGCGCATAAGCCAGCAAGGCCATCAGGTAAAACAGGGTCATGAGCGAGACGGAGCGCCCGCTGATGTAGGAAACCGCTTCAGTGTGTACCGTCAGCAGGGCAAACATCAGCGCGGCGACGAATGCCGTTTCCCCCGCCCTGCTCGCATCGCCTGCCGGAAAGCGCTTGAGCAGCAGGTAGACCAGCACGGTGTTGGCGCAATGGAGGGCGAAATTGACGACGTGATACCCACTCACCCCCAGTCCGGAAATCCAGTTGAGCGTGTAACTGAGCTTGAGCAGCGGCCGGATGCCGATGGCGTGCCGCCACCATGCCGCCAGGCTGTGCACTTTGGCGTTATCGACAATGACGTTGTAGTCGTCGAACTGAAAGGCCGAGTGGAAGCTGTTGCCGTAGGCCGCGAGCGCAAGCAGCAACAGCATGATGATGCGAACCGCATCACGGTGCATGGCGTGATGCCTGCACCGGTGCCGCTTCGGCAAAAGCGCGGTCCAGCATAGTGCTGGCGGTCCACCAGCGGTCGGGCGCGTTGAGCAGCACCAGCAATACGCGCCGATTGTCGCGTTTCGCCAGTGCGATCAGGCATTTCCCCGCTTGCCGGGTGTAGCCGGTCTTGACGCCGATGGCGCCGGGATAACGGCCGACCAGTTCGTTGCTGTTGGTAATTGCATAACGGCGCGTGGCGCTCGCGTCGTACAGCACGATCTCGACCTGCGCCACCAGACGCGCGAACTCCGGGCGACGCAGAACAAACTCGGCCAGGGTGGCGAGATCGCGCGCGCTCGACCGATGTTGCGGGTGATCGTGTCCGCAGGCATTGGTGAAATGGGTGTCGTGCAATCCCAGCGCCAATGCGCGCCGATTCATGAGGGCGACAAAGTTTTGCTCGGAAGTGGCAACCTGTTCCGCCAGCGCATGGCAGGCATCATTTGCCGATTTCAGTGCCATCGCCGCGAGCAGTTCGGCGGCACGCATTTTCTCGCCCGGCCGAAGGCCCAGCCGGCTGCCGCTTTCCCGTGTGGCGGAGGCGGAGACGCGCACCACCTGCTGCAACTGTCCGTGTTCGAGCACCAGCAAGGCCGTCATGAGCTTGGTCAGGCTGGCGGGGGGAAGCGACTGGCCGGGGTGGCGCGCCCAGCGTGGTGCGCCGTCCACGCTGAGCCAATAGGCGTCGGCTGCCTGGGGAAACGGGTCGGATAGCGGCAGCGCGCCCCCCGTGGCAGGCAAAAGCCCGAGTTGACACATCACCGCCACCACAAAAAACCGGGCCGGACTCATTGATGGAAGGGGGCTGTTACAACACCCGGTTGCCGATTAAAGGTTAAAGGCCAAAGAGCCCTTTGATCGATTTGATCGGATTATTGAGTGGATTTTCGAGTATATCCGTGCCGCCCTTCTTGCGTGGCTGGGAGGTGTAGTCACGCCCTTGCCCGGCGGCACCCACTGCCGCCTTATCCATATCTTCTCCCAGCATGGTCATGGTGGTCGATTTCAGGCGGATTTTGGCGGTCCAGTCCGGCATCCAGTCCTTGGGCGCATTTTTAGGCTTGGCCGGATGCGAGAGGTTGAGGTCGTGTCCATAGGCGATGAATTGCAACATGCCGCCGCCGTCCTTGAATACGTCCTTGGGAATCTTGCATTCGGTGGTCGATGACGGCATGACCACGCGCTCCTTGATCAGTTTGTTGACTTCACCGGTGGGCACGTAGTCCATCAGACTCCAGCCCATGTGCGGTGTTTCGCTGGAGACCCAGATCACCATATCGCCTTCGCCCATGCCGCCCATGGCCATGGTGAAGTAGCCGCTGGCATTGGGTATGGATTTCCAGCGGAGAGATGCCGCAGTGCCTGGCTTGGCGGAATTTTCCGTGAAGATCACGGGGTCCATGAAGTCCTGCTGCCGTGGAATGTCAAAACGGATTTCCGGGGCATAGTTCGCCTTGACCGTGTGTGATCCGATGAGCGAGCTGTCTTTGGGGATGGACTGATTGTCCTTTTCATGCGGCCAGCGCGCGTAGGTCCATCCAGAGGCTGGACGTGGTCCGCGCGGACTGTTGATATTAAAGGCCTTGAAGAAGGAGCCGTACTGTTGCGGCGTGGCGCTTGCCATATCCAGAATCTTTGGCTGCCCGGCCCGGATCTTGTCTCCGCAACCCCAGTACATGAGGATGCGGCCTTTGGGTTTCTCCATCTCCGGCGCTTCCTCTGTCGTGGTTTCACGCCGAGAAAGCTTGCTGCTGGGCAAGGGCGTCAGCAATTTCAGGGATTCGCCCATCTTTTGCCCCGGTGGAATGAATTCGTCGGCATTTGGGTCGGCAGGGGTGTTGGGGCCATTCAATTGCAGCAGAAGGTGGCGTTTGGCTCCCCCCACATCTGCCTGGCTGGCGCCGCCGCCAAAGATGCCGCCCAATAGTCCGCTTGTAACCATATCGCCGACACCCGGCATTTCGCCGCCCCCCATGCCGAGTCCGCTCATGCCGGCCTCGGTGGAAACGCTCATCCAGTACTTGGCGGGTGGTTTGTCCGCTGCCTGTGCCGCGGATATGGCGCTCAACATCAAGGACCCCGCCAAAGCAAAACGCATTCTTCCCATGATTCCTCCTGTCATTTTTGTTGCGGAAACTGAAAATATATCTGACGAAATCATACGCTTTTTGCGTTGAACGGAAAACGCTGCTCATTGTGAGAATTTGTTTTCTGGTGGATGGCTTCAATATGCTATAAATGTGATGCATAGGCAGGAATGCCTGAAATAATAACGAGACCGAGATTCCAGTTTCCTTGCCATGATACCCGCCAAACTATGAGTACGTCGCGATGACGCTCGATCTGGCGCTACCCGATCAGGATGGGATATCGCTGATTCGTGAACTTCGCATGGCAAAGGAGACCGCTGCCTTGCCGATCGTGGTTGTTTCGGCCAAGGCAGTCGAGGGCCGCCAGGAGTTGGACGGCGAAGCCATCAGCGTGATTGACTGGGTCAGCACCCGATCAAGAGCCTGTCACGCTTGTTGAAGCAACGCCTGCGCGAGACCGACGTGGTTGGCCGCTATGGTGGCGAGGAATTCGCGGTGATCATGATCAATATGGATGGTCATGCGGCAATGAAGGTGCTGGAGGAGATACGCGATGCTTTTTCCCGGCTGAACCATCTGGCGGATGGAAAAGAGTTTTCCGTCACATTCAGTTGCGGGATTGCCGACGTTGCGCTTTTCGGGGAGGCGATCAAGCTTGGGGATGCCGCTGACAAGGCGCTGTATGAGGCCAAGCATGCCGGCCGCAACCGCGTGGTGCTGGCGCGGGGGTAGTCAATGCTTGTGGCGGCGCATGAAAAATTCGCGCTCGGTTGATTTCTCGCGGTTCGAACCGATGTAATGGAAATGCCGGCCAAGTTTGGTTATGGCTGGCATTCTTAAACTCGGTTATTATTGGACCCCTTGAAAGGAATGCACTGAATGAGCGGCTTAGACCAAAACACCCCCCGTCCCACCGAAATCAAGTTGCACCAGAAATCCCGCGAACTGGAAATCGCTTTCGCCGATGGCAAAACTTTCCGCTTGCCGTGCGAATTCCTGCGCGTTTACTCGCCTTCCGCCGAAGTGCGCGGTCACGGACCGGGGCAGGAAACCCTGCAAACCGGCAAGCGTGACGTGGAAATCACCGCCATCGAGCCGGTCGGCAATTACGCCGTGGTGCTGCGTTTTTCCGATGAGCACGACACGGGAATCTATTCCTGGGACTATCTTTATGACCTGGGCGTGAATCACGACGCCCTGTGGCAAGGCTATCTGGCCCGTTTGCAGGAAGCCGGCGCGAGCCGCGAATCCCTGATACACGAAGCCATTGCCAAGAAATCCGGCGGTTGCGGCTCGGGTGGCTGCGGTTCCGGCGGTTGCGGCAGCAAGTAATCATGAGCGAAATATGAGCGATAAAACTACGCATTTCGGCTTCGCGACCGTTGCCGAGGAAG
>JAUYFW010000193.1 GCA_030690835.1 Sulfurimicrobium sp. | reverse complement strand
TCACGCAGCCCATACGATCTTCTCTGGATGACTCGTATTTTGTTGTTGAAGCCCTCGACGAACCCTAACGCGACTTTATTTTCCGGCTTGCAATAAGAAGCTATGCCACCCCAATGACGGTCAATCATTTCAGCGAATTTCTCAAACGGTTTCAGTCGCTGCCACTTGAGGCTGGCGCGCCAATGCTCGAAGAATTTCCTTGCCCAAACCTCGCTCTGATAGCCCCAGAGTTGGCCGAAAGACTCCTTGAGAAGGTAGGCGGTATTGAGCCGTTTATTTGCCGCCAACAGAATTTTCAGAGATCGCCTTCCATTCATGCTCAAGTTCTCGCGGTGCGACAGCAAGGTGTATTTCTGCCCCTTGATGAAGCGGCGATTATTGCCAGTCAGTCGTGCGTACTCAGTTCGGCGCACTTTGTCCAGCGCATCATTCAAATGACGTATGACATGGAACTTGTCATACAGAATCGCCGCTTGAGGAGCCTTGCCGGTCGTCACATTGTAAAACGGTTTCCACATATCCATCACCGCAAGGTGGATGCCAGCGCTCTTCTTCGGCCCAAGCCAGGCATAGAACTCAGCCATGCTCACTTCGGTACGATCCTGCCCTCCAAACCAGATGGGTCTTCGACGAATCAGATCGCTCACCACGATGCGGAAGGTAACAGGTTTCCTGCCAATCGAGATTTCATCGATACCAATTACCTTGGGAGCAGGTGTGCCTACACGCGCCAATTGCCCCCTCATATACTGCTTGTCCAGCTCCTTGACCGCATGCCAATCCAGACGCAGATCCCGCGCCACATCCTTCACTGTTTCATTGCGGCAGCGGCGCCCAACGTAGAACGAAAACCGTTTTGTATAAAGCGGGTTGTCGGCAAGAAAATCCAGTCGTTCCCGTTTCACATTCCCGCAACTCCGGCAATCCGTACGCCGGATCTCGATCTCCAGATAGATACGCGTATCTGCGCTGGACAGGTCGCGAACTCTCCGCAAGCGGCGGTCATGAAAACCCGTCTGCGAAGAGCCGCATATGCTGCAGACGGTTTTTTTTGGCGTCGGATAAAAGTGATGACACGAGCTTTCGGATCGCCGAACACACCAACAACATGGCTCTGCGGACGAAATCCAGGGAAGGTATATGCGTCAAGAAGGCGCAAAAATTTAGAGGAATTAGCCATCGCGATATCATGCCAGAATTACAACCGTCTACGGATGAGCATTTACCAATAGGGATAAGGGGTTCAAGCATGCGACATACCAGTTTTTTGCCCATTAAAACGCGATGAACCGAAATTGGAACAGAGGGCGACCATGTTCATTTTCTGATACAGGCTGTGCCGATGTTGAGTCCGAAGCAGATAGCACAGACGG
>JAUYFW010000191.1 GCA_030690835.1 Sulfurimicrobium sp. | reverse complement strand
ATAATCCCGGTTTATTATTAGAGCCAAAACACCGCTGTGGGAGCGGCGCCCTTGTCCTCGGGTGTTTTGGCCGGGGGCTCGCCGCGATTTGCGGCCGCATTCGCGCCGAGGGCGGCGCTCCTACATGTAAATGGACAATCCGGGATAATCCCGCCATCAAACCGATATAAGCAAGGCTCATGGATTGGAAAGCTGTCGGCATGTTTCAGGACATTCTTTATCACTGCTCGAACTCCGATGCGGATTCAAAATAGTCAGGTTTTTCATTACCGCCTGCCGCTAAAGGCACCGTGGCGCAGTGCGCAGGGCGACTTTTCCACGCGTTCGGGCTGGCTGCTCTGCCTTGAAACGGATACGGGTCTGCTCGGCTGGGGCGATTGTGCGCCGCTGCCGGGGGGCGCTGCGTCAGACACCCTGTTGCACTGGCACAACGGCTTGCCCGGCCTTGATCTGACGCAGGCGCAACTGCGCCTGAACCAGTCCGCCATGGCTCCGGCCGCGCGCTGCGCCGTGGATACAGCCCTGGCTGACTTGGCGGCGCAACAGTCTGGCCTGCCCCTGGCGCGCTGGCTCAACCCGGATGCGGACCTGAACGTGCCGTGCAATGCCGCTCTGGGCGCACTGAACGAAACGGCTGTCGCACGCGCATTAGCCGCGCTGGAGGATGGTTTCGAGGTGCTCAAGCTTAAAGTGGGGCTGGCGGGCGTAGCGCAGGAACTGGCCTGGCTGCGGCAGGTGGCGGATGCTCTGCCGCCGGGAATCCGGCTGCGGCTAGACGCCAACCGGGCATGGAGCGAAAGCGATGCCCAGCGATTTATCGCCGGACTGAACGGTTTGCCGGTCGAAATGCTCGAAGAACCGCTTGCGCGGCCCGATTTGTTCCGCCTCACAGCCTTGCAACAGCAAACCGCGATAGCGCTGGCGCTGGACGAATCCTTGCCGGAACTGGACCTGGCGCAAGCGATCTCTACCCGGGCGGTACGGCGCCTGGTGCTGAAGCCGATGCTGCTGGGTGGTCCGCGCGTTTCTTTGGATTTGGCGCTACAGGCGCACGAGCAAGGCATGGCGTGCGTGGTGACGACGACGCTGGACAGTGCCGTTGGCACCCTGGCTGCAGCCCACCTTGCCGCCGCGCTCGGCAACGGCCTGCACCACGGCCTGGCGACTTCTTCCTGGCTGGAGCGGGATGTGGGCCGTGCGCCCCGGATCAGCGGTGGGGTGATGCGGCTCGGCGCGCAGCCGGGCCTTGGTTTCGAACCCAATTGGGACGAGTTGTCATGATGAAATACGAATACCGTTTTCAGGTACGGCTGCACGACACGGACCACGCCGGGGTGGTGTTTTTTGCCCGTCTTTTTACTCATGCCCACGACGCCTACGAGGCGTTCATGGCCAGCATTGGCTTAGGGTTGGGCGCCCTGATCGAAGGCGGGGTACGCTTGCCGATTGCTCATGCCAGTGCCGATTATCTCCAGCCCTTGCGTCATGACGAGGAAATCGCCGTGACGCTGAATGTCGCACGGCTGGGCCAGACTTCCTTTACCGTGGCATACGAATTCCGCTGTGGCGCCGAACTGCGCGCCCGGCTGCGTACCGTGCACGTTTTCCTGGATGCTCAAAGCGGGCTTCCGGCTTCCCTGCCGCCGGAAATGCGTGCGCATTTCACTCCTTTTGTTCAGGAAAATGATTGACTTGAGGCCGGCTACTTGAACTGCTTGTCCATCAACACTCGAATCCGCTCGGCGGCTTCCGTGGGCAGCGTACCGTAGGCAAACTTGCCGAGGTAACTTCCATCCGGCCCCAGCAAATACATACCGGCGGAGTGGTCCACCGAGTATCTATCCGCCGCGGCACCCGGTTCAAGGTGCTTCTGATAGCGCACCTTGAAGTTGTCGGCCACGCGGCGCACCAGTTCCGGCGAACCGGTGAGGCCAATGATGCGCGGGTGGAAGAAGACGGTATATTGGCTCAGTTTTTCGGGCGTATCCCGTTCCGGGTCAACCGTGACGAAAATCGGTTGCAGCCGGTCGGCCCGATCGCCCAGCTTGTTCATGATGAGCGACATTTCCGCCAGGGTGGTCGGACAGATATCCGGGCAGAAAGTGTAGCCGAAGGCGATGAGCTGGAATTTTCCGGGAAAATCCTGTTGGGTTACTGCGCGCCCTTTTGTGTTCATCAGCAGGTAACGCGGAATGATCCCGGCTTCGGGCTGTTCTTCGCCGCCCTGCTGCGGCATTTCGGCCCACGCGGGGGGGGCGCAAACCAGAACAGCGCTGATCATGGCCAGATAGATTCTTTCCATGAGTTTCATCCTATTGCGCCAGTTCAGGCGGGACGGCAGCCTGCAAGCGTGTCGCAAGCTCATCCACCTGAGGGGTCATTACGGCCACATCCGCGCAGGCGCCCTGGCCCTGCTTGATCTTGCCAAGGTAGGCCTCGCTGGTGGCTGCCTCGAAAGCCTCGCCGTAGCGGCGCGATTTTGGCGCGTGCTTGATGATGAGCGATTTGATGCGGGAAGCGGCTTCGAGGTGGGAACAGGCCAGCGCCTCCCCGTTGAGGAGTCCGAGACTGCGGACTTCCGCCAGTCCGGCATCGGCGGGGACCTCGGCGGCGCGCGCCGTCAGGGCGAAAACGAGCAAATACAGCATGAGGGATATACGTTTCACTAGCATTTTTTTCTCTTGAATCCGGGTTAGTTGTTATGAATCAATTCGTGCCATGATGGCTTTGGTTTAAAGTGCGACAGTTTAATCTGAAATGTGTTCCAGGGAGTGATTCGATGGGCAAATGGGCTTTTGTGGCAATGCTGGCGGCAACACTATTTGACGGGCAAGCATCGGCGGCCGAGTGGTCGCCGATCAAGATCGATGACAACACGGTGCGCGAGGTCGATACGGCCAGCATAACGAGAAATGGCCAGGTGGTGACGTTTGCCGCGCGCCACACCTTTATCGACCGGAACGAATACAAGGTGGGGCGGCGCGAAGCGAAATATCTCCTGATTCACTCTCGTGCCAATTGTATTTCACAAACCCTGGCGCAGCTCGCCACCGAGGCCTACGACGAAAAAACGGTGCTGATCAGCAAACAGCAGATACAGTTGCCGCAGGATTTGCCCGTGACCAAGGGGAGCATCGACGAGGCTGCGCTGAACTTCGTTTGCAAGGCTGGCAAGTAGCGTGGCTGATGCCGAAAGCCAGTAATGTCCGGTTATTTTGCATCCGCGCCGGCTGTGCCAATGGCCACTTGCAGCGCCTGTTCCAGCCGAGCCGGACTAATCGGGCCACGCTTGGTGGCGACGACATTTCCCTGCGAATCCAGCACCAGGGTGTAGGGAAGACCGGCCACGCTATTGCCTAGCGTTTGCATCAGCGCGATGCCCTTATCCTTGCCCGTCACCAGCGGGAAATTGATCTCATAGGCGCGGGCAAATTCCTTCACCAGTTCCGTGTTGTCCTCGACCGCGATGCCAATAAAAACGACACCCTGATTCTGATGTTTTGCGTAAGCCTCCACCAGATCGGGCATCTCCTTGCGGCAGGGCGGGCACCAGGTCGCCCAGAAATTCACAACCGCCACCTTGCCCCGAAGCTCGGCCAGGTTCACTGGCCGGCCATCCATGCCGGTAAAAGTCGCCGCATAGAGCGGAGCGGAGGATGGCCCGGTTTCTGCCATAACGGTCAACGGCAATAGCAGCAGGGCCAGCACAAAAACCATGTACCTGTTCATAGAAAAATCCCCAAGGTCAGCAAAGTTCCGAATGCCAGTTGCAGTTGCGCGGTCTGGGCGAGAATGCCGTTGAACGGCGGCCCCACCGGTTCGGACGCGAAACGGCGCAGCAAATTCATGGCCCAGGGCAGGGAGAGGAAGGGCAATATCGCCCCCAGTTTCATCCCGGTCAGGCCGGATAGCACGGGCAACAGCAGATAAGGCACAAACAGCAGCAAGCCGTACTCCACTTGGCTGCCCTGGCGTCCCAGGCGCACTGCCAGGGTGTTTTTCCCGATCACGCGGTCGCTGTCGAGATCGCGGTAATTGTTGACCACGATCACCGCCGCCGCCAGCAGCCCCACCATCGAGGCGGCAATGAACACGCCCCAGTCGAGGCGAAAAGTTTGCAGATAGAAGCTTCCCATCACCGCGCCGAGGCCGAAAAATAGCCACACGAACAGCTCGCCCAGGCCGGAGTAGGCCAGGGGGCGCGGCCCGCCGGTATAGGCCCAGCCGGAGATCAGCGATGCCAGGCCCAGCACCACGATCGGCCAGCCAGCGTGCCACACCAGATATATCCCGCACAGCATGGCCAGGGCAAGGCATCCCAGCGCGGCACGCTCCACGGTTTTTGCGCTGAGCCAGCCGGAGGCCACCGCCCGGGCCGGGCCGAGGCGCTCCGGCGTGTCCGCGCCACGGGCGAAATCCGCCGCATCGTTGTGCAGGTTGGTACCGATCTGGATCAGCATCGCCCCCAGCAGCGCGGCCAGCGCCGGCAGCCACGACACCGCGCCGCTTTCGAACCACGCCAGGGCAGTGCCCACCATCACCGGCGTGAACGAAACACTCAGCGTCTTGGGGCGGGTGGCCAACAGCCAAGCATGGAGCGGTGATATCCGCCGGGTTGCGCTCATAAATTTGTCTCTGGCGCCAGCATGTTCATGATGAGGCGGATTAACACCTCTTTCTGCACGGGATCGGATTCGGCAACCAACAGGGTGAGCGCGGCCAGCCCGGTATCGTTGATGAGGGGTTGCCTTCGGTTCGAACTACTAAGAAATCTTTAGCAGTTGCCTCGGCATCCAGTTCTTCATCACGGTAGATGTTACGCAAGTACATCAAAATATTTTCGGGCGTAGTGTCTAGTAGCTCAGCCAATTGGCGTTGCGTCAGCCAGACCGTCTCCTGCGCCAGCTTGACGGAAACCGCGCCATTTTCAGCCTCATAAATAACAATGTCGCTCATTTCTTTTCCCTCCGTGTTTTGCCGCTTGACGCTGTCGGGAGCAAGGACGTGAGTTGCTGATAGCGTTCGAACAGGAAGGCCACACGCTCGGCCTCGGTTTTGAAACCGGTTTTGCCGTAGGCGGCATCCACGGCTTTATCCAGCGCCTGATGCGCCTTGAGCAGCGCGGGCGGCATGGTGAGCGGGTCGTAGAGGTCGGCGAGGGTGGATTCGGGGAATTGGGCGCGGGCATCGAGGACGGCTTGGGCGGCGGCTTCGATGCGCTCCCTCACCCTCTCGCCGGAGCGAGCAGCTTCGCTGCCGCTCCCGGCGGGGATGCCCCTTGCGGGTACAACCCCTCTCCCGGAGGGCGAGGGACTTTTACTCCCTTCTCCCGCCGGGAGAAGGGCTGGGGATGAGGGAATGTCCGGCCAGGGGAAGTTGTTGTAAACGATGCTGGCGGAATAGCGGTAGCGGCTTTCCAGCCGGCCGCACACGGCGCGCACCCAGGCGTTGTGCATGGTGGAGGTGAGGATGCCGAAGTGGAACAGGGTGGCGTTTGGCAACATGAACAACAAATCACTGCACAACGTAGAGGGATTCTCAAAACCCATAGGAACAAACCGACGACGCTCGGAAGAAACCTTGGCGATAACGACATAACTGCCCTTAGGCATGTTCTCCACATGAAACCGCGTTGGCATGTCCGCCAGTTTTTGCGTCGGCGGGCTCTTGCTGGCCAGGCGCAGCGCCTTCACCGCTTGTACCCGTTTCATCGCCTCCGGCATGGCACGCAGTTGTTCCGGCGGGCAATCGCCCAGCCACAAGCACCAGCGTTCATAGCCGTTGATGAACTCGTCGGCGCCGATCCAGCGGCGGAAGAAGGGTGCTGCGGCTGGCTCCTTTGCCACGAAAGCGGCCTTTTCCTCCGGCGTGAACAGGTACTGCCCGCCGTCGATCGGCTTATTGCCGATGCCGATTTCCGGTACGGCGCAAACCGGTTTCGAGCGGCGCGGTAGCACCACGTCCGGTGCATCCACCAGATAGGGGTTGATATTGGCTGCCCGGATGGCGTGGGCATCGCCCCTGATGTCTTCGTATTCGAAAATGGTTTTTTCCGCCACGTCGCCCAGGCCGAAGCCGACGATGACGCAATGCACGGCGGCTTTGCCGCGTGCCTCGTTGCTCCAGGAAAAGGTGCGGTGGGCGAAGTGAATCTTGATGCCTTGCGCCAGCAGCCAGCCCCACAGCGCGCCGACCTGTTCGCCCTGGGTGATGCTGTTGGTGGAGACGAAGGCGCAACGGATAGGGTTCCCCTCCCTTGAAGCTCCCTCTCCCTCCGGGAGAGGGTTGGGGTGAGGGAGGAAAGGAGGTGAGGGCGCATCCGCAATTACCCCCGCATCCTGCAACGCGCGCCAAATGTCTTCCAATACGCTTTCCGTCTGCGCCAGAACATCGTTATTCCAGTAACGCAGCACCCGGATGCCATGTTGTTTCAGCCAGGCATCTCTCTGAATATCACCCTCATTTTCAAGGTGCTGGCCGCCATCCAGTTCAATGGCCAGTCTGGCCTCATGACAGTAAAAATCCAGGACATAGGGGGAAAGGGGGTGCTGGCGGCGGAATTTTGCGTCTCCCAAGCGGCGATTGCGTAGAAGCGACCAGATGAGATTTTCGGCATCAGTCTGCTGAGTGCGCAGGGTGCGCGTGAATTCGAGGTGTTCTGGAGGCAGGGGCAGCTTTACATGATGCCTCTCACTCCTGGCATCGCCCTCACCCCCAGCCCCTCTCCCGGTGGGAGAGGGGGGTTTTATGTACTTTGCCGCCTTCACATACCACGCCGCAACAAAATCCAGCAATCCAGCGTTATTGATATTGCCAAAGACAAAAGCCACATCTTCGCGCTGGACGTCATCCATGTATTTGGCGCCCACAAACGGCGGATTCCCCATCACAAAACTGCATTTCTCCGCCGCCACCACCTCGTTCCAGTCCAGTCGCAAGGCATTGCCGCACACGATATTGGCGCTGGCTTTGAGGGGAATGCGGGCGAAATACAGGCCGAATTCTTCCGACACGCGCAGGTTCATCTGGTGGTCCATCAGCCACATCGCGACCTGGGCTATCTGGGCGGGGAATTCCTCGATTTCGATGCCGTAGAACTGGTCCACGTCGAGGTTGATGAGGCTGTGCACGTCCAGCGTGAGCTGTTCGCTGGCGCGGGAGGCGCGCAGGACTTCGAGTTCCAGCAGGCGCAGTTCGCGGTAGGCGATGACGAGGAAGTTGCCGCAGCCGCAGGCGGGGTCGAAAAATGTCAGGCTGCGCAGCTTCTTGTGAAATTCGAACAGCTTGTTACGGTTGCTTTTGACCTTGTTGAATTCGGCCCATAGCGCATCGAGAAACAGGGGTTTGATGAGCTTGAGGATGTTCTTTTCGCTGGTGTAGTGCGCGCCGAGATTGCGGCGCGCCTGTTTGTCCATGATGCTTTGAAACAGGCTGCCGAAGATGGCGGGGGAGATGCGGCTCCAGTCGAGTGCGCAGCAGTCGAGCAGGGACTGGCGCATGGTACCGTCGAAGCCGGCCATGGGCAGCGTTTCTTCAAACAGCTTGCCGTTGACGTAGGGAAAAGCGGCGAGCTGTTCGTCGAGGTTTTTCAGGCGCTTGGGTTCGGGGGTGTTGAGCACCTGAAACAGGGCGCCGAGGTGGTAGGCCAGGTCGGAGCCGTCACCGCTGGTGCGCTGTTCGATGTAGTCCTGAAGCTGCTGGCGCTCGAAGATGCCGGTGTCTTCGGCAAACAGGCAGAACAGCAAACGCACCAGGTAGAGTTCCAGCGGATGGCCTTCGAAGCCGGTTTCCCGCATCTGGTCGTGCAGCCTGCCCATGCGTTCGGCGGCCTTGATGTTGACTGGATCCTGCTCCTGTATCTTGTGGGTTTGATACCCGGCGATGAAGCCGAACAGGGACACGTTCTGGTGCAATTCAGCCAGGGTGAATTCAACGAATTCTCCCTCACCCCCGGCCCCTCTCCCGGAGGGCGAGGGGGACTCCAGGTCGTACAGCCGAAAGCGGGCGAAGTCGGAGACCAGCACGTATTTTGGCAAGTCGCGTTCCGGGATGCCGGGGAAGTAATCCAGCGCCTGGGTGTAGGCTTTGTCGAGACTTTTGCCGCGCGATTTGTGTTCGACCAGCAGCACGCCTTTCCAGAACAGGTCGATGAAGCCCTGCTTGTCGCCCAGCTTTTTGACCGGCTCTTCAAACGAGGCAAGCCGCTTGCGGCTGATGCCGAAGATGTTGAAAAAACCGTCCCAGAAGGATTTGGCTTCGGCATCTTCGGAGGATTCGTTTTGCCATTCTTTGGAAAACCCAATGGCGCGGCTTTTGATTTCGTTCCAGCTTAAGGGCATGGTTGTGGCTTCGCTGGTGGTTTATGGTCGGCGCGGAAATTTGCTGAAATCCGGTGGCCGTTTTTCCTGCCAGGCATTGCGCCCTTCCTGTCCCTCTGCCGTCATGTAATACAGCGCGGTGGCGTTGCCCGCCAGTTCCTGTATCCCCGCCAGGCCGTCGGTGTCGGCGTTGAAGGCGGATTTGAGGACGCGCAGCGCGGTGGGCGAGTGCTGCAGCATCTCCCTGCACCACTTGATGGTTTCCTGCTCCAGCTCAGTCAGCGGGACGACGGTATTGACCAGCCCCATGGCCAGCGCTTCCTGTGCGTCGTACTGGCGGCACAGAAACCAGATTTCCTTGGCTTTTTTCAGCCCCACCGCGCGCGCCAGCAGGCCGGCGCCGAGGCCGGCATCGAAGCTGCCCACGCGCGGCCCGGTCTGGCCGAAGCGGGCGTTATCGGCGGCGATGGTGAGATCGCACACCAGGTGCAGCACGTGGCCACCGCCGATGGCGTAGCCCGCCACCATCGCCACCACCGGCTTGGGGCAGCGGCGGATCTGCATTTGCAGGTCGAGCACGTTGAGGTGGGGCGTGCCCTGCGCATCGTGATAACCGCCATCGTCTCCGCGCACCTTCTGGTCGCCGCCGGAACAAAACGCCTGGTCGCCCGCGCCGGTGAGAATGATGACGCCGATCTCCGGGTCGAGGTGGGCGTGCTGAAAGGCCTGCATCAGTTCACTCACGGTCTGCGGGCGAAAGGCGTTGCGTACCTCGGGGCGGTTGATGGTGATTCTGGCGATACCCTCCGCCTGATGGTAGAGAATGTCCTGAAACGTACCGGCAGCTTTCCAATCCATGGTCTTGCCCAAATTCTTGTGATGGGTGAATTATGGCACAAAGCCCGATATGACCACCCTGTGGTAGACTTCTGGCGAATTTCAGCCATTTGCCCGAACCAATGACCAACAAACCGCTTATCGCCGCCATCATCGCCCTGGTTGTAGCCATCGGTGCCGCCATGGGCGCCAAGCTGTGGCTCAGGCCCAACCCCGCAAATACGCTAAGCGTAGCGCTCAACACGGGCTGCGACCTCCACGCCGGTCCCTGCGCGAGCGTTATTCCCGGCGGAGGACGCATCGAACTTTCCATCGAACCGCGCCCCATCCCCCTGCTGCACCCGCTGCGCATTGTGGTCAGGGTGGAAGGACTGGACGCCCGCAAGGTGGAGATTGATTTCACCGGCGTGGACATGAACATGGGTTATAACCGGCCCGAACTGAAACCCGAAAACGGCAACCGGTTTACCGGGCAGTCCACGCTGCCGGTATGTATCACCGGGCGCATGGAATGGCAGGCAGCGGTGCTGGTGACCACGGACAAGACCAGGGTGGTCGCGCCGTTCCGCTTCGTAACCACGTACAAGTGAACCATTGCGGCAATTTGCCGCAATGGACACGATCTGGCATTGGTCTAAAATACATCATGAGCAAAAAACTACTGATTGCCTCAACCCTCGCGCTGGCGCTCCTGCTCGGCTGGGTCGTCTGGTTCTGGAACCCCGGCGCGGATCGGGCACACCAGTCCATCCCCCTGGCCAGCGCGCCCGTGGGCGGCGATTTCACCCTGCAATCGGCGAACGGCCCGGTTTCGCTCCAGGGTCTGCGCGGCAAGGTGGTGCTGGTATATTTCGGCTACACCTTTTGCCCGGACATCTGCCCCACCTCGCTTGCCTTCACTTCGCAGGGCCTCAACCTGCTGAGCCCGGACGAACTGGCGCGCACCCAGGTGCTGTTCATTTCCGTCGACCCGGAGCGCGATACGCTGGAAAAACTGAAGGAATATGGCGCATTTTTTCACCCCAATATTCTCGGCCTGACCGGCACACCGCAGGAAATCGCCAGCGCCGCGAAAAATTACGGTGCCAGCTACAGCAAGCAGAACACCGGCTCGGCCGGCGGCTATGTGGTGGATCACTCCGCCGCGACCTATGTCGTGGATACCGGCGGCAAGCTGGCCGCCACCCTGCAACACGGCACGCCGCCGGCGGAAGTGGCCAAGGCCATCCGCGCCGCCATGCAGGCAAAATGAGTCAGGTCGGACGACCGGCCCCATCATCATGTCACCGGGCTCTATTGGTGACGCCTGGCAGGCGGCAACTCCGGGAACTCCGCGCATAAATCCGCGATAAGGTCTCGCAACCACTTGTTGGGGGCATCGTTCGCCGTGGTTTGATGCCAGAATTGCTTCATGTCGAATCCCGGCACGCTGACCGGCGGTTCTATCAGGCGGAGTTTCCTGCCTTCCAGGTAAGGCCGGATCAGGCGCTCCGGAATCGTGGTGATGTAATCCGTTCTTTCGATAATCGAGGGGATGGTCAGCACGTGCGGCGCGTAAACCGCGATTTTTAGCGAAAGTCCGGATTTTGCAAGCTCCCTGTCGACTACGCCAAGATGACCGCCCTGTGGGGCATAGAGAATGTGGTAAAGCTTGACGAATTGATCGACCTCGATGGTGTCGCCGACTTCGGGGTGGTCCATGCGAACCAGGCAGACAAACCGGTCGCGATATAGTGTTTTTTCATAGAAGCCGGCGCCCACGCGCATTTGGCTGCTGAAGGCCAAGTCAATTTTTCCCGCTTCCAGAGATTTCTGAATCGTGCTTTCCGTCAGGTGTTGCACCTTTATGGACACATTCGGGGCAAGCGCCTTGAGATGGGCGGCCAGTTCCGGCAGCAGCAGGGAAGCGCCATAATCCGTCATGGCTAGACGAAAAACCCTGTCCGATGTTGCGGGGTCAAACTCTACGCTGCATAGCGATGAGTTGAATAAACCCAATGCCTGTTGTATCGGTACGGCTAGTTGCTGTGCCAACGCTGTTGGCTGCATTCCCTGGGAAGTTTTGACGAACAGCTTGTCCTTGAGTTCACGACGCAATCGCGCCAGCGCATTGCTGACCGCCGGTTGCGACATGCCAAGCCTGTCCCCCGCGCGGGTCAAGTTCTTTTCCACGTAGACAGCGTCGAAAACAACAAACAAATTCAAATCGATTTTATTCAGTTCTATATTCATCAATTATCCGGATAGCTATTAAATCCATGTATTGATAGAGGAGGCTCAAGTGGGTTTTGGAAAAGGCAAATTGACGTAGCTGGATCGCCCATTTTCCAACCCAGTACTCAGGCTTGAGGCATGTAATAACTTCAACCCGCAAACCGTTTTCCGCTACCCCTTTGATCGGGTTGCGGGTAGTCACGATAGCGATAACCGCAAATCCGCTCTCAGTTGTTGGTCGTGCTTTGTTGTTCTGGTTTGCGAGAGGCGGGTTTGATATGTTGTGCGATCTGCATCCGGGTTCAATAGCGATGCCACCAAATTTCCCGCTTAATTACGACAGTCTGGTTTATCGCTCCATACGTGCGGATATGGCGTTTAGCACGCCTGATGATTACCACCAAGCCCCGTTCCAGTCCAGACTTTCCTTAAAACGTAAGACGTCTTTGTTCATGACGCCGAGGCCGTATCCGAAGTTGCTGTTTCCGCCTTGTTTAGGTGGACGGCAATGATTCATCAAGCTAATACCCGACTATAAGAAATATGCTATAGGCACAATATATTATGCATTCTATAATTTTCCAGCTCGATATTTATCGATCCATATTGATTGCATCTTATGATTTATGAATACAGTTCACTTTTCTTTTTCTCATAATATTCAATGGTGAGAAAAAAGTTTTTGGCGGGGTGGCAGAGAGTTTATGCGGCCTGCAAAGCCGTTCACGCTGGTTAAAATCCAGCCCCTGCCTCCAAATTTGAGGGTATCGAGGAGCTCTATGAAGGATACAGTCATTTTATCTGAAATTATGCATGATGTTGTCTCAAATCGCTTGAGTACGGCTGTTTTGGCCGGGCACTATTGCCTATCTGAAAACATGTCCGAGCTATCTCACGAAGAAGAGTCAGAGCAAGCAAGTTTTGATTATGGTGCGTCAATAGTAGGAGCGGCCAGAGAATACGGGTTACAAAGTTCATTGATTTTATGGGTGAATGATATTGGTGTAAATCCTGATAAGCGTATGATGTTGAAGGAAAGCTATCAGATTCCGCATAACTATCAGCGCATTCTAGAAAAATGGGGGCTCAATCCCGCATCGGTGGATGTGATGTTTGAGAGCACCATGCGTAACAAGGCATCCGTACTTCTTCGTAAACTATATGCTCGTAGCCCTCATTTGTTTCGCAAGGTTTCTAGTACGAGTGAGGGATTGGTGCGTTGTGTCTCCAACTCATCTTGCAGCATTGAGCCCGAAGTCAAGGATGCTTATGTGATTACCGGCCCAAATATGGAGGACCTGGTTGTCAAGGAGGGCCCAAACCCCAAATGCAATCTGATATTGGCAAGTTTATTCGATAGTATCAGAAAGGATAAAAATCCAGATCGAATAATAAATATATTTAATCATATATATACATATCGTATTTCTCTCGGGATTCATGTTGCGACTACTCTGATCGGGTGTCGTATTGAAATGAACAGTCTTTTCTGTGAAGGCGCGGAAATAACGGCACATGAAGAAACTCGTTTTTCTCCGCCCATTTCGTTGCAAATGGGCGACTACCATTCCGAATATATGGCTAACGAATGAGTATGCTGAGCTACTTGCTATTGATCGGTGGAAGTAGGGCTTGTGGCTCGCATTTTCGGAACGGTCAAATTCCGGAGCATCTGATATGAAATTCAAAGATATATTATTGGCCACGCTGGTTGCCGTGCTATGGGGGTCGGCGTTTGTTGTGATTGAAATCGGCCTCAAGGAGATACCTCCGATATTCAATGCATCATTGCGCTTCATGGTTGCATCTATACCATTTGTTTTTTTCATTGGACGCAAGGCCATTCCTTGGAGGTGGATTGTTTCCATTGGCGCAACCTTCATATGTTTGTTTAGTCTGATGTACGTCGGCATGAAAATGGGTATGCCGGCAGGCCTCACTTCTCTGGTGCTTCAATCGCAGGTTCTTTTTGCCGTAGCTCTAGCCGCAATTATTTTTAGGGATATTCCTGGCATGATGCATGGCATGGGGTTGATTCTAGGGATTTCCGGGGTTGCCATTATTGCGAGTACCATGGTGGGCTCTGGAACAATGGCGGCACTTGCATTTGTTATCGGGGCTGCATTCTTTTATGGATTGATCAGTATTTTAATGAAACTCGCCGGAAGGGTGAATATGTTGAGTCTCATCGTATGGGCCTCGCTAATTCCTCCATTGCCGTTGCTTGCGCTTTCGATGATATTAGAGACAGGGCAACTCAATGCGGCGATAAACATAAGTGCGTTGGGCTTGTTTTCAATTTTGTATACTGCGATATTTGGAACTATTATTCCATTCGCAATATGGGGGCGCTTACTGCGCACTTATTCAACCCAGACAGTGGCTCCATTTTCGTTGCTCGTGCCAATTTTTGGAATGTTTCTTGCTTCCATCCTCTTGGATGAATCCTTCGGCGAAACAAGACTTTACGCCGCTGCTTTGATTCTGTTCGGACTGGCATTGATCATTGCTGGCCAAAAAATGGTCGATACGCTGCGCGTCTTATTGTTGCGTACTCAGTTACCCCACAATTGAAAATCAGATAAAGTTGGAGCGTGTGAGCATCCTTACTACTCGCAATCACGTTAATCAAGGAAGAATCGGCATTATCGCCGGAGCAGGCCCCGAAGCTGGAATCGATTTGTGGCAGAAAATTCTGTCGGCCAACAAGTCGCAAATGGGGGGGCAATTTCGCGGTGACCTGGATGCGCCTGATGTGACGGTTTTTTCAATTCCTCGTCTCGGCCTGGCCATGAATCTTGCCGAAAACGAGGAGGCTCTCTGGTCCGAGCTCAAATCGGCGGCCCAAGCCCTTGCGCAACGTACCGATTACATTTGCATAGCGTGCAATGTTCTCCACTACTTCAGCGATCGGATCAGGGAACTTAATTTGGCAGCGGAACTGGTTTCGGTTGTAGATGTGGCTGCTGCCTACATCCAGTCGCAACAGCTTGAAAAGTTCGCACTGGTATCGATCCAGGCGGTAACTATTCTTGATAAATGGTCTCCCTATCGCGTTCTCGGTCGATATGGGGATATCGAGGTTCCCGCGCAGCCAACCAAGGTAAACGACCTGGTGGCCGATATCAAGCGATTCGGGGCTGGACATCCGTATGCAAGGGCTGCCTTCAAGTCGATACTCGACAGCCTCGGCTCGGAAGTCGTATTTCTGGCCTGTACCGAACTGCCGCTGGTAAAAATTGAAATCGGTGGCAAGGGACTCGTCGATGTGACGGAGCTTCTTGCGCAGGAAGTCGTGCGGAAATCACTATCTGGCCGGGCTGAATATCAAGCTGCAACATAAGAGTGATGATCCGCAAGACAGCTTTAAGGTAAAATTCCGCATGCTAAAAATCTATAACTCCCTCGCCCGCGCCAAGCAGGATTTCGTCCCCATCGAACCCGGCAAGGTCCGCATGTACGTGTGCGGCATGACGGTTTACGACTATTGCCACCTCGGCCATGCCCGGGTACTGGTGGTGTTCGACATGATCCAGCGCTGGCTCAGGGCGGAAGGTCTGGATGTCACCTATGTGCGCAACATCACCGACATCGACGACAAGATCATCCGGCGCGCCGCCGAAAACCATGAACCCATCGACGCCCTGACCGGACGCTTTATCGCCGCCATGGACCAGGATGCCGCCGCGCTGGGGGTGCAGAAACCCGCGCACGAACCGCGCGCCACCCGGTACGTGCCGGGCATGATAGACATGATCCAGGCGCTGATGGACAACGGGCTGGCCTACGTGGCAAAAAGCGGCGACGTGTGCTACTCCGTGCATGACTTTCCCGGCTACGGCAAGCTCTCCGGCAAGTCGCTCGACGACCTGCGCGCCGGCGAACGGGTGGACGTCGCGGCGGGCAAGAACGACCCGCTCGACTTCGTGCTGTGGAAATCGGCCAAGCCCGGCGAGCCAAACTGGGACTCGCCCTGGGGCGCAGGCCGTCCCGGCTGGCACATCGAGTGCTCGGTGATGAGCGACGCGCTGCTGGGCGAACATTTCGACATCCATGGCGGTGGCCAGGACCTGCAGTTCCCGCACCACGAGAACGAGATCGCCCAGTCCGAAGGCGCGCACGGCCACCAGCACGTCAATTACTGGATTCATAACGGCTTCGTGCGGGTGGACAACGAGAAGATGTCCAAGTCGCTGGGCAATTTCTTCACCATCCGCGAAGTGCTGGCGAAATACGACCCGGAAGTGGTGCGCTTCTTCATCCTGCGCGCCCATTACCGCAGCCCGCTGAACTACTCCGACCAGCATCTCGACGATGCCAAGGGTGCGCTGACGCGGCTTTACACCGCGCTGAAGAATGTGCCGGCTCAATCCACCGACATAGATTGGCAGACGCCCTTCGCAGCAACCTTCAAGACCGCAATGGAGGATGATTTCAACACGCCAGAGGCTATCGCTTCCTTGTTCGAACTCGCTACCGAGGTCAACAAAACCAAAGATCCGAAGCAAGCGGGCCTGCTAAAATCTTTGGGCGAAGTGCTGGGACTGCTACAGGACGATCCGGTGGCTTTTCTGCAAGGTCGTGTAGGGCATATGTATGTAGACGTCACTCTACCTGCTCTTACGGGATTTGCGTCTGGAACAAACTACAACCCTGAAAAAATCGAGCAGCTCATCGCCGACCGTTCCGCGGCCAAACAGGCAAAAAATTATGCCGAGGCCGACCGCCTCCGCAAGGAATTGGCCGACGCCGGCATTCTGCTGGAAGACTCGCCGCAGGGCACCACCTGGCGGCGCAGCTAGGGGAATCGGGCCGGGTATTCGGGCGGCGACATCCGTAGGGGCGAATTCATTCGCCCTGGGCGGTTAAAACCGCCCCTACTAGCTCGACAGCCGCCCGAGAAAGTGCCGCGCATGACGCCGGCTGAGATGCGCCAGCGGCAGCAGCACCAGTAGATCGGCGGTATTGAAATCCGGGTCCCAGGCCGGGTCGCCGCAGATGTAGGCGCCGAGACGCAAGTAACCCTTGATCAGCGGCGGCAGCGGCGGGTTCAGTTCGCGATTGAGAGCTGCCAGCGGCAGCGGGTTACGTGGCCGCACGCGCCATTCCACCGGACTCATGTTGTCCACCTTGATGCGCTCGAACAGGCTTGCGGCGGCGTGCCCGCCATCGGCCATGCTGATGCTGGCGCAGCCGATGAGGTATTCGTAACCACCGCGTTCCATGTATTCCGCCAGACCGGCCCACAGCAGCGTGATCACCGCGCCGCTGCGGTAATCCGGATGCACGCAGGAGCGTCCCACTTCCACCATGCGGTCGCTCAAATGAGCAAGGCGCGTGAGATCGAATTCGCTCTCGGAATAGAAACCGCCGATTTTGCGGGCTTTTTCCGGGCTCAGAATGCGGTAGGTGCCGACCACTTCGTTGCTGTCGCCATCGCGCACCAGCAGGTGATCGCAGTAAGGGTCGAAAATATCTTCATCGACACCGGCCTTGCGGGTTGACAGTCGCGCCCCCATTTCCTCGGCGAAGACCTTGTAGCGCAGACGCTGCGCTTCCTCGATATCGGCGCCATTCTGGGCAAAGCAGTAAAACAGCCTGGTATCGCGGCGTGGTGCGACTTGGGGTTGTTGGCTCAGCAACATAAAGTCCTCCTCCTGATGATTTCAGAGAACGATAAGCAGTGGCGATGACGCCGAAATGACTGCAGTGTTAACTTTTTATGACCGCCCGAACGAAGCCTTTGAGACTAAAATAGCATCCATGCAAACCGCACCCAGCATCACCTCCCACCGCAAATTCTGGGCCAAACGCTTCGGCACCGCGCCTTTTCTGCCAACCTCGCGCGCGGAGATGGATGTGCTCGGCTGGGATAGCTGCGACATCATCATCGTCACTGGCGACGCCTACATCGACCACCCCAGCTTCGGCATGGCGCTGGTGGGACGCCTGCTGGAGGACCAGGGCTTCCGCGTCGGCATCCTGAGCCAGCCCGACTGGCACGGCCCGGCGGCATTCAAGCAACTGGGCAAGCCCAACCTGTTCTTCGGCGTTACCGCCGGCAACATGGATTCGATGGTCAACCGCTACACCTCGGACCGCAAGATCCGCTCCGACGACGCCTACACCGCCAATGCCGAGCCCAACAAACGCCCCGACCGCGCGGTGATCGTGTATTCGCAGCGCTGCCGCGAGGCCTATCCCAAGGCCAATGTCGTGGTCGGCAGCATCGAGGCGTCCCTGCGCCGCATCGCCCATTACGACTACTGGTCGGACAAGGTGCGGCGCTCGGCGCTGCCCGACTCCAAGGCCGACATGTTGATCTACGGCAATGCCGAGCGCGCGCTGGTGGACCTTTCCCACCGCCTCGCCGCCGGGGAGGCCATCGCCGACATCACCGACCTGCGCGGTACCGCTTTCATGCGCAAGGGGATTCCCGAAGGCTGGACGGAGATGGATTCGAGCCATCTCGACATGCCGGGCAAGGTGGAGCCTCATCCGAGCCCCTATGAAGATGCTAGTAGGGTGCGTCCCACGCACCAGGAGTTGGTGCGTGGGACGCACCCTACAGTGACACGGGACCGTAGCCACACCGTGGTGCGCATCCCGTCCTACGAGCAGGTCAAGGACGACCCGGTGCTGTACGCCCACGCCTCGCGCATCCTGCATCTCGAATCCAACCCCGGCAACGCCCGCGCCCTGGTGCAGGGCCACGGCGAACGCGAAGTGTGGCTCAACCCGCCGCCGATTCCACTCACCACGGCGGAAATGGACCACGTCTACGGCCTGCCCTACGCCCGGCGCCCGCACCCGGCTTACGGCGAGGCGCGCATCCCGGCTTTCGAGATGATCCGCTTCTCGATCAACATCATGCGCGGCTGTTTCGGCGGCTGCACTTTCTGCTCCATCACCGAGCACGAGGGGCGCATCATCCAGAGCCGCTCGGAGCAGTCCATCCTGCACGAGATCGAGGAAATCCGCGACAAGACGCCCGGCTTCACCGGCACCATTTCCGACCTGGGCGGCCCGACCGCCAACATGTACCGGCTGCACTGCAAGGACGAGAAAATCGAATCCGCCTGCCGCCGCCTGTCCTGCGTATTCCCCGACATCTGCGTCAACATGGGAACCGACCACGGCCCGCTGGTGCAGCTCTACCGCAAGGCGCGCGCCATCCCCGGCGTGAAAAGGGTGCTGATCGGCTCCGGCGTACGCTACGACCTGGCGGTAAAAAGCCCGGAATACGTCAAGGAACTGGTTTCTTTCCACGTCGGCGGCTACCTCAAGATCGCCCCCGAGCATACCGAACCCGGTCCGCTGTCGAAAATGATGAAGCCGGGCATAGCCACCTACGACAAGTTCAAGGCGATGTTCGAGAAGTTCTCGAAAGAAGCAGGCAAGGAGCAGTACCTCATCCCCTATTTCATCGCCGCCCACCCCGGCACCACCGACGAGGACATGCTCAACCTGGCGCTTTGGCTCAAGGCCAACGGCTTCCGCCCGGACCAGGTGCAGGCCTTCCTGCCCACCCCCATGGCACTGGCCTCGACTATGTACCACACCCATCGCAACCCGCTGAAAAAAGTCACGCGCAGCAGCGAGGAAGTGTCCATCCCCATGGGTGATCGCCAGCGCCGCCTGCACAAGGCCTTCCTGCGCTACCACGACGCCAACAACTGGCCGCTGTTGCGCGAAGCCTTGAAACGCATGGGCCGCAGCGACCTGATCGGCAACGGCAAGAAACACCTGGTGCCCTACTGGCAGCCGGCCGGCACGGGAACCGCTGCGGAAGGCGCGCGCCGCCCCGGCCAGCAGGCGGAAAAGACTACCCCTGCCACAGCGCGTCCACGTGCTGCCGCAAAGCCGGTAAAAGGTTCTGCTCGAACCAGGGGTTTGTCTTAAACCAGCGCTGATTGCGCGGACTGGGGTGCGGTAGGGGGAGGAATTCCGGCAGATATTCTTGCCACGCCTGTACCGTCGCGCCCAGCGTCTTCCTGGCGCGCTTGCCGAGGTAATAAGCCTGCGCGTAACTGCCGACCAGCAGCGTCAGCCGCAGATGGGGCAACTGCGCGCGCAATTGCGGATGCCACAGCGGTGCACATTCCGGACGCGGCGGCAGATCGCCGTTGGCGCCGGTGCCGGGATAGCAGAAAGCCGTCGGGATGATGGCGATGCGCTGCTCGTTGTAAAACGCCTCGCGCGACATATTCAGCCACAGACGCAGCCTATCGCCGGAAGGGTCGTTCCACGGAATTCCCGTCTCATGCACCCGCCGCCCCGGCGCCTGCCCCACGATCATCAGCCGCGC
>JAUYFW010000165.1 GCA_030690835.1 Sulfurimicrobium sp. | reverse complement strand
AAAGGGCTGTGGATATTCGAGTTTCATAATCATTCTCCTCATGCTAAAGTGCAAAAAATCCCTTGCGGGGCGCAGGAGTAATTATGACTTTGAACCAAATTGATGGGGCGCTTTTCTCCGCGATAGCGGCTTCGTCCAACCATTTGATCTATTGGTGTTTTATCTAACATATTGACCTCTAAAAGATTCAGTAAAATCTGTGGGGAAGCTGGAAGATTGAGCCGTTTCCTGGCGATGGCAACGAGCAGATAAACGCAGACGGCGATCCAGATTTGCGACTTGACCGCGTTGATTGAGTTGCCGAAGAAATGCTTGATGGAAAGGTTTTGCTTGAGCCACTTGAAGAACAGCTCGATCTGCCAGCGGCTCTTGTAGATTTCGGCAATGGTCAGCGCCGGCAAATCGAAACGATTGGTCAGAAACACCAGATGTCGCCCGGTTTCCGGGTCGCGGAAGGAAACCCGGCGCAAGCGTTCGGGATAAGCGTTTTTGGATTTTGGCGTGGCCAACAGAATGGTTTGGTCGCACCGCAACCCTGTGGATTTGTCCACCTTGCGTGAAGCAATCCAGGTATGGCGCAAGTTGACCTTGGCCCGAATGACGAATGTGACATGGCGCTGGTGCAAGGCATACAGTCTGGCAAAGTGCAGGTAGCCCCGATCGATAACGACGATGGCACCCGCAGGCAGTGGTATCGCATCGAGGAGATTCACGTCGTGGACTTTGCCCGTGGTGATGGACAGAAATACGGGAATTGCGCCACGCAAGTCGATGATCGTATGTGCCTTGACTGCGGCCTTGGTCGAGCGGAAATCGGCCCATGGGAACAGCGTCAGGCACAGGTCGATGGTGGTCGAGTCCATGGCGTAAAGCGGCTCTTTGAGTCCCAAGCCGATGTCCTCGTCCTGGTAAAGTTCGAGGGCAATGGCAATCAGGCGATGGCCGAGCGCCTCGAACAGATGCCAGTCGCGACGCTCGTTGGCATCGGCCAGCGTGGAACGGGACACCTTGCTGCGAATGCCGACATGGTAGAGCTTGGTGCGCTGGGAATTGAGGCAGGCAACCAAATCGCGCAGCCCGTCGCGCCGGGTCAGTTGTGCATAGGCCATGCAGATGAACTGGCTCCAGGCGGAAAAGTGTTTGATACCGTGGTTGGCCGCAAAGCGATCGACCAGATGCTCGAAATGACTGAATGGAACGAAGTCCAGCAATTGTGCGAAAACCGTTTTGCCGCGATTCATGTTGCCGCCCCGTCTGCCGATCAAATCGGGAACAATACGGCTTTGTGGCAACAGGTGATTTCAAATCGTCGGAATGGATAATCATGTCAAAACCAGCGTCCATAAAGGGTTTCAGTCAAGTGAACTTGAAATCTGTCGGACAGTAGTGGGTTTACTGGTAAACATCTCCGCCAATCTTCTTCAACCGATTGAATATCACGAAGTCATGGAAATGCTGGAATGTGCTTTGCCGGATTTTTTCAAGTCGGATCAGACGGTTATTGTTGGCACTCCAAACGATACAAAAATGGATGATTCGTTGCGCGTTACCTTATTTGCTACCGGTCTTGGAATATTGAATCCCTGCTCATAATAAGTACAATGCATACTCTGCAGTATCTTCTGAGCGATTCATAAATATCATGTAGGGAGCAAATTGTTCGCACGCGACACGTTGTGACGCACTTTCAGGGTCAAATACATGCCATCTAGAACATTCAACAGAAGGTGGCAACATGTTTTACGAAGCGAATTCAAAGGGGCGCATCGGTCTAATTCCAGTTTTCTACACCCCGAAGATGGTAGCCAATATCAGCAATCTCTCCGAGCGCAGGTAAGCCGGCTCGTGTAGTTGGTTCTTGGCAAAGGCTTGGTTTGCCGATTGAAATCATTGAATATGCGCCAGTGAGTGCAAATGAACTCAAACGGGTTCACTGCCCGGACTATGTGGATAAGATCGTGGCCTGTGAGATCAATAATGGGTTTGGTAATCAGTTGCCGGAAGTCGCTGAAACTCTGCTCTACACCTCTGGATCGATGTTGTCAGCGGCGCGCGAGGCGATTCGTAACCACAAAGTAGCCGTTGCGCCGTGTTCTGGGTTTCATCATGCCGGATACGCATCGGCATTCGGATATTGCACGTTCAATGGGTTGATGGTGGCCGCTTTCGCTTTGAAAGCTGAGGGATTGGCCACCCGTGTGGGCATTCTCGATTTTGACATGCACTATGGCAATGGAACCGATGATCTAATCGCGCACCACCAAGCCGAATCCTGGATTGAGCATTACACATCTGGAAAGGAATATATGGCTCCGTATCAGGCCGATGAGTTTTTGTCGCGTATTCCTGAGTGGGTAGCAAACATGCGGGACTGTGATGTCATTCTGTATCAAGCAGGAGCAGATCAGCACATCAATGATCCGCTTGGCCGGTTCTTAACTACCGAACAAATGAAAGCGCGAGATAAGTGTGTGTTTGAGATGGCTAATTCCCTGGGTATCCCCATAGCGTGGAATCTTGCGGGTGGCTACCAAGTGGATAGCAATGGGGGTATTCCGGCTATCCTGGAAATTCACAACAACACCATGCTGGAGTGCATTGCTGTGTATTCGTGTTGAGCGGATGGATATTTACGTGGGTTACCATGCGCTCAACAGGCCTAGGAATAGGCTGGGCGAAAGTAACATTGAATCACCATATGTAACCGGCCGATGAAACGTACGAACTCAAATTCCAGTAACGAGTAATCAAGGAAAACTGCCATGCAATGTGGCTATCTGGGGTGCATCGCCGATCATTCCCTGACTCTGTATCCCATCGCCCGGTACCCGCGCTGGCGCTTGTCCCACATTCGGAGCAGCGCAGGGTGACCAGTGTCCACGATGTCAATAATCCGCACGTCAGTCTTGGTCGCGTGCTCGCGGTGGAGTCTGCCCGCATACTGCTGCAGCGTCCCTTTCCACGAAATAGGCATCGCCAGCACCAGGGTATCAAGCGGCGGATGGTCAAAGCCTTCACCAACCAGTTTCCCAGTAGCCAGCAGGACGCGCGGCGCATCAGGCGGTAGCGCGTCGAGTTCCGTGATCACCGTGGCGCGCAGCTTCTTCGACATCCGTCCGTGCAGCACGAAGAGCGATTGAATCTTTCCCTCCAACGCAACCAGGATGGCATCCAGATGCTCGGTTCGTTCTGTCAGAACGAGTAGCTTTCTGCCTTGGCCATACGCGTTCTCGATTTCAGTAGCAATCGCCGCCGTCCGATCAGAATCGCAGGCAAGTTGGCGGAACACGTCCTGAATGCCGGCCTCCTGCGGCAAGTCGATTTGCTTGTACAGTGAGTGTGGAACGACTTCCAGATCGTGCGGTGCATTTGCCGGTTTTGCTGCCGTGTAACGGATCGGTCCGCACTGCATGAAGATGATCGGTTGCTGGCCATCGCGGCGGATCGGTGTGGCGGTGAGGCCAAGCACGTATTTCGCCTTGACGTGCTTCAGAATCGCATCGAACGATGCAGCTCCGATATGGTGGCATTCATCGACGATGACGTGACCATAGTTTTCGACCAGGGAGTTGATTTCCCCCTGACGCGACAAAGATTGCATCACAGCAATGTCGATCTTACCGGTCGGCTTGGCTTTCCCGCCGCCGATGGTTCCGACCACGCCCTTGCCGACACCAAGGAATGACTGTAGACGTTCCTGCCATTGCTTCAGCAATTCAGTGCGATGCACCAGCACAAGGGTATTTATGCCACGCCGGGCGATCATCGCAGCAGCAGCCACGGTCTTGCCGAAGGCGGTCGGGGCGCACAGCACGCCGGTGTCGTGATGCAACATCGCGGCCACGGCGATTTCCTGATCGAGTCGCAGTGTCCCGGCAAAAGCCACGTCGATCGCCTCTCCTATGAAGCGCTCATCGCACAGATCGCCGTGAATGCTATTTTCTTTCAGCAGATCCTGCACAGCATCCAAACAGCCGCGAGGCAATGCGATGTGATTCGGATAATTTTCCGCGCAGCCGATCACGCGGGGTTTGTCCCACACCGTGAAACGCATGGCCTGTGCCTTGTAGAACTCGGGATTCTGAAAGGCGGCAAGGCGGATCAGGCGGTTGGCCAGTGGTTGCGGCAGTTGCGCCTTCTCGAAGTAGATGAGATTGGCCAGCGTCACGCTGAGCGTTTCTGGCATTGGCCCAGTCAGTCGTTTGCTGGTAGAGGCAGGGCGCTTCCACGGTTCTTTGAGGTCATCCTCGTCGATAAAAGTCACATCCAGCGGATGCACGCCGCCGGTAGCGCGCAGGATGGTGGACTCGATGTCGTGTGGCAGCATCGGCTGAATGGAAGCAAGGAACGCCCACTGGCCAGGATAGGGACGTAAGGATCCATCCACAAACACACTGTGGCCGTTTTCACGCGGTTTTTTCTGCAGTGGCAAGGCGATCAGGTTGCCGAAGCCACCTTTTGGCATCGTGTCTTGATTGGGGAAAAGCCGGTCATAGGATTCGAGTTTCAGTTGCCTGGTGCGGGCGCACGTATGGCTGATGATGGCAGTGCCAAGTCTGCGTGCATCCCTCGCCGACACGCTGCCAGAAAAAAATACCCATGCGTGCGCACCGTTGCCAGAGCGTGAGATTTCGAGGGCGACCGGTACGCCCAGTTCGTGACACGACTGGACAAAAGCCTGCGCGTCTTCTTTCCATTCGGCCTCGTCGAAATCGACCGCGAGGAAATGGCAGGTGTCGTCGGATAGCAATGGGTAGACACCGACCGTATGATCGCCAGCGAGGTGTTTGTAAATGGCGGCATCCGACAGCTGAATTGGCAGGCGATTTCCGCAATCCGCACATTTGATGCGTTTTTTGTCGCAGAGTCCTACTCGCCACTCGTTGGCACAGGCGGGTGCGTAGCCTGTCTTGCCGGTTGATTTGCTTTCCCAGCGGATCGGGTAGACGTCGGTGCGTCCCCGGAACAGGTGGCGAAACAGCGCCACTTTTTCGTCGGTGCTGATTTGCGCAGGCTCTATTGCCGCAGGTGTCGCAGCCAATGGCTCTGGCTTCAGCGCCAAACGCCATTCGATACCGTTGGCTTCCAATAGTGCAACAAGGCGGGCGATCTCGACGCGCAGGCATTCAACTTCTTCAGATGGGGGCTGCGCCATCCGCATCGTCGTGATTGGCGCACTACCCTTACAATTCGACATCGGGTTGGGTGATGTGCCGGTTTTTATCGGCGAGAGAGGCAATCAATTCTGAGCGGGTCATACGAAGGGAATCATTCTTGTTCTGAACCAGCAGTATAGCATTCTGCTTCACCCCACCGCCCAGGCTGACATCGCTTCACTGCTATACTGCCCACTACACAAAACACTAGCCACTGCCTGACACAACCATGCAATACCGCATCATGCACCCTGTTGTGGTGCGAAGAAACCAGCCGTGCAGCCGTAGTGGATCCCGGCGGCGATATTGAACGCATTCTCCTGGCCGTTGAAGAATGCGGCGTAACCCTGGAGAAGATCCTGGTCACCCATGGTCACATCGACCATGCCGGTGCAGTAGCGGAACTGGCCGAACGACTCTCCCTGCCAATCGAAGGCCCACAACGCGAAGACCAGTTCTGGATCGACATCCTGCCAGAACAAAGCATGAAGTTCGGCTTCCCCCATGCGCGCCCCTTTACCCCCGATCGCTGGCTGGAGCAGGGCGACACCGTGCAGTTCGGCAACGTAACGCTGGACGTGCTGCACTGTCCCGGACACACCCCCGGCCACGTCGTGTTTTTCCATGCACCCAGCCGTCTGGCCATCGTGGGCGACGTCCTGTTTCAGGGCTCGATCGGACGCACCGATTTCCCCAAAGGCGATTTCGATACCCTGATTTCCTCCATCCGAAACCGCCTCTGGCCGCTGGGCGATGACGTCGCCTTCATTCCCGGCCATGGCCCAATGTCGACCTTCGGTGATGAACGACGCAGCAACCCCTACTGCCACGACTGACCCGCAACAAGGGCCACAAACCTACCAGTTGCTGATCGAGGTGTCGGCACCGGTTAGTGTTTGCATAGGCCGTTTCGGCACGTTTGATTTTCCGGCAGGGCGCTACTGCTACACGGGAAGCGCCAAACGAAATTTCGAAGCGCGCGTGCGCCGCCATCAGTCAACCACCAAAACCTTGCGCTGGCACATCGACTATCTGCTGGCTGCCCCCGGCGTGCAAATTGTCGAAGTGCTGCGCCACCCCCTCCCGGAATGCCAGGTCAATCAAGCTACCGCTGGCGAAGTGCTGGTGAACGGCTTCGGCGCCAGTGACTGCCGTGCCGGGTGCGGTAGCCACCTCAAGAAGGTGATGTAGTTTTCGGCGCCGGTTTAATGTTTTTTACAAATTTTCTCGCCCGTTCAGCCAACACCTTTCTGCCTTCCTCCTCCAGTTGGGCAGCAAATCCTGGCCTGTTATCGACCTCCGTTTTGATCTGCGCAAAACATCCGGCGATCAAAGCCTCATTCAAATTGTTGCGCCGGGAATTCAAGCGCCCATCCGGGGTGCGGAAATCAATGCCCTCCAACCTGGCGAGAATGGCCAGGTGCTGATTCACACTCTTTTCCATCTCTTTCTGAATTTCAAGCTCTTTGGTTTTGTCCTCTTTTTCGATCGCCTTTTCCTGCGCGACCAGGAGCTCCAGATTTTTGCGTGCCTTCTCCGTGTCCTCTCGCGCTTTTCTCAATTTCGCACTCTCGTTGCGCAATACCTTCGGTGAATGAGCTTCTGACAAATTATCCGTCGAACTGGTGATTGATGCGTTAACGTCGTTTTCTTCCATGGTTGTTCATCATCTTGACAAAGTAGTTACACAATATTTACAAAAACAACATACTAAACAATGCACTATAGTGATTCATTGATGATATAACGAGCCGCTCAGCTGTCGTCAAGCAAAAACCCGGTCGATTTGCAATTATTTAACTGGAAGTGATCACAAAGTACTGTATAAATTTTCCTAACCAGGGTCTCCCATCAATCTTGACTTTGATTGTTGATTGCCGGAATAATCCCGTATGAAGCGCATCATGATGTGATGGCTGAGTTCAGTGCGAATGTTATAGGCATTAAACATAACACTACGCGCGAAATGCTAGATTACGATCAATAAACCGCCGCAATAGAAATATTATTATTCCAAAGATCGAACTTGGAATAATAAGCCTGGTCTTATCTGGGGTGCGCGCCTTAAAGCGCGCGCCCTGGATAAGTCGCCGTAGGCGAACAGGCTGAGGGGAGACCCATATGAATCAGGCCATACCTTTCTATCACGAAGCGATCAGCGACCAGGAGTCCGCCTTCGCCCTGGTGAAATACGCCAGGGAACAGGTGGCAGGCATACAGCTTGGCGTTCAAGGCGCAGACAAGCAGGGACGCTTCATCCTGGACGGTGGGAAGAAGGCCTGGCTGCTGCCGAAGAAAGACCCACTCCTCTCAGTCAGTCCCGTCCCGCGCAAGACCACTGCGCAACAGTACATGGCAGCCTGCATCCGGATGGATGCACGTGGCGTGGAGGCGAAAGACATTGTCGACATGGCGCACACCAAACGGACCTTCTATTATTACCGTGCTGCCATGGTGTGGTTCAGCGCCGGGGAGAGTCTGCGCCGTGTCCAGGCGGGAAGGGATTGGCCCCAAGTATTATGAAGTGATCAATGATCTTCGGAAATTGGTCAAGGTGCTGGATGTCTTGAAGCCCGACCCGGATCGCAGTCGATGCCGACAAGGCCAGCAAGTGGAACCTGGCGCATGGACGCAGGCGCAGACCCTGGCGGCAGAAGCACAGGCCAAAGCTCGGGAAAAAGCCGAGGCAAAAAAATCAGATGCAGATCCAGATCAAGCCGACCAGGAAAGCACTGAGCAAGAAGTCACACCAGCACCCAAGCGTCCGTTGAAACAAACCGGCAAGCGCAAGGGACTGTCCTCCCTGCCGGACACCTGGCAGGAACAATACTGGTCCTGGGTGAAAGACTCGAAATACGCGCATGCAATTGCCGTGCTCGACTGCTGCGGCTGCCGGCCAAGCGAACTGGAACTGGGGGTGAAGGTGAGCTACTGCGACGGCCAACTGGAATTTTATATCCAGGGTACCAAGCGTCACGGTGACAAATACGGACAGGCATGGCGCAAGGTGAAAGTGGATCCCACGTTTCCCTCGGCGCAGCATCTGGTGAAATTGTGCCAGCGATCAGAAACCGGGTCGGTGAACATTCAGGTCAAGAGCGGCAAGAATCTTTCTGCCACCATGGCCTGGTACAGCAAGGCGTTGTGACCAGACCCAGGGTATGTAGTCACCCCCTATAGCTACCGTCACCAGTTCCGTGCCGAGGCGGTGGACAAGCTCAGTACCGACGAGGTGGCGCAAGCCATGGGGCATTCCGTGGATCGCACCCAGAACCACTATGGCACCTCACGCGATACGAGAGGCAGGCAAGGTGGGCTTGGCGTTGAGGCGAGCAGGATGCCGAAGCATACACGGGGGAAGGCGCCGTGGATGGATCAAGGGTACAGGGGGCGGGATGGTCCTGGTTTGTGAAGATGAGTGAGAAAATATTTTCCAGTTGGTAGGGTCCTTTGCGCATTAATGACCTGGCATGTTATTGGCTGCACGTTTTTCCATTGAATAAGCAGGGCCGTGCCAGACGTGGAAAAATATCATGCTGAGGGCGGTGGCGGTCTCCTTATCGGCCAGAGCGGCCCGTGGCGTCACTTCAATTGAATGGCAGGTGTCAGCCGGCAAGCGGACGGCTGGCTCTAAGCGAAGCTGTACGTCCGGTTTTGTGCCTTAGCAACGCATGCTACCAACCCTTTGCGGACGTTGATGGCAACGTGCTACATTGGCCGCTTGCAGCAGAAGTTCAAGCGTCGACCGTAAATGTAATTCTACTTTGTCAGATTCCATCACACTCCGATGCTGAGAGGATAACAGCCTGTTTTCTGTAAGCAAACTCCCTGGCGACTTGTCGTCGTCGATGTCGATCCTCGATGGACGCGACGAGATCGGCATCCGTTTCGATCTTGCACGGCAACTTGTGGCGCATGATTTCCACCAGATCGTTGCAGGACAACAGTTCCACGGTATCGCGGTGCGCCATGCGCTCCTTGGCCAGAAACATCAGTGCCACCATGACCAGGGCCATATGGTGATGCCATGCCAGCCAGCCCCGGACCTGATAGTCCGCCATGCCACAAGCCCCCTTGGCATCTTCAAATGCCCGCTCCACGAA
>JAUYFW010000164.1 GCA_030690835.1 Sulfurimicrobium sp. | reverse complement strand
TTGCCAGTGAGGGGGCAGATATTCGCGCAGCGGACCGGTTTGCATCGAGTCCTTGACCTTGCTGATGATTTTCATCTTCTTCTGGTAGGGCACCTTGACGAAGTGGCGTTCCTTGTAACCTTCCTGGATCAGGGCTTCGGCATCGTGGATTTCGTAGTTGAAAGGGTTGAACACCGATTCGGTGCGGACTTCGCTGCTGTTGAAGCCGATGTAGATGCCATGGCAACCGGTTTTGCGCAGCAGCCAGCCGCAGGTTTCCAGTACTTGGTCGGCGTTGCGGTCGATGCGGCTTTCCTGGCGCGGGCGCAGGGGCACGGTTTCGCGCAGGCTGGGGTCGCCCTTGATGCTGACGTAGAGCTTGCCGGGCGGCAAGCCGAAGGCGCCGATGATGGCTTCATTGACGACGCGGAGGTTTTTTTCTTCAGGCATTAGATAGGTACGAATAAATAAGCCGACCAAGTATAGCCGGCTTATTGAATTTATTTATGACGATTAGGTTATGGACCCAAGGTTTAACGGTGGGCACGCTACGCTTTGCCCACCCTACCGTCTTTAACCGAAGAATTGCTTGACCTTATCCATCCACGACTTGGCACGGGGGTTATGGCGCGAGCCGTCTTCCTGATTGATGCTTTCCAGTTCGCGCAGCAATTCCTTTTGCCGTTCGGTCAGGCTAACCGGCGTTTCCACCACCATGTGGCACATCAGGTCGCCGTGGTGCTGGCTGCGCACGCCCTTGATGCCCTTGCCGCGCAGGCGGAAGACCTTGCCGCTTTGGGTTTCGGCGGGAATCTTGATCTTGGCGTGACCGTCCAGGGTGGGGATGTCGATTTCGCCGCCCAGCGCGGCAACAGTAAAGCTGATCGGCATTTCGCAGTGCAAATCGTCGTGGTCACGCTGGAATACCTGGTGTGGCTTGATCTGGATGACAACGTACAGATCGCCCGGAGGTCCGCCATTGACGCCATCCTCGCCCTCGCCGGAGAGGCGGATGCGGTCGCCTTCATCCACCCCGGATGGGATCTTGACCACCAGGGTCTTGTGCTGCTTGACGCGGCCCGCGCCCTGACAGCTTGGGCAGGGGCTTTGCACCATCTTGCCGCTGCCGTGGCAGCGCGGGCAGGTTTGCTGGATGGAGAAGAAGCCCTGTTGCATGCGCACCTGGCCATGGCCGCCGCAGGTGGTGCAGGTCACCGGCTGGGTGCCGGCCTTGGCGCCCGAGCCGTTGCAGGGCTCGCACTTTTCCATGGTGGGAATGCGGATCTTGGTTTCCGCGCCACGGGCGGCATCTTCCAGCGAGATTTCCAGGTTGTAGCGCAAATCCGCGCCGCGATAGACGTTGGAGCGCCCGCCGCGTCCGCCCCCACCGCCAAAGATGTCGCCGAAGATGTCGCCGAAGGCATCGGCAAAACCACCCATGCCCGCGCCGCCGCCACCCATGCCGGCCTGCTGGTCTACCCCGGCGTGGCCGTACTGGTCGTAGGCCGTGCGCTTGCTGGCGTCCGAGAGGATTTCGTAGGCTTCCTTGGCTTCCTTGAAATGCTCCTCCGCCTTGGGATTATCCGGATTGCGGTCCGGATGGTGCTTCATCGCCAGCTTGCGATAGGCCTTTTTCAGTTCTTCATCGGAAGCGTCGCGGTTGACGCCGAGAATTTCGTAATAGTCGCGTTTGCTCATTTTTTGTGTGAAATGTGAAGTGTGAAGTGTGAGGTGTGGCGCATCATTCGCGTTCCTTGAGTGACTTCATTAAGTGCGTGAGTCAGGGCTGAAACCTCATCAATTTTGAGTTGCAGGATCGAGGTGTCCTGGCAATAGCCAATGTTTAGCGATAATCCTAAAAAACTCATTTGGCCACAGAGAACACAGAGTTCACAGAGAGAAACAATGGTTTATCGTGAATATGAGCATCACCCACCGGGTGAACCTGATAACAATGCGAAACCCGCGTCATCTCTGTGTCCTCTGTGATCTCTGTGGCTTGAACTGAGGTTTCTAGGATTAATGTTGAATGTTTAATGGATGAGCGCCTTTTTGGCGCGACTACGCTAATTTAAAACTAAACATTCAAAATTAAACATTGGTTTTACTTATTTGGAGATAAAAAATGGGTTCATTTAGCATCTGGCATTGGCTGCTGGTTCTGGTTATCGTGCTGGTGGTTTTTGGCACCAAGAAATTACGCAATATCGGCGGCGATCTGGGGGGCGCGCTGAAGGGCTTCAAGGATGCCGTGAAGGAAGAAGAGAAACCGGTGCCCAAGGTCGAGGCCAGCGCCACCGGCCAGACCATCGAGGGCGAAATCAAGGAAAAGGCTAAAAGTCAGTAATGGGGAATGAGTGATGGGTAAGGGGGATGGTCCCCACCCATTACTCATCGCCCGTCACTCATCGCCAATTATGTTTGATATCGGTTTTTCCGAACTACTGTTGATCGGCATCGTCGCGCTGGTCGTGATCGGGCCGGAACGCCTGCCGAAAGTGGCGCGCACCGCCGGGCATCTGTTCGGGCGCATGCAGCGCTATGTGGCCGACGTCAAGGCGGACATCAATCGCGAGATTCATGCCGAGGAACTGCACAAGCTGCAGGACGAAATACGTTCCTCGGTAAACTCCATCGAGCAGTCCGTCTCTCAGGAACTGAGCCAGGGTTCCCAGGCGGTTTCGGAACAGATTCACGAAATGGTCGAGTTGCCACGGCAGCAGATAACTGCTCTGGAAGTCGGTCTTGCGGAAACGCTACCCTCTGCCGAGGCGCCTCAGCCGCAACTGGAACTGAACCTGGATGCCCCGCCGGCGGATAACACTGCCGCTCCCGCCAGGAATATCCCGGCATGAGAGCCCCCGAATTAAGCGAAACCTTCATTTCCCACCTGATCGAATTGCGCACCCGTCTGGTGCGCGCGATTATCGTGGTGGTGGTGGTGTTCGTCTGCCTTTTTCCCTTTGCCCAGGAGCTTTACGCGCTGCTGGCCCAGCCATTGCTGGCAAGCTTGCCCAAAGGCGGGCAGATGATCGCCACCGATGTCACCACGCCATTCTTCGTGCCGATGAAGGTCGCCATGATGGCGGCCTTCCTCATTTCCCTGCCGTATGTGCTTTACCAGGTATGGGCGTTCGTCGCGCCGGGCCTGTACAGTAATGAAAAACGGCTCGCCGCGCCGCTGGTGGCGGTGAGTACGATACTGTTCCTGTGCGGCATGGCGTTTGCCTACTTCCTGGTCTTTCCGGTGGTTTTCGGCTTTTTTTCCTCTGTCGCGCCGGAGGGCGTGGCGGTGATGACCGACATCAACAAATACCTGGATTTCGTGTTGACCCTGTTTCTGGCTTTCGGCATAACCTTTGAAGTGCCGGTAGTGGTGATCGTGCTGGTCAGAATGGGCGTGGTGAGCGTGGAAAAATTGCGCGAAATCCGCTCTTACGTCATCGTCGGCGCCTTCGTGATCGGTGCCATTTTTACCCCGCCGGATGTGGTATCGCAGATCATGCTGGCGGTGCCGCTGTGGCTGCTGTATGAGGCGGGTATCATCGCGGCGGCAATAATGGGGCGGCCGTCGGCAAAAGACCAGGCGCAGGAGAAGGACTACCAGCCGCTCGACGAGCAGGAGATGGAGCGTGAACTGGACGCCATCGAGCGGGAGCAGGACAAGGGAGCTTAATAGCGCTCGCTGGTTTCCTTCCACATGTCCGGCGTGAAACGCTCTACCCGGTTGCGGCCCCGGTCCTTTGCTTCATACAGGGCTACGTCGGCATACTTGATGACTTGCCAGAAGGTATCCGCATCGGTCGGGAACTCTGCCACGCCGATGGAAATGGTCTTTTGCAGCACCGTGCCGGGCAGCGAAATCTTGGTTTCCTCCACCTTGGCACGAATTTTCTCGGCCACATTTAGCGCCATTTCGGCGGAAGTATCCACCAGCACGATGACGAATTCCTCGCCACCGTAGCGCACCAGCATGTCCGAACTGCGCACGCTTTTGAGCAGAATTTCCGCCAGCGTCTTGAGCACCTTGTCGCCGGCCTCGTGACCGAAAGTGTCGTTAACCTGCTTGAAGTAGTCCAGATCCAGCATGAGCACTGTAAAAACGCTCTGCCGGCGCTGGTTGGTGGCTACCAGGGGGGTGGCGTACTCTTCCAGGAAGCGGCGGTTATACAGTCCGGTCATGGCGTCGCGCAGCGAACTTTCCCTCAGGTGCTCCATCAGGCGCTTGCCTTCCAGCACCGGTGCGGTTTCGCGCAGGTACACGGCAATGTAGGGCACCAGCAGTCGGGCGAGTTGCGCCTGCTCGGCGGGAATCACCATCTGTACCACGCAGCCCACCGCGCCGGACTGGATAATCGGCAGGCAGATATGGGTGTGTTTTTCTTCCTTGCCGTCATCGCGGAACATCGTGCACAAGTCCGGGAAATCCACCGCATTGACTTCGTGGCCGGTGCGTTTTGCCCGGCAGGCGCCGGAATCTATCAGAATCTGCTGGTCGCACCAGCGGCAGGGAGCGTTAATCTGGCCGTCCACTACAATCGGCAACATGTGGTTCTTGCTTGAGGCCACTTCGTAGATGGAAAAATAGCGGAAATCGTACTTGTCGGACAACATCTTGGCGAGGCGCAGGTAGACGTCCTGTTTATTCTGGTCCTCTTCGATCGCCTGCTTGAACTGTGACGCCTCCACCAGGCTTTCCACCATTTCGGTAGTGGCGACGAGCTGGTTGCCGGTGCTTTGCTGATGCTGCCCCATCAGGTCTCCCACACGCCGGCCGATGGTGGTCAGGTGGTCATCCAGAAATTCCATCAAGCGGTTAACGTTGCCGGCAATATCGCCTATTTCGTCGGAGCTATGTTGTTTGACACGGCCGCTGAAACTGCCTTTTAGCGCACGGGTGACGACATGACTGACCGCGTCTGCGGTTTCCATCAATGGCCGGAGTTGCCGCCGCAGCACCAGCAGCATCAGCAGGGCGACCAGTAATACCGACAGACTGATTATGGTGGTGGCAAAGATGGCCTGTCGTTTGACTTCGCTCTGGGGAATGTCGATGGAGATTGCGCCCAGTACCGTGCCGTTGCTGACTTCATGGCACTGCATACAGTGGGGCAAGCCCTGATTGCCGGCGGTGTAGGGAATGATGGCACGAAAGACCGGGGCGCCATTTTTTTCCACTACCTTGAAAATGGCTTCGCCGTGCGTGAGTACCTGGGTTTCGGGACCGTCTTCCGGGCGTTCGTAGTCAAAACCCGCGCCAAACTGTTTGGTCACCGCCGCTCCGCGCACTACCCGCACGCCCTCTATGCCGGGGACGTGCGCCAGTCGTTCCAGAAATTCCGCACGCTTGGCGATGGTGCCATTGACCATGCTCTCGGTCAGGCCTACTTTCACGGATTCCGCCACCGATCTGGCATGGCGTTCGGCGGTATAGAGTGAGAATTGCTGGAAGGAGTACAGGCTGATGGCGCTCAGAACCAGCACCAATGAGCCCGTCAGGATGAAGAAGAAAAGCAGTGTCTTGGTGTGCAGTCTCATGCATGCGCCGGAACGAGATGTCAGGATAACAATATCGTTTGAGGGTAGCGCATCGCGCGGGCGGGGTCAATTTTTCGCCATCTTGGGGCGCTTGCCCACACTGACCTGCAGCATCATTTCAATCTTGTTGCGGCGAATCTTCAGGGTTGCCGGTTTTCCCGGCAGCAGGGCGGAGATCTGGTTGAGCATGCTCGCGGAATCGCTGACCGGCTTGCCATTTACCGCCTGCAGTATGTCTCCCGGCTTGACGCCGGCCTGGTCCGCCGGTCCGCCGCGCAATACCCCGGCGATCATGGTGCCGCGGGGTGATGGCAGTTTGAAGGATTCGGCCAGTTCGGGCGTGATGTCCTGGACTTCCACCCCGATCCAGCCGCGGGTCACCACGCCATGCTGGATGATCTGCTCCATGATCTGCTTCGCCAGGCTGACCGGAATGGCGAAACCGATGCCGAGCGAGCCGCCGGTCTTGGAGAAAATTGCGCTGTTGATGCCGATCAGGTTGCCGTTGCTATCGACCAGTGCGCCACCGGAGTTGCCGGGATTGATGGCGGCATCGGTCTGGATGAAATTTTCATAGGTGTTGATGCCCAGATGGCTGCGCCCCAGCGCGCCGATAATGCCCATGGTGACGGTCTGGCCGACGCCGAAAGGGTTGCCGATGGCCAGCACGATATCGCCCACCTGAATTTCCTCCGCCCGCCCGAAAGTGATGGCGGACAGATTGGGGAGGTCGATCTTGACCACGGCCAGATCGGTTTCCGGATCGGTGCCGATGACCTTGGCCGTGGCGGTGCGGCCATCGGAAAGAGCGATTTCGATCTCATCCGCGGCTTCCACTACATGATGATTGGTCAGGATGTAGCCTTCGCGGCTGACGATGACCCCCGAGCCCAGACTGGACTGGCGCTGCGGCTCCGCATCCGGGCGGTTGCCGAAGAAATGGCGGAAAATCGGATCGTCCATCAGGGGGTGGCGCGGGATGGATACTTCCTTGCTGGTGAAAACATTGACCACCGATGGCATGGCCTTCCTTGCCGCGCTGTTGAGTGGCGTGAGCTGTTGCGGGCCAGCGTAAGGGGCGACTTCCTGGATCAGCACGCTGCCGTTGCTGACGTTGCGCCAGGGCAGCAGTTCGGGGCGCAGCAGCGAAATGACGAACAGTACGCCGAGAGCGACAGTTGCGCTTTGCGCGAAGATAAGCCAAAGTCTACGCATGGGAGGACACTTATGATATTGAGGGAACTGGAACGTTATATCGGGCAATTGCTGGAAATTTCCAGCTTCCACGATTATTGCCCAAACGGCGTGCAAGTGGAAGGCCGCGCCGAGGTGACGAAAATTGTCAGCGGCGTGAGCGCCAGCCTGGATGTGCTGCAGGCCGCGAGCGCGGCGGGGGCGGACGCTGTGCTGGTGCATCACGGCTATTTCTGGAAAGCCGAAAGCCCGCGTATAACCGGTATCAAGCGTGCCCGCATCGCGCATCTGATCGAGCACGGCATGAGCCTGCTGGTCTACCACCTGCCTCTCGACGCTCACCCGGTGCTGGGCAACAACGCGCAACTGGCGCAATTGCTGGGTTTTCAGCTGGAGGAACGTTTTGGCGAGCAGAATATCGCGGCTGCGGGCCGTCTGGTTCAGCCCATGTCCTTGCAGCGATTGTCCGGGGTGGTCGAGGAGAAACTGCAACGCCAGCCGCTGGTGATCGGTGACGATGCCGCGATTATTCGGCGTATCGCCTGGTGCAGCGGTGCGGCGCAGGATTACCTGGGGGCCGCCATCGACCTCGGCGTGGATGCCTTTTTAACCGGGGAAGTGTCGGAACATACGGTACATCTGGCACGTGAATCGGGCGTGGCGTTCATCTCGGCCGGGCACCACGCCACCGAACGTTACGGGGTGCAGGCGCTGGGAGCGCATCTGGCGCAGCAGCTTGGGCTGAGGCACCAGTTTATCGATATCGAAAATCCAGTGTAGGTGTAATAGTCACCGGAGTTTTATGCATTGTCATGTAAAATCAAAAAATAACCAATTTGCGAACTTATGCAACAACCCAAACCCAGCTTGTTGATCGTTGACGATGACCCTCTGATTACCGATACCCTGCATTTCGTGCTGGGCAGGGATTTCGAGGTCTACGTCGCGGATTCTCGCGAGCAGGCGGCCAGCCTGTTGCGCCAGTTGGACCAGCCGCCCCAGTTGGCGCTGGTGGATCTTGGTTTGCCGCCCCTGCCGCATCGTCCTGACGAAGGTTTCAAGCTGATTGGCGAACTGCTGGCGCGCGCGCCCGAGATCAAAATCGTCGTGCTCTCCGGCCAGAATGATGACGCCAACGCCCGTCATGCCCGTACCCTGGGGGCGGTGGAATTCATTGCCAAGCCGTGCGAGCCGGAGCGGATCAAGTCACTGCTGCTCGACGCGCTGCGCATGCGCGCGGCGGAGCAGTCTAGCGCAGCGGTAACGATGCGCGCCTGCGATATCCTCGGCAACAGTTTTAATACCGAAAAACTGCGCCAGCAAATCAGCCAGTTTGCCGATGCACCCTTCCCGGTGCTGATCGAGGGAGAGTCCGGCAGCGGCAAGGAGCTGGTGGCGGGATGCCTGCATCGCCTCAGCGCACGCGCCAGGAAACCCTATCTGGCGCTTAATTGCGCGGCGATTTCTCCTACCCTGGTCGAGCCGACCTTGTTCGGTTACAGCAAAGGCGCCTTTACCGGCGCCGCCACTGCGCGCTCAGGTTATTTCGAGGATGCCAGCGACGGCACCCTGTTTCTCGACGAAATAGGCGAACTGCCGGTGGAGCTGCAGGCCAAGCTGTTGCGCGTGCTGGAAAACGGCGAGTTTCAGCGTGTCGGCGAAACCCAGACGCGGCACAGCAACGCGCGCATCATCGCCGCGACCAATCGCGACTTGCGCCAGGAAATCAAGGCCGGGCGCTTCCGTGCCGACCTTTATCACCGTCTCAGCGTCTTCACCGTCAGCGTGCCGCCGTTGCGCGACATGGGGGAGGACAAGCTGCTGCTGCTGGAGCATTTCCGCGATTTCTACGCGCGGCAGAGCGGTTCCGTGCCGTTCCTGCTCACGCCGGCGGCGCAACAGATATGGCAGATTTACCCTTTCCCCGGCAACGTGCGCGAACTGCGCAATATCGTGATCCGGCTGGTCACCAAGTATGCCGGGCAGCCGGTGAGCCGCGAGCAATTGCAGGCAGAGCTGGATACCGAGGCCGACGCCTTGCCGGCTTTGGTCATGCCCAACGATGCCCGGGCAATGCAGGAGTTGGCGAAAAAGCACTTGCAGCTCCATGCCAATTTCAGTCTCGACCAGACCTTGAGGCTGTGGGAACAAAGCTACGTCGAAGCCGCGCTCAAGTTGACTCACGGCAATCTGAGCCAGGCGGCGAAATTGTTGGGGGTGAATCGCACCACCCTGTATAGCCGGATGCAGACCTATAGCAACGAGTCCTACCCGTAATGTATCTTGCCCATTTCGGCCTGTCTCAGCCGCCCTTCAAGATTACCGCCCATACCGGGTTTTTCTATTCCGGCGGCAATCGTGGCGCGATCCTTGACGCCCTGATTTACGCCATCCGCCAGGGCGAAGGCATCATCAAGGTGAGCGGCGAGGTAGGCAGCGGCAAAACCATGTTGTGCCGGATGTTGCAGGAACGTTTGCCGGCCGAGGTGGAAACCGTGTATCTCGCCAATCCCAGCGTGTCGCCGGACGAGATACTGCACGCCATCGCCTTCGAGATGCAGCTCTCGCTGCCGCGCGAGGCGTCACGGCTGGAAGTCATGCAGGCGCTGCAGGATTATCTGCTGGAGCGGCACGCCCAGGGCAAACAGGTGGTGGTGTTCGTGGAGGAGGCGCAGGCCATGCCGCTTGCCACGCTGGAGGAAATCCGCCTGCTCTCCAATCTGGAAACCCAGCACTACAAGCTGTTGCAGATCGTACTGTTCGGCCAGCCGGAACTTGACCGCAACCTGAGCGCTGCGGAAATTCGCCAGCTCAAGGAGCGTATTACCCACAGCTTTGCCCTCAAGCCGTTGACTGCCGCCGAAATCAGGGATTACCTGATGTTTCGCTTGCGCGCGGCCGATTACCATGGCCCCGATTTGTTTGGCCCGGCGGTGATCAAACTGATCGCGCGGGCCTCCAGGGGTTTGACCCGGCGCGTCAATATCATTGCCGACAAGACCTTGCTGGCCGCTTTCGCGGAAAACACCCATACGCTCAGCGCAAAACATGTTCGCGCGGCGATAGAAGACAGCGCTTTCGAACTGCCGGCGGGCTTCGTTCCCTGGCCGAAAATGGCCGCGGCTGCGGCCTTGCTGGTGCTGGGAACGGCCGTCGGTGCGGGCTTGCATGCTTTTCTTCAGGCGTCGCCCATCAAGCCGCTGGCGCCGCCGGTCGTGGCGGCGCTGGTTCCACCCGCCGCGCGCCAGGCAGCGGCTCCGGAAGAGGTGGCGCAAAGCGCTCTGCACCAGGCGAATGAGGGCGACATGGTGGCACAGCGCCTGGCCGCAACGGAAACCTGGCTGGCAACCCAAAGCCCGGCAACCAGCAGCATCCAGTTGATGGTGTCGAATGATCTGCGGCAATTGCACAATCACCTGAGAAAGATCAGCCATGAGATTGAAATGGAGCAGATTTTTGTGTACCGTTCAAAAGTAAACGGGCAGCCCGCGTGGACGGTGCTTTACGGCGGTTTTCCCGATCGGGCAAAAACGGCAGCGGCGCTGGACGTCTTGCCGGACTCGCTCAAGGTTTACCGGCCCTATCTGCGCACGGTTCAGGGCGTCAGGGCGGAAATCAGGCGGAATCAATGATGTTGCCGCATAACAACAAAGGTTGCGTAGGGATACATATGACTGAATGTGCCGGACGGCGGGAAAGCCCGCTGCAGCGCTGGGGGGTAATGGCGCTGGTCGTGGCTGTCATCTCGGGCTGTGCCTCCTATCCGCCGCCGCTTCCAATTTCCAAAAATCACATCCAGGTCGAGCCTCAAGCCAAGGCGTCCGGCATCCCCGAGCCGGTCAAGACGAGCGTATTCGTCCCTCCGCCCAAAGCTTCGGCCAAGCCGCAAACCTATAGCGTGGTGGTGAACGAAGTGCCGGTGAAGGAGTTGCTGTTTGCCCTGGCGCGCGATTCGAAGCTCAATGTGGACGTTCATCCGGCGATTCAGGGCCTGGTCACCATGAATGCCGTGAACGAACCGCTCGAAGCCATTCTGGAGCGCTTGTCACGACAGGTCAGCCTGCGTTACAAGATTGAAGGCAATACGCTTTCCATTACCCCCGATTCGCCCTACATGCACACCTACCGCGTGGATTACGTCAATTTGTCGCGTGACACGACGTCCAGCATCGGCGTGACCTCACAGATTGCGGGCGTGGGCTCTGCGACAACCACCGGGGGGGCTGGTCAAGGCGCGGGCGGCAATACTTCGTCCACCGCCGTGAAGAGCTCTTCCGCCAACAATTTCTGGGTAATCATCGGAGAAAATATCCGGCATATTCTTGGCGCAACCAAGTCTGTGGCCAGTAATGCCGAAGAAAAAGCCGTCAAGGCCGAGGCCGTGCGCGCTGAGCGTGAGGGCCGCCTGCGTCAGGCGGAGGCGGTGGCGCGTGCCGGCAGCGGTGCGCCCGCGTTGTTCACCAATGTTTTCGGCAACGACAAACCTTCTGTGGTCGGGGACATCAAGGAACAGGTGATCGTCAATCCGGTGGCGGGGTCGGTGTCCGTGCTGGGAACCGAGCGGCAGCAAAAACTGGTCAAGGAGTATCTCGATAATGTGGTGAATGCGGCTCACCGTCAGGTATTGATCGAGGCAACGATCGTCGAAGTGGCATTGAAGGACCAGTTCCATGCGGGCATCGACTGGAGCAAGATCGGCAATGCGACAGGTTTTTCCTTCAAAACCATCCCGAATGCCGGCAGCAATCTGGCCGCTAACCTCGCGCCGTTTTTTGCCGTGGGATACAGTAATGCCAAGGACAAGTTGACTGCAACCCTGAACTTGCTGGAGTCATTCGGCAAGACGCGGGTTCTGTCGAGCCCGAAGATTATGGCCATCAACAACCAGAGCGCCCTGCTCAAGGTGGTCAACAACGAAGTGTATTTTTCCATTGACGTCCAGCAGGGTACCGCTTCTTCCACCGGCCTCATTACCCAGCCGGTTTACACCACGACGCCCCACACCGTGCCGGTTGGCGTGGTGATGAGCGTGACGCCGCAGATCAGCGAGGGCGGCATGGTTTCGATGACGGTGCGCCCCACGATTTCCCGCGTGACCGGCTACAAGACCGACCCCAATCCGGCGCTTGCCCTGATTAACAAGGACTTGGCGCAGCAGGACAGGATTCAGAATCTGGTGCCGGTGGTGCAAGTGCGCGAGATGGAGTCGGTTCTGCGGGTTAGCAGTGGCCAGACCATTATCATGGGGGGCTTGATGCAGGATGATACCGCGCGCAACAGGGATGGAATCCCCGTCTTGTCTCGTCCCGACTACTTCGGCGCCCTGTTCGGGCAACAGGAGACCCAGGCGACGCAAACCGAGCTGGTGATCTTCCTGCGCCCCACCGTGGTTAACAACGCGTCTCTCGATAGCGACGAACTGCGCGCATTTCGCCATTACCTGCCAGACGCTTCCGCCGCTGTCGACAAGCCATGAGCCTCTTGATGAAGGCCTTGAAGAAGGCCGAGGAAAGCCAGCAGAGTTCGCACAACGAAAGCGAACCAACGCTGCGTGAGTTGGCCGAGGAGTTGTCCCTGGAGCCAACTCCCGAGCCAGCAGCCGTTGTAAGGGATACCCCTGTCGAGAAACCGGCTGGCGGCGGCGCCGGGCAGCAGGATGCGGCCAATCTTTTCGCCGCCAAAGAGCCGCCTGTTGGCAAGCGCAACCGCTTTATTGCCGTTCTTTCCGTGGTGGCGCTCTTGCTGTTTGCCGGCGGTGGGGCTTATGTCTATATCGCGATTAACAAACCGGGCCTGTTGATGCCTGCGCCCTCACCATCGTTGCCTTCTTCCGCCACACCGTCCGTGCCGCAGGTGGAAAATCATCTGCCGACGGTCCAGGATTCAGCCCCTGTTGCAGTCGCGCAGCCTGAGTTTTTCGATGCGCGGTCTGAATCATCCGATCGGTCCAGCCCCGCCCAAAACACACCGTCACCTGCAAGGGCTGCCGCTTCGGAGCAGGGAAGCGCGGAAGCCGCACCGGATAACGCAATCAAGGTGCTGCGCGGCGGCCAGAGCGAAATCAACCCCGATCTGGCGCAAGGCTATCAGTCCTTGCAGGAGGGACGGCTGGACGCGGCAACAACACATTATCAGCGCTTCTTGCAGCAGGAGCCACGCAGTGTCGATGCCCTGCTTGGCATGGCGGCGGTGGCGGCGCGTTCGAACAATTTCAGCGAGGCGGGCAAGCTTTATTTTCGCGCGCTCGAAGTCGAGCCGAGGAACATGTTTGCCCAGGCGGGTTTGCTGAATTTGCTGGGCAGCAGCGACCCGGTCGGCAGCGAAGCCAAATTGAAACAACTGCTGGCGGAGAAGCCGGCGGGGTTCCTGCATTTTGCGCTGGGCAATCTGTACGCCACCCAAAAGCGCTGGCCCGAAGCGCAACAGGCCTATTTTCAGGCCTATCATCTGGAATCCGATAACCCCGACCATGCCTTCAACCTGGCCGTGAGTCTGGAACAAATCAGCCAGCCAAAACCGGCCCTGACGTATTACCAGCGCGCCTTGCAACTGCAGCGGCAAAGAGGCGCCGACTTCGAGCGCGCGACCGTGGAAGCCCGCATCGCGCAATTGCAGAAGATGGCCGAATAACATGGCTGAACAGCGCAAAAAGCTTCGCCTGGGCGAACTGCTGGTGCAGCAGGGGCTGATCAGCCAGGACCAGTTGCGCATCGCCCTGATGGAGCAAACCGAGCACGACATGCCGCTGGGGCGGCAACTGGTGCGGTTGGGCTTTGTCACCGAAGCCATGATTCGCGACATTCTGGCGCATACCATCGGCCAGGAGGGCATCGACCTTTCCAATGTGGTGGCCGATGCCGAGGCGTTGGGACTGGTGCCGGAAGAATTTGCGCGCCGTTACCGTCTGCTGCCGATCGCCTTCAACCCGGAGCGCAAGGAACTGCTGGTGGCGATGAGCGATGTGTTCAACGTCGTGGCGCTGGATCTGTTGCGCGCCCATCTTGGCGGCCATGTCGAGATTCGCACCGTGCTCGCGGGCGAAGCGCAACTGGAAGAATATATCGACCAGTTTTACGGTTTCGAGCTCTCGGTGGACGGCATCCTGCGTGAAATCGAAACCGGCGAGATCGACTACCAGAGCCTGCAGGCGGGCAACGAGGAATACACCCAGCCGATGGTGCGCCTGGTGGGCTCGTTGCTGGTGGACGCGGTCAAGCGCGGCGCCTCAGATATCCACTTCGAGCCGGAATACGCCTTCCTGCGCATTCGCTACCGCATCGACGGGGTGCTGGAGCAGATTCGCAGCCTGCACAAGACCTATTGGCCGGGGATCGCGGTGCGCCTCAAGGTGATCAGCGGCATGAATATCGCCGAAACCCGGGCGCCCCAGGACGGGCGGCTGTCGCTGAACCTGAACGGCCGTCCGATTGATTTCCGGGTTGCCGCCCAGCCTACGATCTACGGCGAGAACATCGTGCTGCGCGTGCTGGACCGGGAAAAATCCATCATTTCTTTCGAACGCATGGGGCTGAGTCTGGAAACGCAGGACAAGCTGAAGCTGATGATGGCGCGGCCCGAAGGCATCCTGATCGTCACCGGCCCGACCGGTAGCGGCAAGACCACGACGCTCTATTCCATGTTGAGCCATATCAATACGGACTCGGTCAATATCATGACCCTGGAAGATCCGGTGGAATACCCGGTGACCATGATGCGCCAGACTTCGGTCAACGAACTGGTGAAGATGGATTTTGCCAACGGTATCCGCTCCATGATGCGCCAGGACCCGGACATTATCCTGGTGGGCGAGGTGCGTGACCGCGAGACGGCGGACATGGCTTTCCGCGCCGCCATGACCGGCCACCAGGTATTCACCACGCTGCACACCAACTCCGCGCTCGGCGCTTTCCCGCGTTTGCGGGACATCGGCATCCTGCCCGACATCATGGCCGGCAACATCATCGGGGTGATCGCGCAGCGTCTGGTGCGTTTGTTGTGCCCCCATTGCAAACAGCCCTATACACCCGGCACGGAAGAAAAGCAGTTGCTGGGTTTGCTGCCCGGTGACGAAGCTCGGGTTTATAGCGCGGACGGCTGCCCGCAGTGCAGTTACAAGGGTTACAAGGGGCGCATGGCCTTGATCGAATTGCTGCATATGGACAGCGATCTGGATGAACTGATCGCGCGTCGCGCGACCGCCAGGGAGTTGCGCAACGTGGCGCTGGAGAAGGGCTTTCACACCCTCGCCGACGATGGCATCAGGCGCATCATCGAGGGAAAAACCAGCCTGATGGAAGTGTCTCGCGTGGTGGATCTGACCGGGCGGTTGCATTGATTGCTAGCTTTCAGCTATCAGCTTTCAGCGGTCAGCGCGACGGTTTTGCTTCAAGCTGAGTGCTGAAAGCTGACCGCTGAATGCTACCAATCGAATGCTGACATACCAATACAACTCCGTTGACAAGAATGGCAGCCCTGCCAGGGGCAAGCTTGCCGCAGTCAACGAAGTTGACCTGGAGCTGCGCCTGCAGCGCATGGGGCTCGACCTCATTACCGCGCGCAAGGTGAACGAGCCGATGCAGCTTGGCCGCGGCAGCATTACGCGGCAGGACCTCATTACCTTCTGTTTCCACATGGAGCAGCTTTCCCGCGCCGGCATTCCGTTGCTCGAGGGCTTGGCGGATTTGCGCGACAGCATCGAACAGCCGCGTTTCCGTGAAATTCTTTCCGCCATTCTGGAAGAAGTGGAGGGCGGCAAAACCCTGTCGCAAGCCATGAATAACCATCCCGCGGCATTCGACAACGTGTTCGTGAGCCTGATCAAGGCCGGCGAGCAAAGCGGAACGATGACCGAAGTGTTCGAGAATCTCGCCACTACCCTGAAATGGCAGGACGAACTGGTGGCCCAGACCAAGCGCCTGCTGATGTATCCCGCCATGGTATTCGTGGTGGTGGGCGGGGTGATCGTGTTCCTCATGATGTACCTGGTGCCTCAACTGATCTCTTTTCTCAAGAACATGGGGCAGGAATTGCCGTTTCAGACCAAGGCGCTGATATTTGTCTCCGGGGTGTTCGTCAATTACTGGTACCTGGTCTTCGGCTTGCCTATCCTGGCGGCGGTGGCGGCAACGCTGGTGATTCGCCAGAGTGCGCGGGCACGCTATCAATGGGATTATTTCAAGCTGCACATCCCGTTCGTCGGGCCGATTCTGCAAAAAATCATCCTCGCCCGTTTTGCCAATTTTTTTGCCTTGATGTATCAGTCCGGCATCACCATTCTCGATGCGCTGAAAACCAGCGAGGAAATCGTGGTCAACCGCTTCATCGCCGATGGCCTGGCGCGCGCCGGGCAGCAGATCAGCGCGGGCGACAGCGTGGCGGCAAGTTTCGAAAATCTCGGCATGTTTCCGCCCCTGGTGGTGCGCATGCTGCGGGTGGGAGAGGCCACCGGCGCGCTCGACACCGCTTTGCTCAACGTGACTTACTTCTATAATCGTGAAGTAAAGGAATCGGTGGAAAAGCTGCTCAAGATGCTAGAACCCGCCCTCACCGTGATGCTCGGCATGGTTCTGGCGGCCATCATGTTCTCGGTGCTGACCCCGATTTACGATATATTGGGCAAAATGAAGTTCTGAGCCTAGACAGCCCATGTCCGCCAAAATCATTATCTGCGTGACCACGCAACGCGCCATTGCCGCAGTGTTCGAGAGCGGCAAGTTGGGGCCTTGCCAGGAATTCGCCATCAACGAAGACGGGCAGCGAGCGTTCGGAAACCTGCTGCACGCCCATCCAGGCATCCCGGTGTATCTCATGGTGAATTCCGTGGAAGAGGATTATCACGCCGAAATCCTGCCTCATGTCTCCGGCTCCGCCCGTCAGGAACTGGTCCGGCGCAAGCTGAAACAGCTCTACCGCGGCACCTCCTACTACACCGCCTGGATACAGGGGCGCGAGCCAGACAAAAGGCGCGACGACCATTACCTGTTCGCAGCCTTGACCAACGCCGAGTTGTTGCGCCCCTGGCTGGAGACATTGCATTTGTTCCAGGCACTGCTGGCCGGGGTCTACCTGCTGCCCATGGTGACCCAGGATCTGCTAGCCAGACTCAAGCTAATAGCGCCCGACCTGCTGGTAGTGACCAAGCACAACAGCGGGTTACGGCAAAGTTTTTTTCAGGGCAACCAGCTGAAAGCGAGCCGCCTTGCCCTTGCCGACCAGGAACACGGCGCTTCCGCGGCCAATCTCGCCGTGGATATCGGCAAAACCCGTCTTTACCTCAACAGCCTGCGCCTGATGGCACGTGAAGCGAAGCTGACGGTATTGCTGCTCGATACCGATGACAGCATGGAAGAATTGCTGCAGCGCCTGCAGGCCGACCCCGGCTTCACCTCCGCCCTGCGCCTGTCGCACAATGAGCTAAGCGCCCGCCTTGGCGGTGTGTCCCTGCGTTGCCCTTATGCGTTGCACATGATAGCGCTGGGCTTGCAGCACCCGGCGAATAATCTCGCCCCGGCCAGCGCAACCCGAAACTTCTGGCGGCACCAGCAACGGCGGCTGATGGTTGCGGCGAGCGCAGCCGTGATGGTGATCGCGCTGATATGGGCGGGCGCAAATCTCTACCAGCGCCATCAGCTCAATAGCGCAACGCACCGGCTTGAAACCGAGACCCAGGCGTTGCGGGCGCATTATGTCGAGATCACCAAAACCTTCCCCCAGGCGCCGGCTTCCGCCGACAATCTCGAAAAAGCCGTGCAACTCGCCACTCGCATCAAGCAGGACAGCCACACACCGGAAAAGGCCATGCAGGCCATAAGCCGCGCACTGCAAACCAGCCCGGAAATCATGCTGACCCGCCTGAGCTGGAAATTCGGCGCGTCAGGCCAGGATACGAGCAAGGCCGGAGCTGAGACGCAGCCACTCGCCGGCGCGGCCGGCTGGCGCGAATCCGGCATGGTGGAAGGTGAAGTCAGGCCGTTTCATGGCGATTATCGTGGCGCCATGGCCAGCGTTAACCGCTTCGCCGGGAAAATGGCGCATGATCCGGACATCGCCAGCGTGAGCGTGGTCCAGATGCCCCTCAATATTCATTCCTCGACTGCGCTAAGCGGCAATACCCTGGATGCCGGGAGCAACGAAACCATGCGGGCCGAATTCAAGATCAAAGTGGTGCTAAGGGCTCGTAAATGAGGCTGACCGGTGCCGACTTGAAGGCATTGCGCTACCCTTTGCTGGCCTTGGTGGCGGCATTGCTGGTGAGCGCCGCCCTGGTGTTTTTTACGCGACAGGAGCTCAATCAGGAAAAATCCCGCCACACCCGTCAGGAAGGCGTTCTGCGCGAGGCGCGCGAACAGCTGCACAGGTCCGGTGACGAAAAAGACCGGATTCTGCG
>JAUYFW010000142.1 GCA_030690835.1 Sulfurimicrobium sp. | reverse complement strand
CAAGGATGTCGATGGTCTACGGCATGAAGGCGAGATTTCCTTGCGGGTCTTCCTTGAAGCCTGCGCCGAGGATGGCGTCGATCCGCGCAAACACTTTTCCGGCAAGTTCTCCCTGCGAGTCGATCCCGAACTCCACGAGGCCGCCACCATCGCCGCCGCTGCGCACGGGCAGAGCCTCAACCAGTGGGCCGCCGAAGCGATCCGTCAAGCGGCGCGGGCGGAATGATGGACGGAGGCATTGCCAAAACCGGGTATGGAACCGGGTACAAAATGAGCAGCCTTTCCGTAACATCTAGCAGTGGTGCGGCTTTCTTGCCGTACTTCGCATTTAACGTTAACGGGCATGGCGAAACGCAGCCTCAAATCATGAAACAACGCTTCGCCATGCCCGTTTCCCTCTCTCCTAACTCTCCCTCACCCCTAGCCCCTCTCCCGGTGGGAGAGGGGAACCATTGCTCCTTCTCCCTTTGGGAGAAGGTTGGGATGAGGGAGGGAGAGAGGGACGCAGGCTCGCTACGCGAGTTTCACATTAAGCAGCAAGCGATAATGCGGCGGCTGGCATCAGGTCGAAGAAACCCCTACCAGGGGATACCACTGGTAGCGCATTGATTTTTCCCGCCACGGGTGCTAGCTTGGAGTCGTTCGACCTTATCAAGGGGGGGCGCGCCATGAACCGGTATCCGATACTTCATTCGCACCATGCGGCCGCTGGCTGCCCCTCCCCGTTGCAGCGCCGCTAAAATGGCGTCCCTTCCCTCCCCCAAAATCATGGTTCTCGGCATCGGCAACACCCTGCTGCAGGACGAAGGCGCCGGCGTTCATGCCATGCGTCAGTTGCAACTGGAGTCTGCGGACCTTGCCGGGGTCGAGTTCATGGATGGCGGCACGCTGAGCTTCACCCTGGCGGGGCCGATCAGCGCTGTCGATTGCCTGTTGGTCATCGATGCCGCCGAACTTGGCGGCCCGCCCGGCGCGGTCGAAGTATTTTCCGGCGCCGAGATGGACCGCTTTCTGGGCGCCAACCGCAAGCGCAGCGTGCATGAAGTAGGCCTGCTCGATCTGCTGGCGGTCACCTGTCTGACCGACAACTTGCCGCCGCAGCGTGCGCTGATCGGCATCCAGCCCGCAGTGCTGGACTGGGGCGAATTCCCCTCCGCTGTTGTGATGGAGGCTTTGCCGACAGCCTGCGCCCGTGCGCGGGAGCAGATCCTGGCCTGGCGCAAAGGAGAAGACGATGAGCGATAAACTTTCCCTGCCCGCGCTCTTGCAGGCGCACGGCATCTCCCGGCGCGAATTTCTCAAGTTCTGCGGCGGCCTGGCCGCCCTCATGGCCCTGCCGTCGAGCATGGCTCCGGCCATCGCCGCCGCACTGGACAAAGCGTTGCGCCCCTCGGTGATCTGGCTCTCGTTCCAGGAATGCACCGGCTGCACCGAGTCGCTCACCCGCTCCCACACCCCCACCCTGGAAGCCCTGATCCTCGACGCCATTTCCCTCGACTACCATCACACCCTGCAGGCGGCATCGGGCGAAGCGGCCGAAGCGGCGCGCGCAGCGGCGATGAAGAAGTTTTACGGCAAATATCTGCTGGTGGTGGACGGTGCTATCCCGCTCAAGGACGGCGGCGTGTATTCCACCATCGCCGGCAGGAGCAATCTCGACATGCTGCGGGAAGCCGCCCAAGGCGCGGCGGCGATCGTGGCGGTCGGCAGTTGCGCGGCTTTCGGTGGCATTCCCCACGCAAACCCCAATCCCACCGGCGCGGTCGCGGTATCCGACCTCATCCGGGACAAGCCGGTGATCAACATCTCCGGCTGCCCGCCCATCCCGGTGGTGATCACCGGCGTGCTGGCCCATTACCTGACTTTCGGCACGCTGCCCGAACTCGATGGCCTGGGACGGCCCAAGGCGTTTTACGGCGAATCCATCCATGACCGCTGTTATCGCCGCCCCTTCTACGACCAGGGCAAGTTCGCCAAGAGTTTCGACGACGAGGGCGCCCGCAACGGCTGGTGCCTGTTCGAACTGGGCTGCAAGGGGCCAACCACTTTCAACGCCTGCGCCACCACCAAGTGGAACCAGGGCGTGAGCTTCCCCATCGAATCCGGCCATGGCTGCCTGGGGTGCTCGGAGCCCAATTTCTGGGATGCTGGTAGCTTTTATCGCCCCCTCTCGGCCCCCATTCCGACCTCGAACAAGGTCGTACTGGGCGCGGCGCTGGCGGGCGTGGCGGCGGGCGCCACCATCGGCCTTTGGAACCGCCACACGCAGAGCCAGGCAAGGCGGGAGCATGTCGCCGTGAGCGTGGACGACCTGGAAAAACCCTCATGAGCGAAACCGATCTGCTGCTCTGGGCGCGCGGCCCCGGCTTCCAGTGGGCGCTGGGTTTGTTTCTCTGCGGCATGGCGCTGCGCGGCTTCGAACTGTTCAGCCTGGGACGGCGGCGCGACCTGGCTGCGCCGCGCGCGCACAGCCCCGGCTCCGGCTGGCGCACGATCTTCACCCGCTCGTTGCCCAAATGGTCCACCTGGCGCCGCGCGCCCGCCACGCCCCTGATCGCCTACAGTTTTCATATCGGATTTTTCGCCATCCTGTTCCTGTTCCCGCCCCACATCCAGTTCGCGCGCAACACCCTTGGCCTGAACTGGCCCGGCCTGCCCTCGCCGCTGATCGACGCGCTTTCGCTGCTGACCCTGCTGGCCGTGGCCGGGCTGGTGGCGGGGCGAGTGCTCGACCCGGTCAAGCGTCTCATTTCCGGCTTCGACGACTATGCCGTGCTGGTTCTCTCCGCCCTGCCGCTCCTGACCGGCTATTTCGCCTTCCATCACCAGATTCTGCCCTACACCCTGATGCTGG
>JAUYFW010000139.1 GCA_030690835.1 Sulfurimicrobium sp. | reverse complement strand
GAGATCACAGAGGACACAGAGATGACGCGGGTTTCGCATTGTTATCAGGTTCACCCGGTGGGTGATGCTCATATTCACGATAAACCATTGTTTCTCTCTGTGAACTCTGTGTTCTCTGTGGCCAAATGAGTTTTTTAGGTTAATAATTCAAAATTGTTTTTGCCTTTAACTTGGTTAGGTGCGCGGTATCAATGCGTCACCGCCGAAAACATGCACATGCAGGTGATACACCTCCTGCCCGCCATCGTGACCGGTGTTGATCATGGTGCGAAAGCCCTTCTCCAGGCCCTGCTCCTTCGCCAGTTTCGGCGCCAGCAACAGCATCTTTCCCAGCAGCGACTGATGTACCACGGTACAGCGGTCCAGGGAATCCACGTGGCTCTTGGGAATGATCATGAAATGCACCCGGGCAATAGGGTGGATGTCGTGAAAAGCCAGGAGATCATCATCCTCGTAAATCTTCTTGCTCGGAATCTGATTCTTGATGATTTTACAGAAGATGCAGTCCAGCATATCAGCCTCCTTTACCCGCCGTTCCGGCGCCCGGCGTAGGTCGGGCTTTCTCGCCAGTGCGAGCAGCTTTGCTGCCGCTCGCGGCGGGGACACTCCTTGCGGGTGCAGCCCGAAATGTCGGGATAAATCCCGACCTACAATTTATGGTTTTCAACCACTAGGCGTCATCCTGTCGCCCAGCTTTTTCCACCAGCCCGGACAAACCTTCGCGCCGCGCCAGTTCTTCCAGCACGTCGTCGGGGTGCAGCCCCTGCTGTGCCAGCAACACCATGCTGTGAAACCACAAATCGGCCATTTCATAGACCAGTTGCGCCTTGTCGCCATCCTTGGCGGCAATGACCGTTTCGGTGGCCTCCTCGCCGATTTTCTTCAGGATGGCGTCCAGCCCCTTGGCGTACAGCCTGGCCACGTAAGAACTGGCGGGATCGGCATTTTTACGGCCTTCCAGCGTTTCCGCCAGACGGCTCAGAATTTCGCTCATTTCTCGTCCTGATGAGAGACGACCGCCTGCGCAACACGGTAGATCTCCGCCGGGTCTTTCAACACAGGTTCGATCGATACCCATTCCTGCCCCTCCAGTTTCTGGAAGAAGCAGTTATGGCGCCCGGTGTGGCAGGCGATGCCGCCCACCTGCTCTACCTTGAGCAGAAGGACATCCTCGTCGCAATCGAGGCGGACTTCATGCACTTTCTGCACGTGGCCGGACTCTTCGCCCTTGTGCCACAGCTTCTTGCGCGAGCGCGACCAGTACACGGCCTCGCCGCCTTCCACCGTGCGTTTCAGCGCCTCGCGGTTCATCCACGCCACCATCAGTACCGCGCCGCTATCCTTGTCCTGGGCGATCACCGGCACCAAGCCGTCGTGCGTCCAGTTCACTTTATTCAGCCAGGAATCCGTCATGCCTATAACCTTACTTCGATACCATTTTTTGCCATATATTCCTTGGCCTGGCGCACGGTAAATTCGCCATAGTGAAAAATGCTCGCCGCCAGCACCGCATCGGCATGCCCCTTCTTGACGCCATCCACCAGATGGTCGAGGTTGCCCACGCCGCCGCTGGCGATGACAGGGATACTTACGGCATCGGAAACAGCACGAGTGAGCTCCAGGTTGAAGCCGATTTTGGTTCCATCTCGATCCATGCTGGTGAGGAGAATCTCTCCCGCGCCCAGCGCTGCCATATTCTGCGCCCATGCCACCGCGTCCAGGCCGACGTCCTTGCGCCCGCCGTGAGTAAACACGTGCCAGCGTAGCGGTTCGCCTTCTGCCGACACCTGCTTTGCGTCGATCGCCACCACGATGCACTGCGAGCCGAAGCGAGCCGCGGCGTCCGCCACCAGTTGCGGGTTGGTCACCGCTGCGGTGTTGATGCTCACCTTGTCGGCACCGGCATTGAGCAAGCGACGCACATCGTCGATGCTGCGCACGCCGCCACCCACGGTAAGCGGAATAAAAACCTGGGCCGCCACGGCCTCGATGATGTGCACGATGATGTCGCGCTCATCGGAACTGGCGGTGATGTCGAGAAAGGTCAGCTCATCCGCGCCCTGCTCGTCGTAACGACGGGCGATTTCGATCGGATCGCCCGCATCGCGCAAGCCGACAAAGTTGACCCCCTTCACTACACGGCCAGCAGTGACGTCGAGACAGGGAATAATGCGTTTGGCCAGGCCCATGCTAGACGCTCGACCCGCCCGACAGTTCGTCGGCAAGCTTCTGCGCGGCTGCGAAATCAAGCGTGCCCTGGTAAATGGCGCGCCCGGTAATGGCGCCCATGATGCCCTCGAACTCCACTTCGCACAGTTTGCGGATATCTTCCAGATCGGTCAGGCCGCCACTGGCGATGACGGGGATGGTCAATGCCCGCGCCAGGTTCACCGTCGCCTCGATGTTCACGCCGGAGAGCATACCGTCGCGCCCGATATCGGTATAGACCACGGCATTGACGCCGTAATCCTCGAATTTCTTCGCCAGGTCCACCACGTCATGGCCGGTCATCTTGGACCAGCCATCCACCGCCACCTTGCCATCCTTGGCGTCGAGTCCAACAATGATCTGGCCGGGAAACGCATAACAGGCCTCGTGCAGGAAACCGGGGTTTTTCACCGCGGCGGTGCCGAGAATGACATAGCTGATGCCGTCATCCAGATAGCGCTCAATGGTGGCCAGGTCACGGATGCCGCCGCCCAGTTGCACCGGAATTTCAGCGCCCATTTCCTTGACGATAGCACGAATGGCCGGCTCGTTTGCCGGCTTCCCGGCGAAAGCGCCATTGAGGTCTACCAGATGCAGGCGACGCCCGCCCTGATTGACCCAATGCCGCGCCATTTCCGCCGGATTTTCGGAAAAAATCGTGGCCGAATCCATCTCGCCCTGTTTCAGGCGAACACAGTGGCCGTCTTTCAAATCAATCGCTGGAATCACTAGCATGGTAGGCGTTTTAGCTAAAAAGTTAAGAATCTGAAATTACAGGCAGGCATCGGTGCCACAAGCACTTGGCCGGACCTGACCGTCCCACATGACGAAATTGGCCAGCAGCGTCAATCCCGCAGCCTGGCTCTTTTCGGGGTGGAATTGCACGGCGAATATATTATCCCGCGCCACCGCAGAGGTAAATGCAAACGGGTAAAGGGTGAAGCCCGCCACCAGGTCCGGCTCACCCGCCTCGACGTAGTAGCTATGCACGAAATAGAAGCGCGAGCCATTGGCTATCCCCGACCACATGGGGTGCTCCGCCGCCTGATGAACTTCGTTCCAGCCGATGTGGGGCACCTTGAGTTTTTGTCCCTTGTCATCCACCATGGCTTCAGCAGGAAAACGCAGCACCCGTCCGGGCAGGATGCCCAGACCGGCGGCATGCCCCTCTTCCGAGGACTCGAACAGCGCCTGCATGCCCAGACAAATTCCCAGGAATGGCTTGGTTTGAGCGGCCTCCAGCACGGCCTGGCGCAACCCGCGCGCGTCCAGTTCGCGAATGCAGTCCGGCATTGCCCCGACGCCGGGGAATACCACCCGCCCCGCCTTGGCAATCACGTCGGGATCGCTGCTCACGGCAATGTCCAGTTGCGGCGCCACATGCTCCAGCGCCTTCGCCACCGAGCGCAGGTTGCCCATGCCATAGTCAATCACAGCAATATCTGTCATCCGTGCAAGCCGCTATAAATATTTGCCACAGAGAACACAGAGCTCATAGAGAGGCCTGGAGGTTTTCTCTGTGTTCTCTGTGAACTCTGTGGCCAAAAAATCATAAACTTCCCTTGGTGGAAGGCATCACGCCCGCCATGCGCGCATCCGGCTCCACCGCCATGCGCAAGGCACGACCGAAGGCCTTGAACACCGTCTCCGCCTGGTGATGCGCATTGACGCCGCGCAGGCAATCCACGTGCAGCGTCACGCCGGCATGATTGACGAAACCCTGGAAAAATTCGCGCACCAGATCAGCGTCGAATTCCCCGATGCGGGCGCGGGTAAACTCCACCTCGAACACCAGCCCGGGACGTCCGGAAAGGTCCAGCACCACGCGCGACAACGCCTCATCCAGCGGCACGTAGGCATGGCCGTAGCGGCGCACGCCCTTCTTGTCGCCAATTGCCTGTGCAAAAGCCTGACCGAGGGTGATGCCGATGTCTTCCACCGTATGGTGCGCGTCGATATGCAGGTCGCCCGTGGCCGATACATCCAGGTCCATCAGCCCATGACGGGCGATCTGGTCCAGCATGTGGTCGAGAAACGGCACGCCGCTAGCCAGTTTGGCCTGGCCGTTGCCATCCAGATTGAGGGTAACGCTGACCTGGGTTTCCAGGGTGTTACGAGTAATCGAGGCTGTACGCATAAAACCAAATCAC
>JAUYFW010000137.1 GCA_030690835.1 Sulfurimicrobium sp. | reverse complement strand
AGCGGCTTCACGCTTCACCTTCTCCCGAGGGGCGCTGCGACTCCAGATCATGGAGCCAGGCTCGGGGAAAGGAAACCGTAACAACCGCGCCCATTCAGAAACTTGAATGGAGAAATTTATGAGCACTTTTACCGACTACGTAGTCGCCGACATGACCCTCGCCGCCTGGGGGCGCAAGGAAATTTCCATCGCCGAAATCGAGATGCCCGGCCTGATGGCGGTGCGCCAGGAATTCGCCGCCACGCAGCCGCTCAAGGGCGCGCGCATTGCCGGTTCCCTGCATATGACCATCCAGACCGCCGTGCTGATCGAAACGCTGACCGCGCTGGGCGCCGAAGTGCGCTGGGCATCCTGCAACATCTACTCGACGCAGGACCAGGCTGCGGCGGCCATCGCCGCGGACAATATTCCGGTTTTTGCCTACAAGGGCGAGAATCTGGACGAATACTGGGACTTCACCCACCGCATTTTCGAGTGGCACGATGGCGACATGCCGAACATGATTCTCGACGACGGCGGCGATGCGACCCTGCTGCTGCATCTGGGAACCCGTGCCGAGAAAGACGCCGCGGTGATTGCCAAGCCCGCCAACGAGGAAGAAACCGCCCTCTACGCGGCGATCAACCAGCGCCTCAAGACTCACCCCGGCTGGTACTCCGCGCGTCTGGCCAATATTCGCGGTGTGACCGAGGAAACCACCACCGGCGTTCATCGCCTCTACCAGATGCACGCCGAAGGCCGCCTGGCTTTCCCCGCCATCAACGTCAACGATTCGGTGACCAAGTCCAAATTCGACAACCTGTACGGCTGCCGCGAATCCCTGCTGGACGGCATCAAGCGCGCCACCGACGTGATGGTCGCCGGCAAAATCTGCATCGTGCTCGGCTACGGCGACGTGGGCAAGGGCTGCGCGCAAGCCTTCCGCGGCATGGGCGCCACCGTGTGGGTCACCGAAATCGACCCGATCTGCGCCCTGCAGGCCGCAATGGAAGGCTACCGCGTGGTGCGCATGGACGACGTGGCCGACCAGGGCGACATCTTCGTGACCGCGACCGGCAACCTCAGCGTCATCAATCACGACCACATGGCCAAGATGAAGAACGAAGCCATCGTGTGCAACATCGGCCACTTCGATTCGGAAATCGACATCGCGTCCTTGCGCCAATACGAGTGGGACAACATCAAGCCCCAGGTAGACCATGTCGTCTTCCCCGACGGCAAGAAGCTCATCGTGCTGGCCGAAGGCCGCCTGGTGAATCTGGGCTGCGCCACCGGCCACCCCAGCTTCGTCATGTCCGCCTCCTTCACCAACCAGGTGATGGCGCAAATCGACCTGTTCAATAACCCCGACAAATATCCGGTCGGCGTGTACGTGCTGCCCAAGCATCTGGACGAAAAAGTGGCGCGCCTGCATCTGAAAAAAATCGGCGTGAATTTGACCGAGTTGTCGGAAGAGCAGGCAAGGTATATCGGCGTGCCGAAGAATGGTCCATACAAGCCGAATCATTACCGTTATTAGAGCCAAAATACCGCTGTAGGAGCGCCGCCCCCGGCGCGATTTGCGTCCGCATTCGCGCCGGGGGCGGCGCTCCTACATGGCTTCTGAAGCGGCCTTTTAATCCTGCCGAGAATCTGCGGGCGGTGCTAGAATGAATCCATATCGCATCCAATATGGAGGTGGGTCATGACCATAAACCTTTCGATCAAAAATGTGCCCGACGAGCTGGCCGCCCAGCTCAAGGCCCGTGCGGCGCGCAATCATCGCTCTCTGCAAGGGGAATTGCTGGCAATTCTGGAGAGTGTTGCACAGCCTCCCCCCTTGTTGACGCTGGAAGATGTCTGGAAGCAGGGCAAACGGCTGGAATTGTCCACACCCCCGGAGTCGGCGGAATGGGTCAGGGAAATGCGCGATGCCCGATACGGTCATTGATGCATCGTCCCTGGCGGCGGTGGTCTTCGATGAGCCCGACGGAGAGTCCGTACTGGAGCATTGCCGTGGATTCCGTTTGTTGGCGCCCAGCCTGATTGATTACGAGATGGCCAACATCTGTCTGATGAAAAGGCGCCGCTTCCCGGAAATGGCTGAAAAAATTGCCATGCAATTTGAGGCCTATTTGCGGCTTGACCTCAAACGGGGCGCTGTGGATATCGGTGCGGTGCTCGCGCTGGCAGAAAAAACACGTCTGACCGCCTATGACGCCTCCTATCTCTGGCTTGCCATGGAAAACGGCTGCCCGCTTTCCACGCTGGACCAGGCGCTGGATGCGGCGTGGCGGCAGACCTTAACGACAAGGACCAATTGAATGAATAAGCCCATCCTAAGCTTCGAATTCTTTCCCCCCAAGACACCGGAGGGCATGGACAAGCTGCGTGCCACGCGCCGGCAGCTCGCCCAGCTCAAGCCTGAATTCTTCTCGGTGACCTTTGGCGCCGGCGGCTCGACGCGCGACCGCACGCTGGAAACCGTGATCGAGATTCAGCAGGAAGGCCACAAGGCCGCGCCACACCTGTCCTGCATCGGTTCGACGCGGGAAAACATCCGCGCCATCCTCAATGAATACAAAAGCCATGGCATCCGGCACATCGTCGCGCTGCGCGGCGACTTGCCATCCGGCATGCAGGACGTGGGTGAATTCCGCTACGCCAACGAGCTGGTGGCTTTCATCCGCGCGGAAACCGGCGACTATTTCCACATCGAAGTGGCGGCCTACCCGGAGTTTCACCCCCAGGCGCAGAGTGCCCAAAACGACCTGGCCAACTTCAAACGCAAGGTCGATGCCGGCGCCAACGCGGCGATTACCCAGTACTTCTACAACGCCGACGCCTACTTCAACTTCCGCGACGAATGCGAAGCCATGGGCATCAATATCCCCATCGTGCCGGGCATCATGCCGATCAGCAATTTCTCCCAACTGGCACGCTTCTCCGACGCCTGCGGCGCGGAAATCCCGCGCTGGCTGCGCCTCAAAATGCAGGGCTATGGCGACGACGTGGCATCGATACGCGCTTGCGGGCTGGACGTGGTGACCGCCATGTGCGACCGCCTGCTGCAGGGCGGCGCGCCGGGGCTGCATTTCTACACCCTCAATCAGGCCGGGCTGATCACCACTATCTGGCAGCGGCTGGGCTTGTAGAAAATGTAGGGTGGGTTAATAACCCACCAAGCGTTGCGCAGCAACACAATCCCTTTCCATGAGTGCCTAGAAGCCTGGTGGGTTACGGCACAAACAACGCGCCTCTTGTCCTCGGGTGGTTTGGCCGGGGGAACCCACACATTGACTGACTTATTTTGGGGCTCCGTCATTGCGAGCGTAGCGAAGCAATCTCGATATAGGGTGGATAGACTGCCAAGCCGTGTCCACGCGGTTAACCTGCGACAACGTAATGTATCTACCATGTTGACACAGCATAAGCTCTTCGATATTGTATCTACTTTGAATCAACAAAGGAGATTGCCGTGCGCGTAACCGTGAAGAAGTGGGGCAATAGTGCATCCGTTCGCATCCCCGTCGGAATAATGGAAGCCGCCCATTTAGCCTTGGACGATCCGATTGAGATTCGTGAAGAGGGCGGTCGCATCGTCATCGAGCCGATTCGCACAAACGAATGTGACCTTGGCCAACTGCTTGCTGGCATAACGCCGGAAAACCTGCATACTGAAGTTGACTTCGGTGCGTTAGCAGGCAAGGAACTTTTGTAATGATCAGTCGCTATGTGCCCGAGGCGGGCGATATTGTGTGGTTGCATTTCGACCCGCAGGCCGGGCATGAGCAAGCTGGTCATCGTCCGGCGCTTGTGGTCAGCCCTTCGTCCTACAACGGCAAGACCGGCCTGATGTTGTGCTGCCCGATGACCACGCAGATCAAGGGCTACCCGTTCGAAGTGTTGATTGCAGGCGACCGCCCCAGCGCCGCGCTGTCCGATCAGATCAAAAGTCTCGATTGGGTTGAGCGCAAGGCCAGCCGCAAAGGCCAGGTGTCACCCGGCGAATTATCTCAGGTACGGGGAAAAGCGTCTGCTCTCATTGGAAAATAAGCCTGACATTCCTGCCTTTTCAACTTGGATTTTGTGCTAAGGTATTACCTATCAATACCGTTTGGAGGCGGCGATGAGCATGGCAACCATTAGCCCCGTAACAATCAAGATTGACCCCGAAACCAAAGAGCGCGTGAAGCGCCTGGCTGACGCCCGCCACCGCACCCCGCACTGGCTGATGCGCGAGGCCATCCGTCAGTACGTCGAGCGCGAGGAAAAGCGCGAGGCGTTCCGGCAGGACGCCATCAATGCCTGGCAGGAATATCAG
>JAUYFW010000135.1 GCA_030690835.1 Sulfurimicrobium sp. | reverse complement strand
TGACCACACATTTGCTTGGCGCAGATGGGATCAAATCAGGAGCTACTCTTTTACTTCATATTGCTGGAGCAGCGATGTCATGGCCGGATTTTGATTTCTCACCGCGTAAAAGAGGGGGGTGGCTCCACTCAAATCCTTGCTCAATGGGTTGGCTCCTCGTTGGATTAGAATCTTCGCAACCTGGGGTTGTTCAGTTGCGGCTGCCAGATGGAGCGGGGTTACTCCAGTATTCTCCACAGCATTGATCTCCGCCTTGTTAGCCAATAGCAAATCCACTTCCTGCACGCTGCCAACAAGCACTGCGGCATGCAAAGGAGCCATTCCGATCCAGTCTTTCGCATTGACATCCGCCCCCCTGGCGATTAACAGCGCGGCTGTCCTTGGGTGGCCGTAGAATGTGGCCATGTGGAGTGGCGTTCTTCCCAGTGCGTCACAAACATTGAGGCTGGCACCTTTATCAAGCAACTCTTTCACCTCGGCAATATTTCCCCTGCTGGCCGCCTTGGCCAAGGGAGACTCCAGCACGATGACACAGCTTGCTTTTGCAGCGGCATGTTGTTTTTGAGTGTCGGATATAGGCACACTCTCCGGGGCTTTGTTGCATGCGGAAAAAAACAGCGAGAGCATGCCAACAGCCATTATCGGGGCATAGCGCGCAGACATCCCAATGAATGAAGTTCTGATGTCGCGACGGGGAGAGGGTTTATTTGGACTCAATTTTCACCTTTAAAGAATGTAGCCCGGACTGTTCATGGACGAGCCCTAAGCCGACGGATTGATGAGGATGCATTATTGCTCCTCCTGGTCTCGCGGTTTGAACTGCATTTTCAATTTGTGCTGAATAGCCGCGGTTACCTGGGCATAGTGGCTGAACTCGATGCTGTAATTGCCGCGTCCGGCGGTCAACGACTTCAGACGGGACTGGTAATCTGTCAGCTCGGCCAAGGGTACTTGGCCGAAAATGGATGCGCTGCCATGGCCGCGCACCATGGTGCCGGTCACCTGCCCGCGACGACTGGACAGATCCCCGGTCAGATCGCCGATCATGGATTCATCGGCCACGATGTCGATGTTCACGACCGGTTCCAGCACGATGGCATCGGCTGCGCGAATCGCCTCGATGGTGGCCTTGCGGGCGGCGGAAAAGAAAGCGATTTCCTTGCCGTCGACGGGATGGGTCTTGCCATCGTAGACGATGACGCGAATATCATCCACCGGAAAACCCGCGATGGCACCGTCCGCCAAGGCTTGACGTACCCCTTTTTCAACCGCTGTCATGAACACCCCGGGAATGGCGCCGCCCTTGACCACGTCCACAAATTCGAAGCCGCTGCCGCGCTCCAGCGGCTCGGCGCGCAGGAACACTTCGCCGAACTGGCCCGCCCCTCCGCTTTGCTTCTTGTGGCGGCAGTGCCCTTCAGCATTGCGGGTGATGGTTTCGCAGTAGGGAATAAGTGGTGTTCGGGTATCGACTTCGAGCTTGTACTGGCTGGCCATTTTGTCCAGTACCGATTTGAGATGAATCTCACCCAAGCCGCAGATCACGGTTTCATTGGTAGTGGGGTGGCGTTCAACCTTGAAACAGGGATCCTCCTGTTCCAGTTTGTGCAATACGTCGAATAAACGCTGTTCATCGCCCTTGCGCCGGGTTTCGACCGCCAGACCCTGCATCGGCCGGGGAAACTCGAGGGGTTTGAGATGAAGGTGGTCCTCGTCGTGAGAGTCGTGCAACACACAGTCGAATTCGATCTCATCCACCTTGGCGATGGCGCCGATGTTGCCCGGCACCAGTTCATCCACTTCGATGTAGTCCTTGCCTTGGAGCAAATAGAGATGATTGACCTTGAAGGGACGCTTGCTGTTGCCCGCAAAAAGCTGGGCATCCTTGCGCAGCGTTCCCTGATGGATGCGGAAAACGCTGATTTTCCCCATGTAGGGGTCGGCTATAATTTTGAAGACATGGGCCAGAACATGCTTGTTGGCATCGGGCTCAGCGTCAAAGGCTTCAATCCCGGCGTTGCCCGCTTCGCCCCTGAAGAAAGGTGGATGGTTGCTTTCACGGGGATTAGGGGCCAGCCGGGCCAGGATGTCGAGCAGTTCGCGTACCCCGGCGCCAGTTTTGGCGGAAACGAAGCAGATCGGGATCAGATGTCCTTCGCACAGGGCCTTTTGGAAAGGCACGTGCAATTCGCCGGGGGCCGGGTCCTGCCCATCTTCCAGATAGCGCGCGAGCAAAGTCTCGTCCTCCTCGATCACCCGTTCGATCAGCGCCCGGTGAGCGGCCTGAACGGAACCAAGATCCGCCTCCCCCTGATCGTGTTCGAGCACCTCGACCACATCATGGCGATCGTGGGCTGGCAAATCGAGCAGCAGGCATTCACGCCCGAAGCGTTCGCGGATGTCAGTCACCATTCCGGGCAAGTCGATATTGTCGGCATCGATCTTGTTGATCACGATGATGCGGCACAATTTGCGATTGGCGGCCCATTTCATCATGCGCTCGGTTGAAAGTTCAATGCCCGTTTGCGCATTGATGACAACCAGGGCGGTATCCACCGCGGCCAGCACCTCGATGGCCTGGCCGGAAAAGTCGGGATAGCCTGGAGTATCAACGAGGTGCATCCGGACGCCGTCCCAGTCGAGATTGACGATGGCCGATTGCAAGGAGTGGCCGGCACTCTTCTCTAGCGGGCTGTAATCGCAGACGGTACTGCCCTTTTCGATACTTCCTGGCGTTTTGATTGCGCCGGCGGCGTATAACAGCGCTTCGACAAGTAAAGTTTTACCCGCGCCTCCGTGGCCCAGCAGAGCAGCGGTTCGAAGCGCCTCTGTATGAAATTTCGACATGGTGTTTCTCCCTGCTCGAACATGATGAGAGGATGCCTTATGCGGCACCCAATCAGGGTTGACTATGGTTTTTCTAAAATCCGTGGAACTTCGTAAAATGATAATCCTGTTTGGCCCTGGGTAGAGTGGGTCGGGCGGGAAATCTATGTTGAGTTAGACGTTAAACAAAGCCAGTCTTTGAGCCTGATCGACGCGTTCCCAGGTGAAATCCGGCTCCGACCTTCCGAAATGCCCATAGGCTGCGGTCTGCCGATAGATGGGCCGCCGTAAATCGAGGCTGTCGATGATGCCACGCGGCGTCAGCTCAAAGGTGCTGCGCACCATCATTTCCAGTTTTTCATCCGGCACGGTTCCGCTGCCATAAGTTTCAATCAGCAGCGAGACCGGTTCCGCCACCCCGATGGCGTAAGCCAGCTGAACCAGGCAACGTTTGGCATAGCCGGCCACTACGAGATTCTTGGCGATATATCTGGCCATGTAAGCCGCCGAGCGATCCACCTTGGTCGGATCTTTTCCTGAGAATGCGCCACCGCCGTGCGGGCAGGAACCGCCATAGGTATCGACGATGATCTTGCGCCCGGTGAGGCCGGTGTCGCCGTTGGGGCCGCCAATTTCGAATGGACCGGCGGGGTTGACCCACAACTTGAACCCCGGTGAGCGAAGTTCCATCGGCACCAATGGATCGATGATTTCGCGCGTAATTTCCCGCGTCACCCAGGCAGGATCGAGATCGCGCTCGATCTGCGTGGAGATGATCACGTTCTCGATGCCGGCCACGCGCTGCCCTTCGTAGGCGACGGTCACCTGGCTTTTTGCATCGGGGCGCAACCAGGGCAAGGCTCCGGATTTGCGCAGCTCGGCTTGTCGTTTCACGAGGCGATGCGCCAGCCAGACCGGATAGGGCATGAGGTCCGGGGTCTCGTCGCAGGCATAACCGAACATCAGCCCCTGGTCGCCGGCGCCGATGTCTCCGCCCGCCAGCGTAATGCCCTTATGAATCTGGATGGACTGGTGATTGAAACGCACCTGCACTTCGCACGTGTTCGGGTCGATGCCGGTTTCGGCATCGCGATAACCGATGTCGCGCAGCACCTGGCGGGCGATCTCCGCGGCGCGGCTCTGAATCTCGCTGAACAGCTCTTTGCGGACGGTTTTAAACTCACCGGCAATCACCACCAGGTTGTCGGCCACGAAAGTTTCGCAGGCCACCTTGGCTTCGGGTTCCTCGGCAAGAAAAGCATCCAGAATAGCGTCCGAAATCTGGTCGGCGATCTTGTCCGGGTGCCCCTCTGCTACGGATTCAGAGGTAAAAAGATGGCGTCTGGTATTCATTGATTCGTTTCCTTTTGACTGCGTTGTACATTTTGCGCAGCGATTATTTCAGATTATCCGTTATTAGAGCCAAAACACCGCTGTGGGAGCGGCGCCCTCGCCGCGATTCGCGCCGGGGGCGGCGCTCCTACATGCACGTGCATCCCAATGGATAATCCAGAATTATTCCACAAGATTCCTGAAAACGCGGCCCATCATCGCGCCGCGAGGCGCCACAGCGACGTCACCTCGGCCGCGCGCGCGGCGTGGAGCGGGTCGCTCGCGTCCGAGGCGCGGGGATGGGTCGGCTTCACATCCATCCGCCCCACCACCTTCAACCCCGCTGCGTCGAAAGCGGCGAGCAACGCCTCCCGCAAGCGCAATCCCAAGTGCTCGGCCAGATCCGAAAGGATCAGCCAGCCCTCGCCGCCCGGCTCCAGATGGTCGACCAACCCGGCCAGAAAGCCCTTCAGCATGCGGCTCTCAGGATCGTAAATCGCATGTTCGATCGGCGAGTTTGCGCGCGCCGGCAGCCACGGCGGGTTGCAGACGATGAGCGGCGCTCGCCCTTCCGGAAAAAGATTTGCCTGGACAATTTCCACCTGCCCAAGCAGTCCGAGCCGGTCGATATTTTCGCGCGCGCAGGCCAATGCGCGCGGGTCCTGGTCGGTGGCCACAACGCGTTTCACCCCTCTGCGGGCAAGCACCGCTGCAATCACCCCGCTCCCGGTGCCGATGTCGAAGGCCAGATCCAGCGAAGGCAGCGGCGCCTCGGCCACCAGCCCCACGTACTCGCCGCGAACCGGCGAAAACACGCCATAGTATGGGTGGATGCGGCCGCCGAGTGCCGGAATTTCGACGCCTTTCTTGCGCCATTCATGAGCCCCGATCAAGCCGAGCAACTCGCGCAGCGAAACCACCGACGGCCCTTCCGACGGTTCCTCTGGCGGGCCATACGCCTCCATGCAGGCTTCCCGCACATCGGGCGCGCGCCGCAAGGGAATGGCGTAATCGGCCTCCAGCGGCAGCAACAGCATCCCCAGTATGCGCGCACGCTGAGACTGAAACTGTCGATGAAAATGGAATGCCTCGGCCGGCGACGCAGCGGCCTTGCGCGGTTTGCGGTCGATGCGACGCGCCATGGCCTGCTGCAACTGGCGCGCATTCTGAAAATCCCCGCGCCACAGCAGCGCGGTGCCCTCGCAAGCGAGGCGATAAGCCGCATCAGCCGTCATGCGGTCATCGGCGACCGTCACGCGCTTGGGCGGCGGCGCCCCGCTCTCCGAGCGCCACCGGGCGGATCGGCTCTCGCCCGCCTCGGACCAGTCAACAACAGGATATTCACTCACGCCGGCACAACCTTTAGCACTTTTGCCAAATAATCAAAAAGCGAACAATACAACATAATCGGCACGGGAAGTCTTGGCAGGCCACACAGTTGATGCCTTGCTCTCCATCACTGGTATCATCCGCGCATGAAAAATCATCCCGACATTGAAACGATCATTGCCCGCACCCGCTGCTGGATCGAGCGCGTGGTGGTCGAGCTGAACCTCTGCCCTTTCGCCCGCAAGCCTTATGAGGGCGGGCAAGTGCGCTATGTGGTGAGCGCGGCGGAGCGGCCGGAAGACTTGCTGGAGGACGTCCAGAGGGAACTGGAGCTACTGCGCGCGACGGAGGCCGGGGAGATCGAGACCACGGTGCTGATCCATCCTGGCGTGTTGAACGACTTCCTCGACTACAACGATTTTCTCGGTATCGTCGATGCATTGATCGATGAAGGAGGATACGAGGGCGAATTCCAGGTGGCAAGCCTTCATCCGCATTATCAGTTCGCCGGCACCGAGGCTGACGACGCCGAGAACTACACCAACCGCTCGCCCTACCCGATCCTGCATCTCTTGAGGGAAGAGGGATTGGCACGAGCGATCGTCGGATATGCCCGCCCGGACAAAATTCCGGAACGAAACATCCGCACCCTGGAGAAGATCGGCGCGGCGCGGATGCGCGAAATACTCGACGAATGCATGCGCAGCGGAGATGGAGAGGGCAACGACGCGTCCTGATCGATGTTCGCACAAGCACCAGTTGGCCCGCTCCTCCCCCGTCAAGGGGGAGGGAGCCATCGTAAGTCGGGTTTTCTCGCCAGATCAAGCAGCTTTAGCTGCCGCATTTATTATTGCTTTGGAATTTACATATGAAATCGGTAGTAAGAATGTTTTTCAAGACTTTGCGCCTCGTAATCGGCCCGCTCATGCTGCTTTGGGAGGCGGTAACCACGCCCAAGGGCATCGTGCGCCAGCCTGACAAGCAAAAGCAGGTCGACCAGCAATGCCGCAGCCTGGCCCTTTATCAATTCAAGACCTGCCCCTTCTGTATCAAGGTCAGGCGCGAAATCCACCGGCTGTCGCTCGACATCGAGCTGCGCGATGCAAAAAATGACCTGAAAAATCGAGAAGCATTATTGCAGGGCGGAGGAGCGGTCAAGGTGCCCTGCCTGAGGATCACGGACGAACAGGGCAATAGCCGGTGGATGTACGAATCCGCCGATATTATCCAATATCTGAATGAGCGCTTTACTTAACGTGAAACAGTTTTGTGAAGCGTGAAGTCACTCGCTATGCTTTGTTTGTGAAGCGTGAAATGTAAAAACATCCACTGAACCTGCTTTTACCTTTCACGCTTCACAGCAAGGGCGTAGCCCAAGCGGTTTCACATTTCACTTGTCGCCTAGAGG
>JAUYFW010000268.1 GCA_030690835.1 Sulfurimicrobium sp. | reverse complement strand
CCCCATCGGCGTGGCGGCGCTTTCGGTATCCCAGCGCACTAGCACCCGACCCGCCATCGTCTGCACGCCAGTGCACGACATAAGCATTTCTTTGCGCTTCACCAGCTTATTCTTCGACTCACCCATCGGGTGACTCCTCTGATAGTTGTGTATCCCATAGCCTGCCTGAGTTTCAGGCAGATTGCACGGGGGCAACTCAGGTTTCTAGGATAAAGGGAGAAAACATCCCGATGCTGGCGCGAATCTGCTCGATTGCCGATGTTTTCGACGCACTCACCTCACCGCGTCTCTACTGTTTAATTGCATAAGTTAACAATAGTATTGCGAAGTTGCGCTCCTTTAGCTTCACGCTTTCGCCAAACGAACGGCGCCGCATTTTTATTATATGCAGCAGTAAAATCCTTAATGGCTTGCGTAAGCTTATCAATACTCTCGAAGCTTGCTCCCCGCAGTGCTTTGCGCTGCAAAATTCCGAACCATATTTCAATCTGATTGAGCCAGCTCGCTGACGTGGGCGTAAAGTGAAGTGTCACGTTGGGGTTGGCGGCGAGCCAGTCGGCATTTCCTTTATGGGTCGATAGATTATCCAGAATAATGTGAATCTCCCGCTCCTTCGGTTGCTCTGCAATCACATCGTCAAGGAATGCCTGAAAGTCCACGCGTTTCTTTGTCGCTGTAATCTTGCCTTGGATCTGACCGGTGGCGACCTGCAGAGCGGCGAACAGATTCAATGTGCCGTGACGTTTGTATGTGCTCTTCATTGCGCGCACGATCTTGCCGCTACTGGTGTGGACATAACCGCAGGTTCGCTCAATAGCTTGTATCGACGGCTTCTCATCGATACTGAGCACCAGTGCGTTGTGTGGCGGATTGAGATACAGGCCAATCACGTCGGCGGACTTGGCGGAAAATTCCGGGTCGGTGCTGACGCACCATGATCGATGCCGTTGTAGTTGTATCCCTTCTTTGCGCAAGATGCGCCACACAACATCGGTAGACACGCTCAAACTTACCGCGAGCAAGCCACCGTCCCAAGTGCTCATTCCTGCCGGTGGCGGCATTTCCAGTTGCGCCAGGATACGTTGCCGTAACGCAGGATGATCGTAGGTGGCGGGCTTGCCGGAACGGGCCTGATCGCGCAGTCCGGCCAATCCCTGTGTTGCAAAGCGATTGCGCCAAATGCCTACCGTATTGGGGCGTAAATTCATCTCGGCGGCAACTTGATCGTTGCGCTTACCCGACAGGCAGGCCAGAACAATCTTGGCTCGTTCAACCAATCGGGCCTGCTCTGAGCGGCTTCGTGCAAGTTTGCCCAATGCTTTCTCCTGCTCTTTTGTGCATGAAAGTTTCGCTGCAACTCGGGACATGAAATACCTCCGACAATAATCGCTGTAGGCGGTATTTTAGTTAATATCATATATTATTGCAATTAAACACTACAAGCAAGCCTGGCCGCTACAACAAACCATCGACTGGATTCACGAAGCTTCCGGCAAGAAATTCGACCCTGTGGTCGTTGCGGCGTTTGATAAGGCGATGCCTGAAATCCTGCGCATCCGCGAACTTTATCGGGACGACATTATCAATCCCAATCAGATTGCCAGCCTGCCCGAAATCAAAACCGGGAAATCGGACTGGGTGGCCTGGGACGCATCCCTCAGCGTGGGCATTCCCACGATTGACGAGCACCACCGCTATCTGTTCGACCTGATTAACGACCTGCATCGCGTCGTTGCAAAGAAGCTCGGCTCACGCGAGGTCGGCAGAGTGCTCAATGCGCTGGGACAGTACACGCACGTGCATTTCCGCGCCGAGGAAAAAATGATGGTGCATTACGGCTTCACGGCCCTGGACCGCCAGTGCCACCAGCATCACCGCTTCGAACAAAAGTTGATGGAATTCAATGCCGAACTCCGTGTCAATCCGCTCACGGCCCAGTTTGACATACTGACCTACCTACGCGACTGGCTGGTCAAGCATATCCGTCACGAGGACGCGCAACTGCACCAACTGGTAAGCCAACCCGCCTGACAAGGAAACCATGCACGGCCAAGGCTCATTCCTGTCAGTCGATCAATCCCTGGCGGAGAGCGACATTGACGGCCTCGGTCCGATTGATTACGCCGAGGGCACGGAAGATCGCAGCAATATGGACCTTGACGGTCCCTGCGCCCAAATCCAGTTCACGACAGATCTGCTTGTTCGACATTCCGTCCGCCAGCAGGCGCAGGACATCCCCTTGCCGTCCGGTCAATTTTACCGGTTCATCATGGCCGGATCTACCCGCCTCATTGGTCATGATTAATTGCGCCGGCAGATAAACGCCTCCCGAAAGCACCAGGCGGATTGCATCACCGCCGAACTGGAGGATTTCGGAATAAACCCCAAGGCACCCGCCGCAATGACAGCTTGCACGTTTTCCCTGCTTTCACTGGCGGAAAGCACGACCACCGGCAATTGCGGATGCGCCTCGGCTACCCGCATTATGCCAGTCGAGCCATTCATGCCGGGCATGTCGAGGTCCAGCAACATCAGGTCGGCATCGGGATGATGCGTCGCGAGCGCCAGGGCAGCGCCCAGATCCCCCGCTTCCAGCACCACGGCCCCTGCTTCCAGCTGTTTGAATAGCAGGGCAAAACCATCCCGGAACAGGGCGTGGTCATCTGCCAGAATGATCTTCACCTCAACACATCCCTAAGCTTTGAGCGTGTGGGCTGACGTTGATGTCGGCTCAAGTTCTTCAGCCAGTTTGAATTGGCCGACCATCGTGCTCAGCTCTGCTGACATATCGCGCATGTTCTTGCTGATCTGGGAAACATTTTTAATGGAATTTGCCGTATTCGAGCTGGCCGATACGATTTCGCGCAGGGCGATAACGACCTGATTGCTGGCCGTCTTCTGTTGCTGCGTGGAAAGCGATATTTGCTGGGCGGCGCTAGTGGTTTGACTGGCGGCGCCAACCAGATCGCCCAGACTGCTCGCGGCGTCGTCGCTGGCGACCATGCCTGCGGCAATGGTGGTGGCGCCTTTTTCGGAAGTGATGACCAGGCGGCTGATGGAATTCTGAATCTCTTCGATCTTGCCTTCGATTTCGCTGGTGGATTCGGTCACGCTATCGGCAAGGCGGCGTATTTCCGTTGCCACCACGCTGAAACGTTTACCCGCTTCGCCCGCGCTGGAAGCTTCGAGCGCGGCATTGAACGCAATCAGCTTGGTCTGATCGGCAATGCCGTTAATGATTTCCATCACTTTGCTGATTTCCTTGGACTTGCTGCCAAGCTCGACAATTTCCTTCAGGTTGTCCTGATTGTCGACACGAATCCCGCCCATTCTCACGAGTAGTTGCTGCATCGAATCCGAACCTTTCTTGCTCTGCTCCCAGGTATGGTTGGCGATATCCACCACGGATTTCGAATGGTCGGCGATCTGGCTGGATGAGGCGGACAACTCTTCCATGGTGGAAGTAATTTCAGCGACGGTGGAAGACATTTCCTCCACCGCTGCGGCCATTGAATGGTTCACATCCTGCTGGCGAAAATTATTTCTCGCCTCCAGTCCAGCCGTCTCGGCAAGCCGGGTAGAAGCATCTTCCAGCTTGTGAACACTGTTGTTGATGTTGCCGATGAACCCGGCAAGGCTGCCTTGCATGGATTTCATCGCGGCAAGGAGACTGGTTTCGTCGCCGGCGCGCGTTTTTATATCGATGTCGAGATTGCGATCGGCAATGGTATGGGCAATTTTCACGGCATATTCGGGTTCGCCACCCAAGAGCGCGAGCAATCTGCGCAGGATCATGATCGCTACAAACAATGCGCCGCCCAGCGAGACAATCAGGATCAGCAGCAAGGATTGAGTGGCGGACTGTATCTGCGTCTTCGCATCCGCTTCATCGACTGCGATGCGTTTGCCGGCAAGTTCAACGACCTTGTCGATGGCCTTGCGGTGTATTTCATAAGCCGTCTTCATCTGGCCCATCGCCTGCGATGCGGCGGCCTTGTCCCCTTTTTTGACGGCGGGGATATATTCGTTGAAAGCAATATTGTAGAAATTGACGGCTTGAGGATAAGACTGATTTAAAAAAGCCTCGGTCAAATCGCTGTCCAGCGTCTCCTTGATCCAGAAAGCATGCCGCTCTTCGTACTCGCCTTTCAATTTCTTGAAACGTTCGAACAGACCGGCCTGTTCGGCCTTGTCATCGGTCTCCGATATTTGCAGAATGACGAGATAAGACTCGATGATATATTCCGGCGGCGGCAGAATATCCGCGATCAGGTCCTTGCCCTGGACGATGTGCTGGTAAATCGGGCCGTTGACCTTGAGTTTATTGAGCGTTTTGAATGACCAGACGCCATAGGTGGCGAAGCCAAGAACGAACAGTCCGACTAAAATCGCAAAGCGATGCGACAGTTTGAAGTTCAGATACCCATTCATACAACGTCCTATCTGGCGAAATTTCGCCACTATAAATAAATTAAAGTTGAATCCCGGTATAAATTACAACTCGTTGCGCCATTCCTGATCTTCCGAGTCGAACAGACGGTTAGACTCGTGCAGCCCCCAGGTTCCCGCCGCATAGGTGTGGATGAAGTCGCGTTCCTGCGCCCAGTATTTGAGTATCGGATCGACCACGCGCCACGACCACTCCACTTCGTCGAAACGCAGGAACAGGGTGCGGTCGCCCTCGATCACATCCAGCAGCAGCGCCTCGTAGGCATCCAGCGGCGCCTCGTGCTCCTTGCGATACGTGGCATTCATCTGGATCACGCGCGTATCCATCCCCAGGCCGGGCTTCTTGACATGGATTTCCATGTGCATGCTCTCCGAGGGCTGGATGGAAAGGATCACCCAGTTGGGCTCGATGGTCTCCACCGCCGTTTCGCGGAACAGTTGCTGCGGCGGGTGGCGGAAGCGGATGGCGATCATCGACATCTGCTTCGGCATGCGCTTGCCGGTGCGCAGGTAGAACGGCACACCGCGCCAGCGCCAGTTGTCGATGTAAAATTTGGCGGCGACGAAGGTTTCAGTGGCGGAATTGTGTTCCACCCCGTCTTCCTGCTGGTAACCCTTGACCGGCTTGCCGTTGACCACGCCCTCGGCGTACTGGGCGCGGAAGGCATGGGCATGGATGGCACGCCTGGCGATGGGACGGATCGAACGCAGCACCTTGACCTTTTCGTCGCGCAGCGCGTCCGCTTCCAGCTCCGGCGGCGGCTCCATCGCCACCACCGTGAGCAGTTGCATGAGATGGTTCTGCAACATGTCACGCAGCGCGCCGGCCTTGTCGTAGTAGTCGGCGCGTTTCTCGATGCCCACCTCCTCGGCCACGGTGATCTGCACGTGGTCGATGAAATTGCGGTTCCACAGCGGTTCGATCAGGGTATTGGCGAAGCGAAACACCAGCAGGTTCTGCACCGTTTCCTTGCCCAGGTAGTGGTCGATGCGGAACACCTGTTCCTCGTTGAAATGGCGGTGCAGCAGCGCGTTGAGCATGCGCGCGCTCTCGATATCCTCGCCGAAGGGTTTTTCCACCACCACACGGTGCAGGCCGCGCGGCCGGTTGAGTCCGACTGCATCCAGGTTGTTGATGACGGCGGCAAATTCGGTCGGCTTGATGGCGAGGTAAAATACCACGTTGGAACACACGCCTTCCTTCGGCTTGCCCAACTCGACCAACAGGCGGCGGTAGGCTTCCTCGTCATGCAACTCTCCCTGGACATAGCTGAAACGCCTGGCAAAGCGTTCGAACACGACCGCATCGAAGCGCTCTCCCAGCTTGCTTTGCAGGCACAATTTCATGTGTTCCAGCCATTCCTCCTGCCCCCAGTCGCGCCGGGAGAAGGCGATGAAACTCATGTTGTCCTGCATGCGCTGCTTGACTTCGAGATGATAAAGAGCCGGCAACAGCTTGTTTGACGAGAGGTTGCCCGTGGCGCCGAAAATCACGAAGCTGCAGGGATGGAGCATATTATCCTGCTTCATTTTTCGCCTTCCTTCACGGCATGTCCGCCGAAACCCTTGCGCATCATGGCCAGCAGCCGGGCCGGATAATCGTTGGCGCCCTGGCTGGCAAAGCGCATCATCAGCGCCAGCGACATCACCGGCGCGGGCACGCCCTGCTCGATGGCCTCGAAAGCGGTCCAGCGCCCTTCGCCCGAATCCGACACGAAGGGCGCGATGGCATCGAGAGACTGATCCTGTTGCAGGAATTCCGCGCTCAGGTCGAGCAACCAGGAACGCACCACGCTGCCGTGGCGCCACATTTCGGCAATTGCGGCCAGGTCCAGGTCGAATTCCGCCTTGCCTTTCATCAAGCCGAAACCTTCCGCAAAGGCCTGCATCATGCCGTACTCGATGCCGTTATGGATCATTTTCACGAAGTGGCCGGAACCGGCTGGACCGCAATGCAGCCAGCCCTTGTCTGGGGCGGGGGCAAGAATCTTGAGGAAGGGTTCGAGCTGCCGGACCGCATCCGGCTCGCCGCCCACCATCATGGCGTAGCCGTTCGCCAGGCCCCATACGCCGCCGGACACGCCCACATCGACAAAGCGCACGCCACGGGCTGCGAGTTCCCCGGCGCGGCGCTGGCTGTCCTTGTAGAAAGCGTTGGCGCCATCCACCAGCACATCCCCCGCCTGCAACAGCGGGGTCAGCGTGTCGATTGCCTGCTGGGTGGCCTCGCCCGCCGGGAGCATGAGCCAGACGATACGCGGCGCATCGCCCAGCGCCGCCACCAATTGCGGCAGGGTCTCCACCGCGCAGAGGCCGGTTTCCTCGGCCATCTGCCGCGTCACCGCGAAACTGCGGTTGTGCGCCACCACCTCCGCACCGCCCAGGCGCAAGCGCCGCGCCATGTTGCCGCCCATGCGACCGAGACCGATCATGGCAATTTTTTTCATGCGCTTTCCCCAAAAATGATGTGGTGAAGATAAACCGGGAATTTCATCATACTGTTGTTACATGCATCGTTTCAGCTAAGTCCTGACCTGAGAGACCCGAGTCCTGTGGCGCGGAGTTCAACGGCATATTCAAGTCGAAAATCAGGGTCAAGCCATCGTTCTCCAGCGCCAGGGCGCGCAGTCCCCGCAGGTGGGTACGCGCCAGGATCATGTCGGGCAACGGGTGTATGACCCCGATGTCCATTTCGCGCAGTTCAACCGGAGAGGCTACGGAAAATTCAAGCTCGGCCTGGGGCAGACGGAGCGTCAACGCTTGCCGGGTGGATGCGGCCTTGTCCTGTTGCTGCATGCCCAGCAAGGGATCAAGCGCCGGACAGCCTGCGCTATCCGCGCACGGACGCAAGGCGCTCACTTGCCGCGCCGCCACGGCACAGCGCTGTCCACCGGAAAAAAAAGTCACCACTTCCAGCTTGCCGCCGGGTTCTGCCGAAAATTCCTGAGCGATGGGCGGTTTGCTCATCCGGGCTTGTGGCTGTAGTCGGAAAAAATACGGTCGAGATCGAGCACGGTCACCGGTTTTTCCTTGAACTGGAAAATGCCGGAAACCATCGCGCGCAAATGCTCGGGCAATGTGCCGGGAGGCGCATGGATATTGCTCAACAGGACATCGACCACGTCCACCACCTGCTCCACGCGGATGCCGCTACGCATGCCGGCGCCGTGCCCCAGCAGGTAGGAGAAAGCGCTGCCTTCCGGGGATTCGGCCAGTTTCAACAAGTTGTTCAGGCTGATTACCGATTCGATATCGCCGCGAACGTTGATGACCCCTTCCAGGGACGGTGGACAACCCGGCACAAAAAACACCTCCACCTGGGAGAGTATTTCGCGGATTCTGTCGCCGTGGAAGGCGAACCACTCGCCTTGCAGTTCAAAAATCACCAGCTTTACCGTGGGTTCGTCGACATTGACGATTTCGCGGCTGGCCTCGCGGCGTTGGGTCAGTACTTGGTCAAGTGTAAGCGCCTGCTGGCTCATCTGGCATACTCCGAAATCGGCCTAATCATTGTTGGCGACCACACGATTGCGTCCCTCTTTTTTGGCGATGTACAAGGCACGGTCGGCGGCTTCGCGCAGGAGTTCCATGCGCGTGAATTTTGGGTAATCGGCAACACCGGCGCTGAAGGTGCAGGAAAATTCGACTTCGCCCGCGTGAAAACGAACTTTAGAGAAATCCTCGCGCAACTGGTCGATGATACGGGTGGCCTGGTCCAGCGTATCTTCGCGCAGAATCACGGCAAACTCCTCGCCGCCGTAGCGCCCGACCACGTCGGAATTGCGCAACCGCTGCTGCAGCACGCGCGCCAGCGCCAGCAACACCTGGTCACCCACCGGATGGCCATAGGTGTCGTTGACCGCCTTGAAACGGTCGACGTCGATCATGGCAAAACACAGGGATTCCTGCTGGCGCCCCGCGTTGGCGATGGCGTTTGCCAGCATCTGGGTGGTGGTGGAGTGGTTGAACAGGCCGGTCAGGCTGTCGCGCGCCATCAGCGTACGCAGCGCGCGCATGCGCTCGGCGCGAATCGCCACGGCCGTCACCAGGTCCTCGGGCTGGATCGGCTTGGTGAGAAAGCCCTCGGCGCCCACCCGCATGGCGGAGAACTGTTTGAGCTTGTCGGTTTCGCTCGACAGGAAGACGATAGGCAGGCTGAAATAGTCCGGCACCTGGCGCACCATTTTGGCGAGTTCGCGACCGTTGCAACTGGGCATGTACATGTCCATCAGCACCATGTCGGGACGAAACTCCTGCAACACTTCGAGCACCCGTTCCGGTTTGTGTACCTGATAGGTAATCATGTTCGCTTCCTGCAGGATCAGGCTGTGGTAAGAAGCAATGGCCGGTTCGTCGTCCACCACCAGCACGCGGTAAGGCTCGGGTTTTTTCTGGACGGTCAGTTCGTCGAGGGTTGTCACCAGGTCCAGGGCGTTGACGGGCTTGTGGAAATAGGCCCCCCCTCCTGCCCGAACGGCGTTCAGCCGCGCCTCGAAATCTGCGCGCGCAGAGAGAAAAATGGCGGGCACCGGTTGACTCATGGCACTCATGATGTCGGTGAGCGCGTCCGTGCCGCTGACGCCGTCCGGAAAATTGATGTCCATGATGACGGCCGATGGACGCTTCGCCAGCATCGCCGTGCGCAGCTCGGCGGGATCGGTGAAAATTTCCGTCATGTAGCCAAAACAGCGCAACTGCGCAGCCAACTGCTCGACCTGCAGGGGATCGTCGTCGCAGAGATAGATCAGCCGGCCTCCGGCATCCTCGCTATCGTCGGCTTGAGGCATCTCGAAGCTCGGGATATCCGGTTCATGGGACGGCGATGCCCCTCGCTTGCGCAAGGTTTCGGCGCTCAGGTAGACATTGGATAAAACCTCGCTCAGTTCATCCCAGAATTCCGCTGAAACGCTGGCCGGATTTTCCAGCAGGCGCGCCGCCAGGTGTTCTCCGCTCGCCGCAATGGCGCCCAGTTCCCTGAAGCCGAACGAGTTTCCGGTTCCCTTGATGCTGTGCAGGAAGCGGTGCAGGTTCGCCGCCGCCACACTATCGTTGGGGTCGGCGCGCAACGCGGCGAAGTGGTGAAGGGCTTCTTCCGCGCGCCCGGGCATTTGCGCGATGAACTTCTCGCGCAATTGGGCGATCTTGCCGTGTAACGAAGAGGGGCGTTCGTTCATGTCAGCGTCGCGACAGCACTTCGTCGATCACCCGTGGCAGGCTTTCTTCCAGGCTGAAATCCTTGAGCAGGCAGGCATCCAGCTTCGGCTCCGCCGCCCGCGGGCCATCGGGATCATCGCCGCTGAGCAGGATGAACGGCAGGTCGACACCCTGGCTGCGAATTTCGCGGAACAAATCGATGCCGCTGACCAGCGGCATGTTCATGTCGCTGATAATCAGATCGAAGCCATCCTCGCCCGCCAGCATGGACATCGCATCCACCCCGTTTTCGGCAAACTGGCAGTTGTGCCCCAAGTCCTCCAGCACAGCCACGGTCATCTCCCCGGCCAGTGGGTCGTCGTCCACTACCAACACACGCATTTTGCTCGTCTCCATATTCAAACACAATGTGATGGGTAATGAGGAATGAGTGATGAAAACCCTCACCCATTACTCATTACTCATCCCAGCAAGCTGCGCAAGGTATCCACCAGACTGCCTTGATCGAAATCGCCCTTGACGATGTAGGCGTCGGCGCCCACCTGTATGCCTCGCCGCTTGTCTTCTTCCTTCTCGCGCGAGGTGATGATGACGATGGGTATGTCGCGATATTTTTCTTCCTGACGCAGCCGCGAGGTCAGGGTAAAACCATCCATGTTGGGCATTTCCACATCCGTCAGGATGGCGTCGAAATCCCCCGCGCGCGCCTTCTGCAAGCCATCCAGGCCATCCTCGGCAAGGGTCACATGGTAGCCCCAGGCTTCCAGCACATCCTTCTCGATTTCGCGCGTATTGAGCGAATCGTCCACCACCAGGACGCGATAGGCGGAAGCTTCGCCGGCATGGCTCTCGGCCTCGCTGCGCACTGCCTGGCCGCGCGCCTTGCGCGCCAGTTCCAGCAATGCCGGCGCATGCAGCACGCTGACCAGCTCGTTCCTGCCGGTAATGACCATGCCGGAAACCAGCACCAGTTGGCGCATGTGTTCGGGTAGCGGCTTGATGACCATGTCGCGTTCGTCGAGCAAATCGTCCACCGCCAGCGCCAGCTTTTCGTTGCGTACCCGCACCACCACCAGCAGCATGCCGTGGTCGAACGCCGCAGCTTGCAAGCGCGTCTTTTTTTCCGGTCTTTGCGGCACGTTCAGCAGATCGGCCAGCGCCACGACCGGCACAAATTCATTGCGGATAATCACGGCGTGGCGCTCCACAACCGTGAGCATTTCTTCATGCGGCACGCGGATCAGTTCGTTGACATATTGTGCGGTAAAACCGAACGGCAAGCCCTGCACTTCGACCAGCAGCACCCGCATCACAGCAAGCGAGAGCGGCAGGCGCAAGGCAAAGGTGGTGCCTGCCGAACTGGTTTCCACACCGACCTCGCCATGCAAATCATCGACAATGCTCTGCTTCACCACATCCATGCCGACGCCGCGTCCGGAAATATCGGTAATGATGGCGCTGGTGCTGAAACCCGGCAGGAAGATCAGGTCAACCACTTCCTGATCGCTCATGGCGGCGGCCTTGTCGGCACTGACAAACCCCTTGCGCAACGCCTTTTCGCGCACCTTGTCGAGCGGCACCCCGCCGCCGTCATCAGCTATTTCGATCACCACCCAGCCACCGTCCTGACGCGCCGACAGGGTCACGCGTCCTTGCACCGGCTTGCCGGCGGCAACGCGCACCTCGGGCATTTCAAGACCGTGGTCGATGGCATTGCGCAACAAATGGACCACCGGGTCGCTGAGTTTGTCTATCATTTGCCGGTCGAGTTCAATCTCTGCGCCACTTACCACGCACTCCACCTGCTTGCCGACGAAATGCGCGAGGTCGCGCACCACGCGTCCAGCCGAGTCGAACACCATGGCCAGCGGCAACATGCGCATGATCAGCGCCTTGTCGTGCAGTTCGTCCATCAGCAATTCCTGGCTCTGCACATCGTCGCGCAGATTCAGGGCGAATTGATGCAACTGCACACTATGCTGTACCCATCCTTCCGCTGAAGACTCGCGCTCGATGCCACGGATGTCGAGCAGACGCTGGCGCAGGGTCGCATGACTGGAAACCACTTCGCCCATCAGCTTGATCAACTCGTCGAGTTTGGCAAGCCGCACCCGCACCGTGTCGGCGGATTTCAACTTTGCCTCGACGGTGGGGGGCGGCACGACTGGAGCAGGTTGCAGCGCGACCAATGGGGGGGCGGTGGGTTGCACGACAGGAAACGCAATTACGGCTTCCGGCACGACTGGAATCGCTGCCATCTCAGGCGTGACAAGCGGCGCACCCCCTGACGCCGCTTGCGCCAGGCGGGCGCACAGCGCTTCGTCCACGGGCGGCAGGCTGGCGCCGTCGCCGCCTTCCGCGAGATGCTCCACCAGCGCGGCGATGGCGTCCACGCCCTGATACAGCACGCTGCCGAGTTCCGGCCTGTAGCTCAGGCTGCCATCGCGCAGGGCACCGAGGATGTCCTCCAGTTTATGGGCAGTTTCGGTGATGGTGGTGAGCTTGAGCATCCGCGACGAACCCTTGATGGTGTGGGCCGAGCGGAATATGGCGTTGATGTTTTCGCGGTCGCCGCTATCGCGGTTCATTGCGTCCAGGCCTTCACTCAGGCGCCCGATGTGTTCGCGGGCTTCTTCGACGAAGCGGATGATGAATTTTTTGATGTCTAGCGCCATACCGAATTACTTTCGTCCTGCCAAACGTTGTGGAGTGCCGCCCAGCTTGCCGAGCTGGTGTTCGCACAGGAAACGCAATTCCGCATGCGGCAGCCCCAGCGGCAGCACCTTGATACCATGATCGGGCACCATCGGCAAGGAAAGCAGTTGCAGCACCCCGCGATATTCGCGCTGGGCCTTGTCGGCCTCGCCGCCGGCACGGTATAGATCGGCCAGATAATAACGCGCCGGCCAGCATTCGTGGCGGGCATACACCGCTTGCTTGAACCAGCGCACGGCTTCTTCGCTCAGTTCTTGCCACTTGGCCGCGAGTCCAAGCAGGACGAAGGCATCGATCGACCAGGGATCGCTTTGCAGCGCTTGCCGGGCACCGGCTTCCGCCCGCTTGAATTCCTTGCGGTTAAGCTGGATATGCGCCTGCAGCAACAGCGCGTGCGCATCGCCCGGCGTGTGTTTCAGCAAGCGGGTCAACATCTCCAGCGCCTCATCGTGACACTTTTCCTCGCAATACTTTCGCGCCAAGTCAAAGCTGAATTGTTCGACAACCGGCAAGTGCACTGCGGAACTGCCATACACGGACAAATCCGACCATGTCCAGGACGGCTCGGGTGATGCTGCCGGCGCCGGCACATGGCGCTCGAAGTCGAAAGCGGGGCGCGGCACCGCAGCCGTTGCGGGAAGTTGTCCCTTGGCGAAATAGAACAACCCGTCCTCCTCGACCAGCGCAAGCACGCCAAGATCGTTGGCCAGCGTTTCTGCGGTACCGATCACCAGATAACCCTGGTCTTTCAGCAGCGCTGCCAAATTTTTCTGAATGATGCGCCGTGTCGGCGTATCGAAATATATCGAGACATTGCGGAAAAAGATAATATCGAAATCGTGCAGGGCTGCCGGAAATGTCTCGGCAAACAGATTCATTTCGTGGAACTCGACCCGCTCGCGAATCTCGTCCTTGAGGCGATAGTTCCAGCCATCGTGCTCGAAATAACGCGCCTTGATGTGCTCCCCCACGCCACGAAACGAAAACTCGGAAAAACGCCCCGAGCGCGCCTTGGCCAGCGCCTGCGTGTCGATGTCGCCGCCGCTGAAGGAAAACAGGTGCGACACGTCGTCGCCGTATTTCTCGCGCAAAGACATGACAATAGAGTAAGGCTCCTCGCCGGAGGAACAGCCGGCGCTGAGGATACGCAATGGCTGGCCGTCTGCGCGCTGCCTCAGCAGACGCGGCACCAGGCGTTCGGTCAGGAGACGCAGCTGCTCCGACTCGCGGAAAAAATAGGTTTCGTTGATGGTGAGCAGGTTGACCAGGTCCTGGAATTCGTCCTTGCTGCTCTGGAGACGATGGAAATATTCGGCGCTGTTGCCGGACTTCGTGACCCCGATGCGCTGCGCCAGCACCGTGGTCAGCTTATCCTCGCCATTGCCTTCCAGCACCAAGCCACAACGTTGCTTGATGAGATCCTTGTAGGGATCGAGATCGAGGGTCATGGCTGGCTTGCTGCGTCAAAGGTGAAAGGCATCGCGGCCATGCGGATCATTTCGCGCGCCATGGCTTCGGCAGGGAGAATTTTTTGCACGTCCCCGCTATCGATCGCCACCTTGTTCATGCCGAAAATGACCGAACTGCCTTCATCCTGGGCCAGTGTGGCACCGCCCATCTTGCGGATGCTGTTTATCCCCTGGGCGCCGTCCCGCCCCATGCCGGTAAGAATGATGCCGATACCTTGGCGACCGTAAACCTCGGCCACCGCGTTGAGCAACGCGTCGCAACTGGGGTGGTACACCCCGGTCGCCGACTGCTCCAGCAAGATAATGCGGCGCGCCGGCGTCACGGCAAGATTGGTTTCAGAGGGCGAAATATAGATCACGCCCGGCAAGACGATCTCACCCTCCCGAGCCAGGCGCACGTGCATCTTGCACAAACTGCCCAGCCAGTCTGCCATGCCACCGGCAAAACCGTTGGAAATATGCTGGGAGACCAGTACCGGGCAAGGAAAATCAGCGGGAAGCTGGGACAATATCAGCGCCAGTGCCTGCGGCCCGCCAGTGGATGAGGCAATGGCGAAAATTCGTGAGTACGCAGAGGGAATATCCCTCTGCGGCATCGGCGGAGCCGGTTGATCGAGGGTCTGCGGCGCACTTGAAGGCGTTACGCCTTGCGGCTGCGACCGGATGTGGGTAATAACCGCCACGCCGGCCAGCATCTTGACCTTGGCCACGAATTCCGCCGCCGCTCTGGCATCGTATTCCGGCTTGGCAATCACCTCCAGCGCCCCGCGCGCGACCGCCTCGTAGGCACTGTGGGCATCGGCGACACTGCTGACCACCAGAATCGGCACCGCCTTGGTCGCCATGATTTTCTCGATGGCCTGCATGCCGTTCATCACCGGCATTTCGAGATCCATGGTCATCAGGCTCGGTCTCAACTCGCGCGCCATGTTGACCGCTTGCTGGCCATTGCTGGCTTCGCCGACGATCTCGATATCCTCGTCGCCTTCCAGAAAGGTGCGCAGCAAACCTCGCGACAAACTGCTGTCATCGACCAGTACTACCCTGATTTTTCCCATGTCGGATTCCGCAGCGCCGCGCCTAAGACCGCTTCTCGGCGAGCTTGAACTGCTGCACCAATTCGCTCAGTTGCGCCGACATGACGGTCATGTCATTGCTGATAAAGGAAATGCGACCGATGGACTGGGCCGTGTGGGAACTGGCGGTGACGATTTCGCGCAAGGCCACCACGACCTGATTGCTGGCGGTTTTCTGCTGCTGCGTGGAAAGGGAAATCTGCTGCGCTGCGCTGGAGGTCTGGCTGGCGGCGTTGACCAGATCGCCGAGGTTCTGCGCGGTCCTGGTGCTGGCCTCCATGCCGGCGGCAATGGTGGAGCCGCCTTTTTCGGAGGTAATCACCAGACGGCTGATGGAATCCTGAATCTCCTGGATCTTGGCTTCGATTTCGCCGGTGGAGTCGGTCACGCTGTCGGCGAGGCGGCGGATTTCACTGGCCACCACGCTGAAGCGCTTGCCGGCCTCGCCGGCACTTGAGGCTTCCAGCGCCGCGTTGAAGGCGATCAGCTTGGTCTGGTCGGCAATGGCATTGATGATTTCCATCACCTTGCTGATTTCCTTGGACTTGGCGCCCAGCTCGACAATTTCCTGCAGACTGTTCTGGTTGTCGTTGCGGATGTCGCCCATGCGGCCCAGCACCATCTGCATGGCTTCCGAGCCGCGCTTGCTGTTTTCCCAGGTCTGGTTGGCGATGTCCACCACCGATTTGGAATGTTCTGCGATCTGCGTCGAGGAAGCGGACAACTCCTCCATGGTCGAGGTGATTTCAGCCACCGAGGAGGACATTTCCGTTGAGGTGGCCGCCTGGCTCTCCACCGCACCGACGATCTCCTTGGCCGCGCCATGCACCGTGGTGGCGTGGGCGCCGACCCTGGAGGCCAGGTCGTGGAGCTTTTGGCGCATTTCGCGCGCGGCTGCGGCGAGTTCGCCAATTTCATCATGGCCGTCGATTTCAATCTCGACCGTCAAATCGCCCTGTGCCACGCTGTTAACGCCGGCCACCACCGCGCCAATACGCTTCACCAGATGCCGCGCCGCCAGCATCGCCAGCAGCAAACCGAGCACCAGGGAGATTGCCCCGACGATCCAGGCAGAATTGCGCGCGCCGGACAGCGAAGCCAGATAAGCGCTGTTGTCCATGGCGATTTCCACCACGCCGAGGGGCTTGCCGGAGAAATCGTTGATCGCAGCGGCATAGACGGCATGCGGCACGCCCTCGATCGCGCGGTGACCCAGTTGCGGCTCACCGCCCAAGGCCTTGTGCAACACCTCTTTTGCCAGCAACGGCTCCTTGTCCAGCGTTGAGGCCACCGTCTTGAAATCGTCGCCGGCCACGAGATTCAGGCCAACATCGACGCCATTCTGCGCCTTGAAATTATCGAAGAAAGCCTGCCCGAAAGACATGCCGAATTCCACCGAACCCACGTGCTTGCCATTGTGCGTCACCGGAACGATACCGCGTGCGCCAAGGCCTGCCACGCCACCTTCGAGTCCCCGCGTCGGTTTCTTCTTATCGTTGGTCTTGACCACGGTATGGCGGAACGATGACAGGTCATCGCCGAACTTTTCCGGCTTGTGCAGGCGCAGGAAGGAGATGGCGGGCGGCGTGTGAAACTGGAACTGCTCCACGCCATATTCCTTCTCCAGCAGCTTGAAACCGGGCAGGAACTGGGCGGACAGCGCAGCACGGTCGCCGGCATCGAACTTTTCCTGGACGAAAGGGATGTTGCCCACCAGGGCGCTCATCGCTTCGGCAAGGCGATTTTCTGCGGCGATGCTGTTGGAAATCGCCTTCAGGTGCGCGTCCAGTTCATTTCTCTCGGCCTTGCGAATCATCTCTTCCATGGTGCGCAGATTGGAGTAGGTCAAGAGGCTGCCCACCACGAGAACCGTAAAGCCCATGGTCAGCATGGCCTTGGCCCAGAGACGAAGGTTTTGAAGCATTATTCCCGCCTAATCTTGAAATTCGGGTTATAAAAAGTTGCCGGGGCGATCATGGTATTGAAGCCCTCGCCTTCTTCGCCCCGCCACCCCGGAATCAAGCGAGGCATGGCGAAAAAGACTGTCCTGGATTCAGGATACAGCGCTCGATTATAAGGTATTTATGCGATCTCTGTATCGGCGGCCCACACCGGAAATCGGCACAAATCATGCGCTTGCATTTTTACCGAAAAAGGCGTACACAAGCGTATACAAGAATCAAAATCAAGCTTAAAGCAGTGAACATCATGCCCCTCTCCAGCGTCACCAATCTCTCCTATGTCTCGACCGCCCTGGCGCAGTCGCGGGTAGCTGCGGACAGGGCGCAGGTGATCAGCGATCAGGCCCGGCTGCAGCGGGATCAGGCACTACTTTCCCTGCAGCAAAAACAATCCCAGATCTCGCAGCAAAACCTGGCGCACCAGATGGTTCAGACACAAACCGACCGCGTAGCCCAGAAAGCGCAGTCCGTAGCCCCGCCCCAGCCAGTGCCGGCAGCAGTCAATACCAGCGGGCAAACCGTGGGACGGGTCATCAACGTAGTCGCGTGAGCACCCTGAAAGCCAGCGCAGCCCCCTGCCGATTTTTACATCCCCATCGCATTAAGCTGTAAAATCGGGCGCCGCTTTTAATGGCATGGCAGTTAACACGCAAGCCCCGAGAAACAACACATTCCCGTTATTTCAATTTGCCATCAATTACAGACAGATAGAACCTTGTTACCGAATCATCTCGACTTGTTTCACCAGGAAACAACCAGGCAGGCAATCTCCGGGAAGCTGGACGCATGACAAAAACCATCGACACCCTGCAGGCTATCGCAAAAACCATACTGAAAAAGATTTTTGCAAGCCCCAGGTCCTACGCTGACTTTGCCGCCCTGATTACCTCGCGCAGCCACTCTCCGCTGCTCTCCCGGCGCCGGGCGGGGATCATCACCTCCCGTGTACGCATGGTTGCCGGCGTGTTCGCCATTCTTACGCCGCTATGGGTCATCATAGACATGCTGGTTTTCCCCTGGCCCATCATGGCGATGCTCACCGTTGGCCGCATCCTGACCAGCGCCGCATTCCTGTATCTGGCGCTTTATTGCCGTGGCTCGACGGATATACGCATTGCCTATCGGGCAATGGCCATCATGTTCGCCATTCCCACCCTGTTTTTCCTGTTCTCCCACCCCCTGCTTTCCCACTATAAAATGATAGGCATGGCCGATGCGATTGCGGCAGGTTATGCCTTCCTGCCCTTTGTCATGGCTGCGGGATTAAGCGTGTTTCCCTTGACGGCCAAGGAAGGCGCTTTCTTTGCCACGCCCATCCTGTTGTCCGAGGGTGTCGTGGCAATGATGCAGGTTGGCATGCTGAGCTGGAGTTCCCACCTCGGCGCATTCTGGCTGTTGTTCCTCATCACGGCGGTTGCGACCCTGGCCGGCATGAGCCAGTTGTCCTTCATGTCCGTGATCGTGGAACAGGGCGCCCGCGACTCGCTCACCGGGGCATAGTATTTCTCTTTTCTCAAACAAATTGTTCTTTGCAGTTCACGAATGGCAGCTTTCTTGATGTCTATTTTACACATCGAATGTCGCCTAATGGCACATTGCCGCCCGTCTGTTCTATGGGAAAAGCGTACAGTCCGGAGCTAGGCCGACACCTGCCGACCGAAAATGGCACAGTCACCAATAATTCACAGAGGCACCAGTCCGTCCCGAGAAATATTTCTCACTCCTCTTCACAAACCAGGGCCATCCCGCCCCCTGTACCCTTGATCTGAAAGCTGTGCAGCAGAATGCGCTCTTTCAGCTTCCAAATCCTGGATTCATCCTCATGGTTGTATCCGATCTCGCAGCAAAAGAGGCTCCCCAAATTTTCGAAGTGATACAGTTGGCAGATCCAACGCTTGACAGGTTCGCCATGGCAATCCTTGGGGGTTCGTTCGACAGCAACAAGGGGCGAATTTACTGCATCCCAGAATCCGAGGTGCGGCTGACAGCCTTTTGTTCGTTTGAGAGTATTCTGGCGCATGCAAAGGAGCGTCTCGACGATGCTTCGGTGACTTATCCCGTGCGAGCAGCCTGGAGTTCCTTAGTTGATCGGAAGGCACGCTATGGTGAGGACGGCAGCTACACAGGCCTTTGATCACCTAGGTTTAGTTTAAGTCCGGGTCGGAGGGCGTCAGAAAGGAGTGACAAACTCATTCCAGCTCTCAGTTTGATCAAGCCGAGCGCGCCATATAAATCAAGTTGTTACAAACATGTTCTGGGCTGGATTTCTTGCCATTTTGTCGCCATGTAGAGGTGCCATGTAGGATTTTCAAATCAACGCCACGCGGCGTTTACGCGTCGCACAACCTTAAGGGTGACTGCAGATCCTTCGCCACGGGATGTTGGCGCACAAAGCGGCTCAGGGCCGCTTTTTTGTCCTCAGTGGGGTGTGCCGTTTCCGGTATCTCTCCCGCTTGGCGGCACTCAGCCTCCATGCGGGGTTTGTGCTGGGCACAAAAATCCTGATTCTGCACTCTGTCCATCGGTGCCGCCTGCATGACATCTATGCCCCACTCCGCATAAACAAACTTTCCGGCATCGCTCAATGCCAAGTCGTGCAGCCGCATGATACGGTCGATAAGATACTTGTCCGGGTTTGCGCCAGCCAGCCCGCTGCTGACAAAATATTCAAGAAACGCCTTTACCACCGGCACGGCCAGCCTTGCCTGCTCCACCCCGTTGGCATGGCGTTTCTGCGCGAGGCGGTGCAGGTTGACGATGCGGCTCTTGAGCACCAAGGTCGGATGCAGGATGCGGATCAGGCCATATTCGGGATGATCCAGCTCAACTGCCGTTTTCCGGATTTCCTCATTGCTCAATCCGATCAGAGTGCCCATGAAATCGACAAACAGCTTACGGCCATCCGGCGTGACATAGGTGACGATTGCGGTATTGGGTGTGGCGTCGCTCAATTCGGCAACGGCCAGAGTGCCATGCAATTCCCTGGCGACAATTAGCGCATCGTGTTTTGTTGCAAGAACGTCGATGTCTTGCGTCAG
>JAUYFW010000108.1 GCA_030690835.1 Sulfurimicrobium sp. | reverse complement strand
ACCAACGAAAGTATTTTCACCACGCTAGACAATCTGATTACCGCGCTGGAAACGGCGAGTGTGCCAGGCAACCGGACGGCCCTGACGAATAACCTGAATACCGCGCTGTCCAACTTCGACAACGGACTGGACCGGGTACTGACGGTGCGCGCCTCGGTCGGCGCGCGCATGAAGGAAAACGACTCGGTGAAAAGCACAGGCCAGGACGTAGCTCTGCAATATGACCAGACTCTGTCCACCCTGCAGGATCTCGACTACGCCAAGGCCCTCAGCGATCTGGAACAGCAGACAGTGATCCTGGAGGCCGCTCAGAAGTCATTCGTGAAGATACAGGGGCTGTCGCTGTTCAATTATATTTAGCTATCAGCTATCAGCTTTCAGCTATCAGCTATCAGCTTTCAGCTTTCAGCGGATAATTTTGCTGACCGCTGACCGCTGACCGCTAGACCTTACACCTCGTCGGCGTTACCCAGCGCGGTGATGTTGAAACCGCCGTCCACGTATGTGATCTCGCCGGTCATGCCGCTGGCGAGGTCGCTGCACATGAAGGCGGCCACATTGCCGACTTCCTCGACCGTGACGTTGCGCCGCAGCGGAGAATGTTTTTCGTTGTAGCTCAACAATTTGCCGAAATCGGCGATGCCGCTGGCGGCCAGGGTCTTGATCGGGCCGGCGGAAATGGCGTTGACGCGGATACCTTTCGGCCCCAGGCTGGTGGCCATGTAACGCACGTTGGCTTCGAGGCTGGCCTTGGCCAGGCCCATCACGTTGTAATGCGGTACATAACGTTCGGCGCCGAGATAGGAGAGGGTCAGCAAGGCGGCGTTGCGGCCCAGCATCATGGGCAGGCCCGCCTTGGCCAGGGCGACGAAGCTGTAGGAACTGATGTCGTGGGCGATCTGGAAGTATTCGCGTGTCACCGCATCAATGTAATCACCCACCAGCGCCTGTTTCGGCACGAAGGCGATGGAATGCACGATGCCGTCCAGCCCGTCCCAGTGTTTGCCCAGTTCGCTGAACATGTTGGCGATTTCGTCGTCGCTGGCAACGTCACAGGGCAGGACCAGATCGCTGCCGAACTCCTTTGCCAAATCGGTGACGCGATCCTTGATTTTCTCGCCCTGATAGGAAAAAGCCAACTCCGCGCCTTCGCGTTTCATTGCCAGCGCAATGCCGTAGGCGATGGAGCGGTTGCTGATAAGGCCGGTGATCAGAATTTTCTTGTTAGCCAGAAATCCCATGCTTGATACTCCATAATGGTTTCTCGAAATGGCGCCAATTATAACCCACAGGCGGCATGGCCGCTTGCCGGTGTTTACGCTACACTTCCGGGCGATGACAGCGTTATTTCAAATCCTGCTGGGCCTTGTGTGGCTGATGACGGCGCAGCTTGCCGCCGCTGTTCCCGCTATCGCACTGGGTTACCAGCCCAAATATCCCCCCGGCTTTACCCACTTCGCTTATGTCGACGCAGCAGCGCCCAGGCACGGCAGCCTCACCTTGTCCGCGCTGGGCAATTTCGACAGCCTCAACCCCTTTTTGCTTAAAGGTATCGCCGCGGTGGGTATTGCCGATCTGGTGTTCGAAACCCTGATGGAGCAGAGTCTGGACGAACCATTCAGCCAGTATGGTTTGCTGGCGGAGGATGTGGTGCTGGCGCCCGATCGCCTGTCCGTCACCTATCGCCTCAACCCCCGCGCGAAATTTTCCGATGGTTCGCCGGTTCTGGCCGAGGACGTGAAATTTTCTTTCGACACGCTCAAAAGCCCGCTGGCCCATCCCCAATACCGCTTCTACTGGGCTGATATCAAGCGCGCCGTAGTGGTGGATGCCCGCATCGTGCGTTTCGATTTCGCCAGGGTCAACCCCGAACTGCACCTCCTGACCGGCCAGATTCCCATTTTTTCCCGTCGCTGGGGCGGAGGGAAACCCTTCGACCAGATCGTCACCGCTCCGCCCCTGGGCAGCGGCCCTTACCGGCTGGATGAAGTCCAGCTGGGTAAAAAAATCAGTTTCCGGCGCAACCCGGACTACTGGGCCAATGACCTCAATACCCGGCGCGGCATGTTCAACTATCAGCGGGTGGCATTTGTTTATTACAAGGATTCCACCGTTCAACTGGAAGCTTTCAAGGCCGGCGAATTCGATTTCGTGGCGGTATCCAATTCCAAGCAATGGGCGCGCGATTATCGGGGGCCGAAGTTCAGTCAGGGGCTGATCAGGAAGGCAGAGTTGAAACATGGCAACAACGCGGGCATGCAGGGATTCGCGTTCAATACCCGGCGCGACATCTTCAAGGACCAGCGCGTCAGAAAAGCCATTGGACTGGCGCTCGATTTCGAGTGGTCGAACCAGAACCTGTTTTACGGCCAGTACCAGCGCTGCAACAGCTATTTCAGCAACAGCGAACTGGCGTCGTCCGGCGTGCCACGGGGTGACGAGTTGAAATTGCTGGAGCCCTATCGCGACCGCTTGCCGCCCGAGGTATTTGCGCAAGCATGGCAGCCTCCTTCCACCAAGCCACCCGGATCGTTGCGCGCCAACCTGCGCCAAGCCAAATCCCTGCTGGCGCAGGCCGGCTGGACGTACCGCGACGGGGCGCTGCGCAATGCCGGGGGCGAGCCGTTGGCATTCGAGATAGTGCTGGCGGAAAAAGGCTTTGAACGCATCGTCGGCCCCTTCGCGCGCAATCTTGCCCGGCTCGGTATCCAGGCCAGTTACCGCACCGTCGACGTGGCGCTCTACCAGCGCCGTTCGGATACCTTCGATTTCGACATGATGGTGCAGTCCTTTCCCGAGTCCCAGTCTCCCGGCAACGAGCAGATGAACATGTGGCATTCCAGCGCGGCCGGCAAGGAGGGTTCCAATAACGTTATCGGCATCAAGGATCCGGTCGTGGATGCCCTGGTGGAAAAAGTGGTCTATGCGCCCGACCGCCAAGCGCTGGTGACTGCCACCCATGCCCTGGATCGGGTGCTGCTCAATGGTGACTACCTGGTGCCCAACTGGTTCACTCCTACCCACCGGGTGGCCTACTGGGACAAGTTCGGCTTCCCAAGGCAACTGCCGTTGTATTATTCGGCAACGGAATGGATGTTGCGCTTTAGCTGGGGCAGATCGCCTTGATGACACGGCACCCATATTTATGGGTGTGGTGCTAAGATGGCGGTAATTATCGAGGAGTGCGCCATGAAAACCACTGTTGAGATACCTGATGACTTGTTCCGGGCGGCCAAGGCTGCCGCTCTGATGCGGGGGCAAACGCTGAAGCAGTTGCTGACTGCCGCGGTGGAACACGAATTGAAGGGCGTCCGGCCAGCCGGCTTGCCCGGTGCAAGCGACCGGTCGCAAGAGGCTCGCGCCCCGGCGTTTCGCCTCAAGCTGGAAGAATTTGCCCGGCAAAACGCCGCAGCCTGGGGAAGTGAAAAGTCGGCCTTGCAACAGCTTCAGGAAGACCGCGATGCGCGTGGTGCTTGATGCATCGGTGCTGATTTCCGCGTTCAAGGAAAACGAGCCGGAGCATTCCACCAGCGCGGATTTCCTTGAAGCAGCGGTCGCCCATTCCGTTACCCTGTGTTCCCCGGCCTTGTTGTTCCCCGAGATAGCAGGCGCCTTTGCGCGCCCGGCGCGCAATCCCGATTACGCGGCACGCGCCATCCGGGAAATGCGGGCGCTGCTGGAAATCGAGATTTACCCGCTGGATGCCGACCTTGCCTTGAATGCCGAGGCCATTGCCCAGAACTTCCTCCTGCGTGGCGCCGACGCATTCTATGTCGCGCTGGCCCGCCGCCTGGGGGCTGCGCTGATTACCCTGGACAGGGAAATGCTGGAACGCGCCATGCCTGCCGCAGAGGCGCTCACCCCCGCAGCCTGGCTGGCGGGTATCAAGGAGAAGGAATAAGAAATGAATCAGGACGATTTTTTGCTTGAAACACAAAACACGCCAGAGCCGAGTGCCAAGCCCGCTCCACGCAAACGGCGGGTGCAGGCCACTTCCAAGGGCGCGGCAGGCGACGAGGCGCAAATCCTCAGCTACCGTCATCCGGACAAGCGCAGGAACAATCCCGATGTGGGCATGGTCAAGCCGGAGAACGACCCGGAGCAGCCTAAAACCACCTGGGTTTATGATCCCCACCTCGACCCCGCGTTGCAATTCGACGTGGGCCGGGCGGCGATTGAAAAGCTGATCGACGACGCGCTGGCCAGTGGCGATGACGCAGCCATGCGCGCCGCGCTGGAAGAACTCAAGCGCCTGCAAACCCCCTACCTCAACTGGAGCGGCAAGGCCGAGCGCTTGAGCTTCGAGGTGGACACGGTTTCGCTGCACGTGCACGAACGCATCGACCCCATGAGCATCCTCGCCGCCGTGCGTAGGAGCGGCGCCCCCGCCGCGAAATCGGCCCGGGGGCGGGCCTCCTACATCCAGCCCGGCCTGTTCGACGCCCCCTTCGAAAACCTGCCGTTACGCGATGCCATCGACTTCTACCGCCACGAGCGCGGCTGGGCCAACCGCATGGTGGCCGGGGATTCCCTGCTGGTGATGAACTCCCTGCTGCACAAGGAAGGCATGGCCGGGCAGGTTCAGATGATCTACCTCGACCCGCCCTACGGCATCAAGTACGGCTCCAACTTCCAGCCCTTCGTCGGCAAGCGCGACGTGAAGGACCGCAAGGACGAAGATTTGACCCAGGAACCGGAAATGATCAAGGCGTTTCGGGATACCTGGGAGTTGGGGATACATTCCTACCTGACCTACCTGCGCGACCGGCTGCTGCTGGCGAGGGAGCTGCTGAGCGAGTCGGGCAGCGTGTTTGTGCAGATTTCGGATGAGAATTTGCATCATGTGCGGGAGATTATGGATGAGGTGTTCGGCGCGGGGAATTTCGTATCGTTGATTACATTTCGCAAGAAGACAATGCCGCTGGGTGCCAGTTATCTTGAGGGCATGGCCGACTACTTGGTCTGGTATGGGAAAGACCGTTCGAAACTGAAATATCGGCAGCTATTTGAACAGCAGGATGTTCAAGAAGACTCCCATTGGAGTTGGCTAGACGTGGGTGGCTCACGGAGGAAATTGTCTCGATCCGAAATCAACAACCACACACTAATTCCGAGCGGTGGCAACGTGGGCAGGCTTGTCTCAATGGCCCCCCCAACTTACTCACCTGCAAGCGTTTTCTCCGTAGCGTTTCGGGGGAAAGAGTGTTTGCCGCGTGGAAATGGATGCTGGATCACGGGGCCTGATGGAATGCGGCGGCTAATTGCTGCGAATCGCATTGAGACTGAAGGTGTTTCACTTCAATATCTGCTACTTCTTAATGACTACCCCCTCGCCAAGGTAACAAACCTATGGGGGAGCACAATTGGTGCACGGGACAGAAGCTACGTAGTTCAGACATCTACCGATGTCATCGAACGCTGCCTCCTCATGACCACCGACCCCGGCGACCTGGTGCTCGACCCCACCTGCGGTTCCGGCACCACCGCCTTCGTCGCCGAGAAGTGGGGCCGCCGCTGGATCACCTGCGACACATCAAGGGTGGCGGTGACGCTGGCGCGCCAGCGGCTGATGACGGCGAGCTACGACTACTTCGAGCTGAAATATCCCCACGAGGGCTTGCGCGGCGGTTTCATCTACAAGACCGTGCCGCACGTGACGCTGAAATCCATCGCCAACAACCCGGAGATCGACGAGATTTGGGGGAGGATGCACCCGGCGGTGGAGGCGGCGCTGGGGGCGTTGAATGCGGCTCTTGTAGGGGCGGATTCATCCGCCCAAGGGCGAATAAATTCGCCCCTACAGGAATGGGAAATCCCCTTCGACTTTCCCGCCGATTGGCCGGAGGCGGCCCGCGCGCCATTCGACGCTTTCCACGCCGCGCGCCAGGCCATGCAGAAGCAGATGGACGCTTCCATCGCCGCCCACGCCGACCAGGAAACCCTTTACGACCAGCCCGGGAAGTCGCGCACCAAGCTGCGCGTGACCGGCCCGTTCACCGTGGAGGCGGTGCCGTTTCCCTCGGTGAAATCCCTGGAATCTCCCTCACCCCAACCCCTCTCCCAAGGGGAGAGGGGCTATATGATGGAAGCCGACGCGAGTATTGCCCGTTCCGGCGAATCCGCCCGCCAGCACCAGTGGCGCGACGAGTTGCTGAAATCCGGCATCCGCGGCAAGGGCGGGCAGATGCTGAAATTCGCCGAGCTGGAAACCTTGCCCGGCACGCGCTATCTGCATGTCAGCGGCGCGCTGGCGGACAGCGGCGAACGGGTGGTGGTGAGCTTCGGCCCGGAACACGCGGCGCTGGAGCAACGGCAGGTGGCGCTGGCGCTGAACGAGGCCGAAAAGCTGCGCCCGGCGCCCAAGTTCATCGTGTTCTGCGCCTTCACCTTTGACCCGGAAGCCGCCAAGGACATCGACGAAACCTTGTGGCCGGGCGTGACGCTGCTCAAGGCGCAGATGAACACCGACCTGCTTACCGAAGACCTGAAAAAAGCGCGGACTTCCAATCAATCTTTCTGGTTGATGGGTCAGCCGGATGTGGAAGTGCGCAAGCTGCCCTCACCCCCAGCCCCTCTCCCAAAGGGCGAGGGGAGTGTGTGGTACGAGGTGGAAGTCCACGGCTTCGATTACTTCGACACCGCCAAGGGCGAGCTGGTCTCCGGCGGCAAAAGCAAAATCGCGGTATGGTTGCTGGATACCGATTATGACGAACGCTCGCTGTTTCCGCGCCAGGTGTTCTTCCCCATGGCGGGCAAGGGCGAGGGCTGGGATAAACTCAAGAAGGATATCCGTGCCGAGTTGGATGAGTCGCAACTGCCGCATTTCCACGGCACGGTGTCGTTGCCTTTCGAAGCCGGGGATAATCGCAAGGTGGCGGTGAAGATAGTGGATGACCGGGGGATTGAGTCGTTGAAGATTATCGAGCTGGAGGGTTGAGAGATGAATGCGCGCGTTGAAGCAATGATGGAGCAGGTCAAGGTATTGACAGCGGAAGAGCGGGTTGCCTTGCTCGATGCGCTGAACGAGTTTGTCAGCCCGCCTGATTCCGAGTGGGAAACTGCCTGGGCCAAGGAATGCGAGGACAGGCTGGATGCCTATGAGCGGGGCGGGATCGAAGCTGAGGACTTTGATGTGGTGATGGCGCGCATGCGCAGGGAATTTCTCGCCAAATGAATATCCTTGCCTTTGCGCACCACAGCCGTCGTCCCGGTTACTGGGCGGCCCGCCTCCAGCAGTTGAACTGATGCCACCCGCTTCGCTCATCATCAATTCCCCTTACGACCCGCCCAGCCAGCACTGGGAGCAGGCTCGCGACGGCACGCTTTCCATGGTCTCGAAGCGTCGCCCGGCAGGCTATGAAATTTTCGACGTGCGCAACAACACCCGGCGCACCGAAGAGCTCAAGACGGTCAATGAAATCCGGCAACGGGTGGATGCCTGGCGCGAGGCCGATTATCCCGGCATCACCAGCATTACCCGGAAGCTGCTGGAACACTGGCATGACCGCACGGCGCGGCAGCATCCGTTTTACTTCTGCCAACTGGAAGCGATTGAAACCCTGATCTGGTGGGTGGAGGCCGCGCCAGAGTTCAGGCAGGGGATTTTCATCCCCGGCGACGGCGGCGCATGGCAGCGGCTGTGCAACAAGATGGCCACCGGCAGCGGCAAGACTGCGGTGATGGCGATGATTATCACTTGGCAGGTGTTGAACGCGCTGACCTACCCCAAGCGCAACAAGGATTTTTCCCGCGCCATGTTTATCATTGCCCCCGGTTTGACGGTGAAGGAGCGCCTGCGGGTGCTGTATCCCGGCGAGCCGGATAACGATTACGATACCTTTGGCCTATGCCCTTCCGAGGCGTTGCGGCAAAAACTGAATCAGGCCGAGTTGCTGGTGGAGAACTGGCACACGCTGATGCCGTTGAAGGAGCAGGATCGTTCGGTGGTGAAGAAGGGCGCCGAAAGCGATGAGGCTTTCACCCGCCGGGTGCTGGGCAAGCTGGCGGTGCATCGCGACTTGGTGATCATCAACGACGAGGCGCACCACGCTTACCGCGTTCCCGCCGAGGTGAAAATCAGCAAGAAGGCGGCGGCGGAACAAGGGCTTGATCTGGAGGAGGCGACACGCTGGATCGAGGGGCTGGATCGCATCCACAAGACGCGGTGCATCCAGCGTTGCTTCGATCTTTCCGCCACGCCTTTCGCGCCAACCGGCAAGGCGAGCACCGAGGCAGGGCTGTTCGACTGGATTGTGTCGGACTTCGGCCTCAACGATGCCATCGAGGGTGGGTTGGTGAAAACACCGCGAGTGGTGATCCGCGATGATGCGCTACCGGATGCCAAAACTTACCGCTCCAAGCTGTACCACATTTACCGCGATGAGGCCGTGGCGGACGATTTGAACCGGCGCGGCGCTTCACCTCACGAAGCCCTGCCCAAGCTGGTGAAGGATGCTTATGCGCTGCTGGGCGCGGACTGGCGAAAGGCACTACAGGACTGGCAGGCTGCAGGACATACTTCGCCACCGGTGATGCTGACGGTGTGCAACCGCACCGAAACCGCGGCGCGTATCGAGCATTTCTTCAACCACGGCGACGCCCACTGGCCGGAACTGCACGCGCCACAACGCACGCTACGGGTGGATTCCCGAGTGCTGGAAAAGGCCGAGGTTGGGGAAACTGCAGGCACCGACAAGAATTACGAAGCGCGGCTGGCCGCCATTGTCGAGGCGGTGGGCATCCCGGAAACCCGCAAACCACGCCTGCGGGAGATGAAAAAAGAAGAGTTGTTGCGCGAGATCGTGGATAACGTCGGCAAGCGCGGCACGGCGGGGCAGGATTTGCAGAATGTGATTTCCGTCGCCATGCTGTCGGAAGGCTGGGACGCCAAGAACGTAACCCACATCATGGGGCTACGCGCCTTCACCAGCCAATTGTTGTGCGAGCAGGTGATCGGTCGCGGCTTGCGGCGTGTGTCCTATGAAACCGATGAAAACGGGCTGTTTCTGCCGGAGTACGTCAACATATTTGGGGTGCCGCTGTCGATTTTTCAGGATGTGGGCGCAGGTGGCGAACCGCCACCACCGCCGAAACCCAGTACGCAGATTGAAGCGCTGCCGGAACGCAATGATCTGGAAATCCGCTGGCCCAACGTGCTGCGCGTGGATACGCTGGTAAAGCCGGTGCTGACGGTGGACTGGGACAAGGTTGAACCGCTGACGCTGGACCCGGCGCAAACCCCCATCAGCGTGGAAATCGCCCCGGCGCTGGGCGGCGCCACGGACTGGAGCCGCGTCGAGGTGATCGATCTGGAGAAATTGCCGGAAGCCTTCCGCCTCCAGCGGCTGACATTCCAGGCTGGTCGTAAGGCTTTTGAAGAAATCGCCAGTGGTGGTCGCCCTCACCCCTGCCCTCTCCCGCAAGCGGGCGAGGGGGAGGCAGTGTCGCTTTGCGACTCTCACACTATGCGCGAATACTTGGTATTCCAGCTGATCCGGTTGGTGGAGCAGTTCTTCGCGTCAGACAAGCTGGTCATTCCTTCCCTGTTTCATCAGGATCCGCTGCGCAAGCGCATTCTGCTATCGCTAAACATCGACGTGATCGTGCAACACCTCTTGCGCTTTGTGCAAGAGCAGAACATCGAGAGCCTGGAGCCGGTATTTGATGAAGAATCGCCGATAGGCTCAACTCGCGCCATGCGCGCCTGGTACACCACCAAGCCCAGCCAGCCGACGCGCAAGTCGCAAATCAGCCACGTGATGGTGGATAGCACATGGGAGCAATACGCAGCCAACGCACTGGAGAAAAGCGAGCATGTGCTGGCGTATGCCAAGAACGATCATCTGGGTTTCCAGGTTTACTACCTGTGGAATGGCGCGCGGCGGCGTTTCATTCCCGATTTTCTGATTCGGCTGGCGAATGGAAAAATACTGGTGCTGGAAATCAAGGGCGAGGATTCCGAGCAGAACCGCGCTAAACGGGCGGCGCTGGACACTTGGGTAAATGGGGTGAACGCAAAGGGAGGCTTTGGGGTGTGGTGCCAGGACGTGGCATTCCAACCAGCACAGATTCACGATGTTATAGAAAAGCACAGGGTGGCGTGACGATGTTCGCTTATATCCTCAAGCGTCTCCTGCTCATGATCCCCACGCTGTTCGGCGTGATGCTGGTCACCTTCGCGGTCATTCAGTTCGTGCCGGGCGGACCGGTGGAACAACTGATACACCAGCTCAAGGGGCAGGGGCCGGGCGGCGAGGCGAGCAGCGGGGCGGCGCAGATCTATCGTGGCGATCGGGGGATGGACAAGGAGCGCATCGAAAAACTCAAGGCGCTGTATGGCTTCGACAAGCCTGCTCCCGTGCGTTTTTGGGAAATGATGAAAAGCTTTGCCGTATTCGACCTGGGCGAGAGCTATTTTCACCACATGTCGGTGACGCAACTGGTGATCTCCAAGTTGCCGGTTTCGATCAGCCTCGGGGTATGGACATTTTTTATCGTCTATCTCACCTGCATCCCCCTCGGCATTGCCAAGGCGGTGCGCGACGGCTCCGCCTTCGACGTGATTTCCAGCACCGTAATCCTGGTGGGCTATGCCATTCCCGGTTTTGTGCTGGGCATCCTGCTGCTGGTGCTGTTCGGCGGCGGCAGCTTCTGGGATGTGTTTCCGCTGCGCGGACTGGTGTCGGATAACTGGGCGGCGCTGCCCTGGCATGCCAGGATCACCGACTACCTGTGGCACATGGTGCTGCCGGTTACGGCTTCGGTGGTGGGCAGCTTCGCGGTGATGACCATGCTCACCAAGAACAGCTTTATCGAGGAAATCCGCAAGCAGTACGTACTGACCGCGCGCGCCAAGGGTCTGAGCGAAAACACCGTGCTCTACAAGCATGTTTTCCGCAATGCAATGATCCCGCTGGTGACGGGTTTCCCGGCGGCGTTCATCGGCGCCTTCTTTACCGGCAGCCTGCTGATCGAGACCATCTTCTCACTCGACGGGCTGGGGCTGCTGTCCTATGAATCGGTGCTGAAGCGCGATTATCCGGTGGTGTTGGGCACGCTCTATCTTTATACCCTGCTGGGGCTGGTCGCCAAGCTGCTATCGGATTTGAGCTACGTGCTGGTCGATCCGCGCATCCAGTTCGAGAGCGTGTCGCGATGAAGCTCCAGTCCCCTTCACGACGCGCCTGGCTGCGCTTCAAATCCAACCGGCGCGGTTACTGGAGCCTGTGGATTTTCAGCGTGCTGTTCGTGCTCAGCCTGGGTGCCGAGCTGCTGTCCAACGACAGGCCGCTGGTGGTTCATTACCAGGGGCAGGTTTACTTCCCTATCATCAAAACCTATCCGGAAACCCTGTTCGGCGGGGACTTCGAAACCGAGGCCGATTACAACGATCCCTATGTCGTGGATAAAATCACCCGTGGGAATAACTGGGCCTTGTTTCCGCTAAACCGCTACAGCTTCAATTCCATCAATTACTTTGCCGACAGCCCCAATCCGGCGGCACCGTCGCGCCAGAACCTGTTCGGCACCGACGACCGCGGGCGGGACGTGCTGGCACGGCTGATCTACGGTTTCCGCATCTCGGTGCTGTTCGCCATGGCGCTCACCCTCGTCGGCACCCTGATAGGGATTCTGGCCGGTGCGCTGCAGGGCTATTTCGGCGGGCGCTTCGATCTAATCTTTCAGCGCTTCACGGAAGTTTGGGGCTCGATGCCGGAGCTGTATTTGCTGATCATTTTCTCCGCCATTTTTCAGCCCAGCATCGCGCTGCTCCTGATACTGCTTTCCCTGTTCGGCTGGCTGGGCCTGGCGGATTATGTGCGCGCCGAATTCCTGCGCGGCCGCAACATGGATTACGTCAAGGCGGCGCGTGCCCTGGGCGTTTCCAATCGTGCCATCATGCTGCGCCATCTGCTGCCCAACAGCATGACGCCGGTAATCACCTTCCTGCCGTTCCGCGTGTCGGGCTCGATCCTGGCACTCACCAGCCTGGATTTTCTCGGCCTCGGCGTGCCGCCTTCCACTCCCAGCCTGGGGGAGTTGCTGGCCCAGGGCAAGGACAATATCGCGGCGTGGTGGTTGTCGCTGACCACTTTCAGCGTACTGGTAGGGACACTGCTGCTGCTGATCTTTATCGGCGAGGCATTGCGCGAAGCCATGGATAC
>JAUYFW010000102.1 GCA_030690835.1 Sulfurimicrobium sp. | reverse complement strand
AGGTAACGCTTGTAGCTGTCCGACACGTTTGCCACCGCCGTGCCATGCACGATCACCAGCGGGGGGTTTGAACCGCCCTGATGGGCGTAGCGCAATTTTGGGCGGATCGGGCCGACCTTGGGCGGCTGGTGTTTTTCTGTTGCCGAGATCAGCACGCGCGTCAGCATGGGCGTGGACATCTTCTTCATCGCCGCCGCAAACGCGCCATCGATGGACTTGAACAGCCCACCCACGCCACTGCCCTGCAAGGCGGAAATGTAATGATACTTGGCGAATTCGAGGAACTGCAGCTTGCGCGCCAGGTCGCTCTTGATCACCTCGCGCCGTGCTTCATCCAGGCCATCCCACTTGTTGATCGCCAGCACCAGCGCCCTGCCTGCTTCCAGGATAAAACCGGCGATATGCGCATCCTGCTCGGAAATATCCTGGCGCGCATCCAGCACCAGCACCACCACGTTGGCATCCTCGATCGCCTGCAGTGTCTTGACGACGGAGAATTTTTCGATCGCCTCGAATACCTTGCCGCGCTTGCGCACCCCGGCGGTGTCGATCAGGGTATAGCGCCGGCCATCGCGCTCCACATCGATATAAATGCTGTCGCGCGTGGTGCCGGGCTGATCGAAAGCGATAACGCGCTCTTCGCCGAGCAGGCGGTTGACCAGCGTGGATTTGCCCACGTTGGGGCGGCCGACGATGGCCACCTTGGGATGGTCATCCTCTTCCTCGCCTTCCTCCTCATCGGGGAATCCGGCCAGCGCCAGCTCCACCAGTTCGCGCACCCCTTCGCCATGTGCGCTGGAAATGACCAGCGGAGTGCCCAGGGCCAGTTCATGGAACTCCGCCGCCACCACTTCGCGGCGCATCCCCTCGGCCTTGTTGACCGCCAGAAACACCGGTCGGCCAGACTTGCGCAGCCCTTCCGCAATGGTTTTGTCCTGCGGCGTCAAGCCATGGCGCGCGTCCACCATGAAAATGATGCAATCCGCTTCATCAATGGCCTGCAGCGTCTGTTTCGCCATTGCATGCAGGATGCCATCCTTGGCGACCGGCTCGAAACCGCCGGTATCCACCACCAGATAAGGCTTGCTGCCCACCAGGCCGTGGCCATAATGGCGGTCGCGGGTAAGCCCGGGGAAATCCGCCACCAGTGCGTCGCGGCTCTTGGTCAGGCGGTTGAAAAGGGTGGATTTACCGACGTTGGGGCGACCAACCAGAACCAGGGTAGGCTTCATTGCAGTGCCAGTGAAAACAGGCCGCCGTTACGGGTCTGCAGCAAGATGTTCTGCCCCACAAGCTGCGGGTCAGCACCAACCGCGCTGCCATCGCTGGCGGCACGGCCGGCGAAGCCGCCATCCTCGCGTGCCAGCACATGCACGTAGCCTTCCACATCGGCAACTGCAATATAGCCGCCTTTCACGAGCGGCGCGCTCAAGCGACGATTCAACAATTTGTCCTGCTTCCAGATGCTGGCGCCGCTGTTCTTGTCCAGCGCATGCACCGCGCCACGGACATCGCTGACATAGACATTGGACTGGTCCAACGCCAGGCCGGAAATGCTCGACATTTCACGCGCCCATGCCAGATTCCCGTTGAGGATTTCGAAACATGCCACCCGGCCCTGATAAGCCACGGCGCAAATACGGCTGCCATCCATCACCGGCAAACTGGTGATGTCGGCGATGCGCTCCAGTTCGGTCGCACCGCGCGGTTGTGCCACGCTCGCCTCCCAGCCAAGAACACCGTTGGTGAGTGACAGCGCTACCAGTTTGCCGCCGGCGTAACCGGCAAATACCGCGCCGCGCGCCACCACCACGCCGGCGTGGCTGCGAATGGCCAAGGCCGGCAAGGCTCTTTGATAGACCCACTTGCGCTTGCCGTCATGGGCATCCAGGCCGAAAATCTGGCCGTCAGCGGCACGCACCACCACCACGCCTTCCTCCGCCTGGGGCGCGCTCAGGACTTCGCTGGAAACCTTTGTCTGCCATAGCGCCTTGCCCTCCAGATCGTAGGCCAGAACTTCACCCTTGCGGGTAGCGACCATCACCAGGCCATCACCCACGCCCACCCCGGCGGAAAGCTTTTTGCCGGTTTCAACGCGCCATTGCTGTTTGCCGCTATCGGCATCAAAACGTGCAAGATGACCGTCGTATCCAGCCGCATATACGCTGCCAGCGGCAATAGCGGGGCTAAACAGGTAGTCGCCGGCAGCGCCCACACTCGCCTGCCATTGCGTTTTCAGCGCCACGGTGGGCTTTATTTCAACCAAAGGCGCGGGTTTTTCCGTTTTATCCGTGCCATCCCACAGGCCGAAACCGCTGGAAATGGACTCGCCGATACCGGCGCAACCGGCCAGCGACAAGACCAGCAGGCCCGCCAGGGGAAATTTCAAAGCACTAATCTTCATCATCCGCCCAATCCATCCAGTTTCATCTGCACCAGGCCACGGTAAGCGCTGGCCGGGTCGATTTTTTCCAATGCCAGCTTGTAGGATGCCTGCGCCTCGCTTCCCTTGCCGGAGGCAAGCAAAACATCCCCCTTGAGATCGGCATAGAGTCCGTCGAATGCCGCGCCATGCTTGGCTTCGAGCAACTTCAGCGCCTCGCCATGGTTGTTCTCGTCCAGCAATACGCCAGCCAGACGCAGACGTGCCGCATCCCTGATTTCATCGCTGCCGGCATGATCCAGCGCCCATTGCAACTGGGCCTTGGCACTCTTGGCATCGCCGCTGTCATGGTTGAACTTGGCAGCCAGCAGCGCTGCGCGCGTGGCATAGGCCGTGCGCGGATATTGCTCGATCAACTGGCCTGCCACTTCCCGCACTTTCTTGACGTCACGGCCATCGGCCGCGCCCTGCAGCATTTCATACAAACCGGCTGCCTGCACCGTCTGTTTGTTCTGGTAATAGCGCCAGCCCTGGGTACCCGCGACGATGGCAACAAACACCGCAACGCTTAGCAAAACGGTATTGCCATGCTGCGTCCACCACGCCTTGATCGCGTCCATCTGTTCCTGCTCTTCCAAATCGTAAGCCATA
>JAUYFW010000101.1 GCA_030690835.1 Sulfurimicrobium sp. | reverse complement strand
GAATATGCCCTGGAGATCAACCCTGACCTGCGTGTAAAGATTTTCGACAAAGGCCTCGATGTGGGCAATATTGACGCATTTCTCTCCGGCGTGGATCTGGCCGTGGACGCCGTGGATATATTTGCGGTGGACATGCATCCGCTACTGGTCAATTCGGCCACGGCTCGGGGGATTGCCACCGTGGCGGCGGTACCGCTGGGTCTGGGGGCGGGGGTGCTGGCATTTGGGCCGGGGGGCATGTCATACGAAAATTACTTTGCCATCTCTCCGGGAATGAGCGAGGAGGAAAAAATCATCCAGTTCGCATTGGGCTTCGCCCCGGAGATGCATCACCTGAAGTATCTGGACCCTAAATCGATCAACCTGAAAACTCGCAAGGGGCCGAGTTCGATTGCCGGCTGCAAGCTGTGCGCGGGCTTCATCACCACCCAGGCGCTGTTGGCCTTGTTGCATCCGCGGGAATTGAAGCTGGTGCCCTGGTACACCTACCTGGACGCCCGCCTCAACCGCTTCCATCACCGCCGCCTATGGCTGGGCAACCGCAATCCGCTGCAACGGCTGAAGAGCTTTGTAGCGAAGAAGCGACTGGAGAAAGCCAGCGGGCTGGCATAGTGGCTTGGACGGCGCGGGATTTTCCCTTCCGACCGCACTGTATCCGCTTGTATTCATTAGTATCCTGAGCCAGTCAACTCCATGCGCATTTCATTGCCGGCGATGTCTCGTGTCCTGTAATATTTATCCCAGTTTGTTCATTGGGATGCTCGTACATGTAGGAGCGCCGCCCCGGCGCGAATGCGGCCGCAAATCGCGGCGAGGGCGCCGCTCCCACTGGGTTTATCCCAGATTATCCATTAGCGCGCGTAGGGGCGGTTTTAACCGCCTTGGGCGAATGAATTCGCCCCTACATAATGTCGTTTTGGGCATATCTGGGCTAATGGCCAATCTGGGTTTATTGGTAGGTCAACCCGTTACGCCAATGCGAGGGAATAATGGCAAAGGTGAATTACCCAAGGGCTGCAGCAATCAGCCAGAAAATATTGCGGCACGTTATGATTATATTTGCCAGCCTTTTTCTGGCTGGTTCGGCTTGGGCCGACGCCGCCGGCGATGAATTAGCCCAACGTGTCCATGACCGTCCCGATGGCAAGGATGCCACTTCCGCCTTGACCATGACGCTAACGGAGAAGGGCCGTGGTCCGCGTGTCCGCAAGATAATTATCTATAGGCTGGACGGGAAGGCTGGCGAGGTGGCCACCCTTATCCGCTTTACCGAACCGGCGGACATTGAAGGAACCGGTTTGCTGACTCTGGACCTTGCTGACGGGGACTCCAATCAGTGGATTTATCTGCCGGCCATGGAGCGAGTACGCCGGATTGATTCCAATCGCAAGGGTGGTCGCTTTGTCAATTCGGACTACTACTACGAGGACTTGCGCGATCGCAAAGTGAACATGGACGCGCATCGCATCATCGGCCGGGAAACCGTTGGGGGCGTGACCTGCGAGGTGCTGGAGAGCGTTCCGGTCAAGCCCGGCAACTCAGTCTATACCAAGCGTATCATCTGGATCGACCCGGCGACCATGATTCCGATGCGCGTCGATTTCTTCGATAAGCGGGAAGACCAGCCCAGCAAACGTTTGCTGGTGACGAAACGCGAGAAGACCCAGGCATACTGGACGGTGTTGGACAGCACGTTGACGGACTTGGGCAACGAACATCAAACGCGGCTGACCGTGGAAAAAATACTTTATGACCGTCGTCTGCCGACGCGCTTGTTTACCACGCAGGTGTTGGAAGACGAGAGCGCCGAGGAGAGTTACCGCCCATGATTTTTGGCGTGGACTTTAGTGGCGTTTCAATATTTCGAGGATAGGAACATGACACGTCTTATAACAGGCTGGGCGAGCGCCCTGGTGGGGATTTCCCTGGCATTGGGAGTGGTCACGTTGGGCCATGCCGCAGAAGAGCAAAGTGAAGAGCAAGGTCTGGATGGCGAGGTGAAGGCCAACACCAGCAAGAAAAAATCCAGCAGCAAGGCGGGCAAAGCCGGCGTCAAGATCAAGATTGACAATATGCGGGCAGAACTGGGGACTTTCACGGATAAACCCGCCTCGTCGAGCGATGCCCTATTGCATGGCGCAATCAGCGCAAAAGGGCAGTCCGGCGTGTGGGAGTTCGCGCTGGGCGCCCGTTTTGATGCTTATGAGCAATCCGGCACGCCGGGTTTTTCCAAGGCGCGGCTGGATTACACGGAAAATTACCTGCGCTGGCGCGGTGAGGATATGCGCATCACGGTGGGCACGCAGAATGTGCTGTGGGGCCGGGTTGATGAAATATCACCGATAGACCGCATGAGCCGGGTTGATCTTTCCCGCGTCATTCTGGACAAACTGCCCGAGCGCCGCCGCGCCGTGCCGGCCGTGCGTCTGGAACATTTCGCGGGTGATTACAAGATCGATGCGGTTTGGTTACCGGTGTTCGACTCTGCCGTGCTGCCCCATGAAAACAGTGCCTGGAACCCTGTGGACACGGTCAATGGCCGCCTGCTAGGGATTGGCAACGTGCCGGGAATCATCGGCGCTCAGGTGCGCGAGGATGAGCATGGTAGCGGCGGTGGCGGTGTGCGCCTTACCCGCTCCGGCGGCAAACTCGATTATGGCTTCAGCCTGCAAAGAGTACGTCAATCGCAGCCCTATTATCGGGCGATGCCAGGCCTGCTGACGGCTGTCCATCCCTTTAGTTGGGTAGTTGGTGGCGAGCTGGAAACGCAAAAAGGGGGCGCGACGTGGCGCATGGAGGCGGCCTGGAGCAGCGATGTGCCGGTGACCACCAGCGCGTTCCAGTTTCAGACTGAGCGGGCATTTGATCTGGTGCTGGGCACGGAGTTCTTCCCCGGCGATGGCGAGACCCGTGCCACCTTGCAACTGGCGGGTCACAAGACTTTCGCCAATATGCCGATCATGGATCGGGATGAATTCTACAGCCTCAATGGCGAGCTTGAGCACCCTTTCGCGTCTGGACGCTGGCGCGCTAATCTGAGGTTTTCGGCCGGGCTCGATGAGCGCGATCTTTACCTGAACCCCAAACTCTCCTACCTGGGCATCGATCAGCATGAAATCTTTGTGGCCGCGCATCTGTTCAGCGGCGCAGCGCAGACCCTGGGTGGATACTACAAGCAAAACGATATGATCGTGCTGGGTTGGCAGGCGAAGTTCTGATTGTTCATGAGCAACAGTGGCTGAATCTTTTAGACTGGTAGAGAGATCCCGACATGTAGGTTGGGTTAGGCGTAGCTTTTAGCGCCGTAACCCAACAGACCCAATCTTCCCTTTAAAACCGGTTTTGATTGTTTGGGTTTGTTGGGTTACGCGATAAGACCGCTAACCCAACCTACATGTGGCCCCATTAAGTAAGCAGTATTGGGCCTAAAGGCCGACCTACAAATATTACTGGCCGGATTAACAAGAACAGGGAACATGCTAAAACCCACCATACCTGACTTTCTCAGAAACCTGATGCAACCCAGGCTACTCGGCCTGAAGACAGCCATCGGTTTGATCGTGGTCATTCACTTGGTGGCCGGCGCTTTCCTGCTGCGCCTGGAATTTAATAACGCACCCGAGCTGTACTTTCCCAAGGACTCTCCGGCCGTCATTCTGGATCGGCAACTGCGCACCGAGTTTCCAAATGATGAATTTCTCATCAGCCTGTTCACCGGGAGTGATCTGTATTCGAAGGAATTTCTCACTGCGCTCGATCGGGTCAGCCGGCGCCTGGAAAAACTTCCGGATGTGGACCGGGTTTTTTCCGTCACCAATGTCGATCATATCGCCGGCAGCGCGGACGGTTTCACGGTCGAGCGCCTGATCGATCCGGAAAGACTGGCCGACACCACCGAGGAAGAACGCAAAGCCCGTGTTCTGCAGGATCGCTTCATACCCGGTTGGCTGGCATCGAAGGACGGTTCTGCCTTGGCCCTCATTGTGCGCACAAAAAAATTGGGGGAGAGCCGCCAGCGCGAGGCGATCGAAGCGGCTCTGCACCAGGCCGTGAAGGCGGAAAAACTGGAGGGCAAACTGGTTGCCGTAGCGGGTCCGGTTGCGCTGGACACGGCCGAGATGCGCTCCATGATGCACGACAGCCTCCTTTTCACCCCGCTGGTTGTGTCTCTGGGTCTGCTGTTGCTGCTATGGGTCGTGGGGCGCCTCCCGCCAGTCATCATCGGTGCCGTGGCCATGAGCACCGTGACGGTCAGCTGTGTTGCGCTGATTTCGGCCATGGGGCAGCCCTACACACTGGTCACGGCCATGGTCCCCACACTGCTCTCCGCCTACACGATAGCTAATGTGCTGCATCTGTATGCGGCGTTGCAACGCATGCGCAATGCAGGATTCCGCAGCCCAAAGCGCGTCATCTTCGCGATGCAAGCCATACACAAGCCCGCGCTATTCAACATGCTGAGCACGGCGGCCGGCATGATCAGTCTGGTGCTGGTGCCCATCCCGCCGATACAGGTATTCGGCGTGGTCAGCGCATTTGGCACATTGATGATTTACCTGGTGTTGATCTATCTGCTCCCCCCCCTGCTGGTGAAGTACGATCGCGGCCGCTGGCCGAAAAAGAGTGGCGGCTTTGCCTGGACCAAACGCATCTCCTATGGCCTGGCGAGCTTTAGCATGCGTTACGCCGGCTGGGTGGTGGCTGCGATCGCCCTGCTGGCGGCCTTGGCCACGCCGCAAATCTTCAAGGTGCAGACCGAGTCTGATTTATTGAAATTTTTCGACGAATCCCATCCCCTCACGCAATCCACACGATTGATCGAGGACCGCCTGGTAGGCGTCACTGCCCTGGAAATTGTCGTTGATGGCCCCGGTCGCGATGCATTCAAGGATGCCGACCGGCTGAAGCTGCTCAAGTCCGTGCAGGACTGGGCAAAAACCCTGCCGGAAGTGGACCGCACCATGTCGATGATGGACATCGTCGAGGAAATGAACTGGGCCTTCAGCGGCGAGGAGGCGGCAGCTCGCGCGCTCCCGCACAACAACAAGCTGCTCAGCCAATTGCTGCTGATTTACGACGGCAGGGACTTGCAGGAGTTGGTCAACAACGAATACCAACGCACCCGCATCCTGCTCAATGTGAATGTGCATGGCGCCAATGCCATCCAGGCCGTTATTGAAAAGATCGAGGCGCACCTGGCCAAAATCGATGCCCCCGGCATCACCTGGCAAATTGCCGGTAGTGGCCGCCTGTTCTCGGATCAGGAAGACCTTTTGGTGGTTGGCCAGCAACGCAGTTTCATGGGCGCCTTCGGCCAGATATTCCTCATAATGCTCATTCTTTGGCGCTCCGTACCCGCCGCCGTCATCAGCATGCTGCCCAATCTGGCCCCACTCGTCTTTATCTTCGTTGTCATGGGCTCCACTGGCATTAAACTGGACATGGCCACGGTTCTGATCGCCAGCGTGGTACTCGGCATCACCGTGGATGACACTATCCATTTCTTTCATAACTACCTTGAGAGACGACACAAAGGCCTCGGTGTCGTCTTCTCCCTGGCGCGCAGTTTTGAGGCGTCCGGCCGCGCCGTGGTCGCCATCTCGCTCCTGCTGGTAGCCCAGTTCCTGCTGCTGGTGAGCTCCAGCTTCCAGCCCACCTCGCATTTTGGCCTGCTCGCCTCCACCGGCCTGCTGGCCGGGCAAATATTGGAACTGCTCCTGCTGCCGGCGCTGATCATACTCTGGAGCCGATTGAAGCTTCGCCATCGACTGATGGCGGTTTAAGGGAGTTCAGGGTGAGTTTATAGCCATGAAAAACCATGACCCACGATCATTCCTCGCGCCACAGGCTTGACACCCGGATCACCCCATCCGAGGCCGCCACCCTCCCCTGGTGGCTGCTCTACATTTGCTTTGTGGTTTACGGCAGCCTGGTACCTCTGGATTTTCATCCACTATCCTGGGATCAGGCACGGGAGATGTTCCAGCATATCAGGCTACTCAACGTCGGAACCCAGGGACGTGCCGACTGGGTCGCGAATGGCGTGCTCTACGTTCCCGTCGGTTTCCTCACCGTCACCCTGTTTACGCGTTTCAGGACGCATCGCACACTTCTTGCCTTGGCGTTTATCGCTTCGCTTCTGTTTTCGTTCAGCTTGGCCGTGACAGTTGAATTTGCTCAACTATTTTTCCCACCCCGAACGGTATCCAGCAACGATCTCATTGCCGAGTTTCTCGGCAGCATTTTGGGTGCGGTTTTTGCGGCGCGTTGGTCAGATCGCTTCAAGTCGCTCCTCTCCACGCTTATGGGAAACCCGGATCGTTTGGTTACCCACCTGCTGAAGGCATATGCATTTGGCTACGTCGCATTCAGCCTGTTTCCCTACGATTTCCTGGTATCAGTATCTGAACTCGTGGGGAAGCTCCACTCGAATAGCTGGGGATCGCTGGTAGCGGCGGAATCCATGCGCGGCGGCATCGCGCTTACTCTTGCCAAGCTGTGCGCGGAAGCCTTGGCCGTCGTGCCCCTGGGTTTGATGCTCTGTCAACGGACATCCGGGCGACGACCGTACTCTCCCTCTCGTGCATTTTTCTCTGGCGCGATCCTTGGGCTGATTATCGAGATTGCCCAATTTTTCATCGTTTCCGGCATTAGCCAGGTTCTTTCCGTGCTTACCCGAGCGACGGGAATGTATCTGGGCGCACTGCTTTGGCGCCACCGGACACGTTTGCATCCATCACGACTGGCGTCCGGATTCAGGCGATTCGGTCTACCCGTGGGCATCCTTTATCTGATTGCCCTGGCTGCGGTCAATGGCTGGTTCGAGCATCGCTGGATAGGCATCGACTCCGCCATGAACGCCTTCAATGACATTCATTTTCTCCCCTTCTATTACCATTACTACACTACGGAACAGGCTGCACTGTTAAGTTTGATATCCGTATGCCTGATGTACGCACCCATTGGGGTTCTGACCTGGGCAACCTGGAATCCTCCTGCACTGGCGATGTTGATGGCAACGCTGATAGCCGGGTTGATGGAAACGAGCAAGCTGTTCCTTGAGAACCTCCACCCCGACCCCACCAACCTGCTCCTCGCCGGGTTTTCTGCCTGGGCAATAGCGAAACTGGCCAAACGGCTTGCCTCGGCCCCTGCAATGTCCGCCGAGGCCCCGAAGCGCAATGACACGCCGATGGCTGCGACGTCAACCCGCCGCCGTCCCAACGGCAGTGAAACGGAGGCTTCCAGGACCGAGGCGCCGGCAATAAATGACCAGACGTTGGACGCGACAGCGTCGGCAGTGCCGCTTGCCATGCTCAAAAGGCCGTCGTGGACGGGTTATGCCGTCTTGATTATGGGCCTGGGGGGGGTCTGCTGGGGTGTGGCAACTTTTCCCATCCAACCTGCCCTCCTCGGCCTGCTTTTCGCTGGGTATGCGACTCTGCTCTGGTACCGGCCACAGTTTCTACTCATCGTTGTTCC
>JAUYFW010000096.1 GCA_030690835.1 Sulfurimicrobium sp. | reverse complement strand
CGTTTGCCGAGGGCGATGCACAATTTGCGTTCTTCCTCGGTGAAGGGCTTGTTGCCGTCCGTTCCGGCGACGTGGCTTGCGCCATAAGGCGTACCGCCTGCGCTGGTGGCAGCGAGTTCCGGATTGGAATAGGGCAGACCGACAATGACCATGCCGTGGTGCAGCAGCGGCAGCATCATGGAAACCAGCGTGGTTTCCTGGCCGCCGTGCATGCTGGCGGTGGAGGTGAACAGCGCGGCTGGCTTGCCGATCAGGGCGCCTTTCAGCCATAGCGGCGTGGTGCCGTCCCAGAAATATTTCATCGGCGCGGCCATGTTGCCGAAGCGGGTGGGGCTGCCCAGCGCCAGGCCGACGCATTCCTCCAGATCCTTCAGTTCGACATACGGCGCGCCGCAATCGGGGATGCCATCCTCCACCGCCTCGCATACCGTGGATACCTTCGGCACGGTGCGGATGCGCGCCGTTGCGCCGGGAACCTGTTCCACGCCGCGCGCGATCAGTTGCGCCATTTCCTTCACCGCGCCGTGCAGGCTGTAGTAGAGAACCAGTATTTCGCTCATCGGTCATTCTCAAGGGAGTTGAATTTGGCCTATTATACGCTGACCTTATTTCATTCATTCTCATGCGCCGTCAACTCTTAAAACTGGTCAGCTTCCTGCGTTTCCTGGCGCGGCGTTTCGACGATGATCGCTGCGTCCAGATCGCTTCCAGCCTGACGTACACCACGCTGTTGTCGCTGGTGCCGCTGATCGTCATTGCCTTGACGGTGATTGCGGCGTTTCCCGTGTTTGCCGACCTGATGACGCAGCTTAAAATATTTCTGCTCATGCATATGGTGCCGGAGGTCGCGGGCACCATCATTACGGTATACATGCCGCAGTTCTCGGACAAGGCGGCTCACCTCACCGCAGCCGGCATCGCCGCGCTGGTGGCGACAGCGCTGATGCTGATGCTGACCATCGAGCATGCCTTCAACCTGATCTGGCGGGTGCGCACGCCACGTCCGCTGTTGCAGCGCTTCCTCACCTACTGGGTGGTGCTGACCCTGGGGCCATTGTCCATCGGTGCCAGCTTGTCGCTGACCTCTTACCTGGTCAGTTATTCCCTCGGCTACGTGGCGTTTATCCCCGCGCTCGGTGTGGCGGTGCTGAAAATCGTGCCGGTGCTGATTACCACCTTGGTGTTTTCCCTGCTTTATCTGGCGGTGCCCAATCGCTATGTGCCGATCGGGCATGCCCTGGCCGGCGGCCTGGTGGCGGGTGTGGGACTGGAATTGATGAGCAAGGGCTTTACCGCCTATATCCTGCATTTCTCCAGCTATACCCTGGTGTATGGCGCGTTCGCCAGCCTGCCTGTGTTCCTGATCTGGGTTTATCTGTCCTGGCTGGTGATCGTGGCCGGTGCGGTGGTGGCGGCCTCCCTGTCGTACTGGCGCGGCGGCGCCTGGCGCATTGAACGCACGGCAGGGCAGAGCTACTTCGATGCGTTGCGGCTGCTGCGCGCCTTGCGTCGCGGCCAGCAGCGCGGTGCGGCCCCGAGCCTGCAGGTGCTGCGGCGGGAAACCCATCTGGCGCTGGAGACGATTGAGGATATTTTGCGCCAGTTGCGCGATGCAAAACTGGTGGAACGGACCGCGCGGCAAGGCTGGATGCTGGCGCGCAATGCCACGGAGATATCCTTGGCGGATGTTTTCCGCTTGTTCGTGTTCCGGCCCGAAAGCGGTGTGCCGGAGGGCGATGACCTGGCGTTACAGGAACTGGCGCAAAGGGCTTCCGGTCGTTTCGAGGAGGCGCTGTCCGGGTCGCTGGAGGATTTGTGCGCCAGTAGTCAGTCAACATGAAACGCGTTGACTGTAGGTCGGGCTGAAGCCCGACCTACATAACCTGAAGCGGCGTGAACTCGAACAGGTCGAAGGTGGCGGTTTGCTCCAGCAACCTGGTGGCGCGCACGTTTTGTGGCCGCCCCATGCCTTCGAGCATGAATTCGCGCTGCGGCTGGTAGCTGCCGCGCAGGGCCAGCAGGGTGGTGGGCTGCTTGAGCGCGGGAATTTCCGGCAGCACCAGCGCCGGCTGGAAAAGGGTGCCGGCGCTGGCGATCACCGGACGTACCAGCACTGGCGTAGCGGTCGGAGCGAGCATCTGGGCGCCGAGTTGCAGGTGGTTGGGGTTCTCGCTGCTCACCCAGCGCACCACGCCGATGTTCCAGGCTTTGTTGCTCTCCGGGCGCAGGCCGATGATTTCCCCGACCCGCACGCGGGCATCGGTCTTGGGATCCTTGGCCAGCGCCAGGCCGCCCGCACTTTCGTTGATGATCAGCCAGTTTTTCGATACAAAGGTCTGATGGCTGGTTTTGTCGAGCGGAGAGTCCGCCAGTTCCAGGGTGATTTCCGTATCCTGGTCTTGCATTTCCTGGTTGTCCGGCAGAATTTCCGTACTTGGGACGGTTTCGCCGCTCAGGAAGTAGTGGATGGAGCGGATGCCGGCACAGATATCCATCCGGGCGCTGTTCTGCATGCGGTTGAAAAGCCGCTTGGGCGCGATGCCCCAGTGCTTGAGCATGCGTCGCAGCAGGTTCGAAATGCCGAAATCCTGCACGCTGTCGGGCAGCAGCAGCGCTTTTGGATTGACGCCGACTTCCAGGTGCTGAATCTGCTGGTGCAACAGTCGCGCCAGTTCTATGGTGTTGAGCAGGATGTCGGTGCGCGCGTCGGTGACGGTGGAGTCATGGGCCAGTGCGCGTGGCGGCTTGTCGCTGTCGAGGCGCACCAGGAAGAAACCAGAAGGATTGCTGGTCTGCATCAGCGGTTGCAAATGGGCGTGGTCGCCGAAGCTGGAGAGGTAGTCCAGCACCTTGTTGACCTCGCCCTGCATCAGGCGGTAGGGGTCGAGCAGGGCCAACAGCAGGGCCTGCTTGTAGGCCAGATTGACGCTGCTCTGCTGCCCCAGGTTGAGTACGGGCTCATCCTGGATGCCCTGTTCCACGGCGTACATGAAGAGGGTGTGCATTTCCGCCCACACCCCGGCAGGCGTGGGGGCGTAGGTCTGGTAGCACACCACCAGCATGCGCCCGAGACTGGCGATGGCGCGCTCCGCCACCAGCGGCAACTGCTTGTTGCTGCCGAAGCTGAGGCGTTTGCCGGCGTGTTCGAGCAGGATGATCTTGTAGCCGTAGGCCAGTTCGGTTTGTAATTGGCGCGCCTGGGCGGCGATGAGCCGGCTTTTTTCCGGCAGCGGCAGGGGGTGACCGGAGAATTGTTGTTCCAGTGACGGCATCAGGTTGGTGATGGTGGCACGGTAGAGTTCGAGCAGCTTGAGGCGGGTGTCATCCGCGACCTTGCTGCGGTTCATCGCGCTCAGCGTGTCCAGAATGGCGCGCGAAGCCTCGTTCAGGTTGGTGAGCGGCAGCGCGGCCAGCCATTCGGCGGCTTGCTTGGGACGTGTTTCTACGGTTAAATTCTGTTCCGGCGCGGGTACGGAAAGTTTGATGGACATAGCGACGTATTCCCCTGCCTGTTGTTTTGTGTGTTTTCAACATTGATTCTAGAAACAAATTCCCGGTTTGTAAAACATTTAACCCAGATAATTCATTAGGACGCGAGATGATGGCGAGGCGATTTGCGAGACAGTTTTGTGGCTTGAGAGGAGTTCATGGTTATTCCATGGACGACGAACAAGCTGCAAAAATGACCGCAAATCGCCCGCCAGCGCTCGCGTAGGCTCGAAGAGCCGCCTAATGGATTATCTGGGTTTAACTGCGTAAAATGACCGGCTAACGCAATTCTCCGGGATTGCCCACGTTTAATCTCTGTTTCGGGTAATGTAAAACATGATGAGTCTGCTTGAAAAACTGTTTGAATGCGCGTTAAGGCGAGGAACCCCATGGCCAACATGACATACTGGTTATCCATGCGGCTGATTCTGGCATGTACGCTTCTGTGCCTGTCCGCCATCGCCTCCGCAGCCGGTTTTTCGTTCCAGGATATGCAAGGGAAGAAACACTCCCTGGAAGGCTACAAAGGCAAGTGGGTGGTGGTGAACTTCTGGGCTACCTGGTGCCCGCCCTGTCTGGATGAAATTCCCGACCTGAATGCGCTGCACGACAAGCACAAGGACAAGGATCTGGTGGTGCTGGGCATCGCGATGGATTACCGCAGTCCGCAGCAGGTGAAGGAATTCGCGGAGCAGATGTTCATTTCCTACCCGGTGATTCTGGGCTCTTATGAATCCGCCTCCCAGGTGGGCGCGGTGAACGGCTTGCCGACCACCTACCTGTTCAACCCGCAGGGCAAAATGGTGGCTTATAACGTCGGCGCCATCACGCGCAAGGCGATAGAAAACTATATCAGCGTCAAGAAATAGGAGAAGCACATGGCGAAATTTCTGCTGGGTTTGATGCTGTGCCTGTCTGTGTTTGCCGCTCAGGCGGAAACGCGCGACGTGCAGCAGCATTTCTTCAACCCCCATCTGGGCGATTTCAAGGCCGAGCTGGACACGGCGAAACAGGAAGGCAGGCAGGGCATCCTGCTGATGTTCGAGATGGAGGAGTGCCCCTTCTGCCACCGCATGAAGCAGACCATACTCAATCAGTCCGAAGTGCAGGACTATTACCGCAAGAATTTTCTGATTTTCAGCGTGGATACCGAGGGCGCCAATACTCTGGTTGACTTTGCCGGCAAGGAAACCACGGAGAAAAAATTCGCCCTCGACCACCGCGTGCGCGCCACGCCGGCGTTCATCTTTTTCGACCTCTCCGGCAAGCCGCTCACACGCTTCACCGGCGCGGCCAAGGATATGAAGGAGTTCATGGCGCTGGGCCGCTACGTCGCGGAAGGCGCGCACAAGAGCATGCCCTTCGCCAGGTACAAGCAACAGGCCGTGAAATGAGATCGTTTGCACTGGCTTTGATGCTGTCGCTCGCCAGCCTGTTCCCACATGCCCCACATGCTGAAACCACCCGGCCGTTGACCCTCGATCAGGCGCTGGCCGCGGCGCAGGACGCCCATCCCGATCTCAAGCTGGCCGTGGCGGATCAGGCCATGGCCGCGGCCGAACGCGACCTTGCCGCGGCGCGCGGCGACTGGAGACTCAATCTCGAAGCCGGGCTGCGCCAAGTCAAACCGAGCATCGGCCCGGATAGCGTGAGCGACAACACGCTCAGGCTCAACGCGCGCAAATCGCTCTACGACTTCGGCCGCACCGCGTTCGCCACCCAGGCGGCGGATTCGCTGCTGGAAGCGCGCGCGGCCGGCCTGCTGGATGTCCGCGCGCGGCGGCGTCTCGACATCATGGCGCGCTTCTTCGAGGTGTTGCTGGCGGATATGCAGTTCGCTGCCGACAGCGAATACATGGCGGTCGCCTACGTCAATTTCGATAATGCCCGCCATCGCCTCGAAGTGGGGCAGCTCGCCGCCGCCGACCTGGCCGAAGTGGAGTCCGCATACCAGGAGTGGCTGGTCAAGCGCAACGCGGCCCAGGTGCGCCAGCGCATCGCCCGGGCGCAGCTGGCCAGCGCCATGAACCGCCCCGGCCAGCTGGCTGCCGATGTGGCCGATCCCGACCTGCCCGGCAATGACCGCCTCTTGCCCGATTACGAACAACTGCTGCCGCTGCTGCGCAGCTTCAACCCGCGCTTCGCCGCCCTGCGCGCCCAACTGGCGGCGGCATCGCAACGCATCGCGGCGGTGCGCGCCGAAAAATCGCCGGCACTCGATCTCGAACTGGAAGCCGCCGACTACAGCCGCGAGTCGACGACGCGGGATAACATGAGGGCCGGCGTGGTGCTGACCTGGCCGTTGTATATGGGAAACCGGGTGAATGCGCAGATGGCGAAGGAGCAGGCGCAATTCCAGCATCTGCAGGCGGAAAGTGAAAAATTGGGCCTGGATCTGGAGCAGACGCTGCTGGAAACCTGGCTCGAAATCGGCGAACTGCAGCGCACGGCGCGCAACGCCGCAAGAAAAAACAGCGACTACCGCGATCTGGCGCTGGAGCGCGCGCGCGGCCAGTACGAAGTGGAGTTGAAAAGCAATCTCGGCGATTCCATGGCGGCGACCATGGCAGCGAAACTGCGCGAACGCAAAACCGAATACCAGCTCGCCCTGGCTTTTGCGCGAATGGAAGCGCTGCT
>JAUYFW010000266.1 GCA_030690835.1 Sulfurimicrobium sp. | reverse complement strand
CTCGGCCCCAAAGGCCGCAACGTGGTGCTGGAGCGCTCCTTCGGCGCCCCGACCATCACCAAGGACGGTGTGTCCGTGGCCAAGGAAATCGAACTGAAAGACCGCTTCGAGAACATGGGCGCCCAGATGGTGAAGGAAGTGGCCTCCAAGACTTCCGACGTGGCCGGTGACGGCACGACCACTGCCACCGTGCTGGCTCAGGCCATCCTCAAGGAAGGCATGAAGTATGTGGCTGCCGGCATGAATCCGATGGATCTGAAGCGCGGCATCGACAAGGCTGTCATCGCCACCGTCGAGGAATTGAAGAAAATTTCCAAGCCTTGCACCACCACCAAGGAAATCGCTCAGGTGGGCAGCATTTCCGCCAACTCCGATTCGTCCATCGGCGAGCGTATCGCCGAGGCGATGGACAAGGTGGGCAAGGAAGGCGTGATTACCGTGGAAGACGGTTCCGGCCTGGCTGACGAACTGGAAGTCGTGGAAGGCATGCAGTTCGACCGCGGATACCTGTCCCCTTACTTCATCAACAACCCGGATCGTCAACTCGCGTTGCTGGAAAACCCCTTCGTCCTGCTGCACGACAAGAAAATCTCCAACATCCGCGATCTGCTGCCGGTACTGGAGCAAGTCGCCAAGGCTGGCCGTCCGCTGCTGATCATCGCTGAAGACGTGGATGGCGAAGCGCTGGCCACCCTGGTGGTGAACAACATTCGCGGCATCCTCAAGACCGTTGCGGTCAAGGCGCCTGGTTTCGGCGACCGCCGCAAGGCCATGCTGGAAGATATCGCCATCCTCACCGGCGGCACCGTGATCGCCGAAGAAGTGGGCCTGACCCTGGAAAAAGCAGCGCTGACCGATCTGGGCCAAGCCAAGCGCATCGAAGTGGGCAAGGAAGAGACCATCATCATTGACGGCCATGGCGACAGCGCTAACATCGAAGGCCGCGTCAAGCAGATCCGCAAGCAGATCGAGGAATCCACCAGCGATTACGACCGCGAGAAGCTGCAGGAGCGCGTGGCCAAGATGGCCGGTGGCGTGGCTTTGATTAAAGTCGGCGCCGCCACCGAAATGGAAATGAAAGAGAAGAAAGCCCGCGTGGAAGATGCCCTGCATGCTACCCGTGCAGCCGTTGAAGAAGGCATCGTTGCTGGCGGCGGTGTTGCCCTGCTGCGTGCCCGTGCCGCGATTGCCGGACTCAAGGGTGCCAACCCCGAACAGGATGCCGGCATCAAGATCGTGATGCGTGCCCTGGAAGAGCCGCTGCGCCAGATCGTTGCCAACTGCGGCGACGAGCCTTCCGTAGTGGTCAACAAGGTTCTGGAAGGCAAGGGCAACTACGGTTACAACGCCGGTACTGGCGAATATGGCGACATGGTGGAAATGGGCGTGCTCGATCCTACCAAGGTAACCCGCTATGCGCTGCAGAACGCTGCTTCCGTGGCTGGCTTGATGCTGACCACCGATTGCATGGTGGCCGAACTGCCGAAGGACGACTCCGCCGGCGGCATGGGCGGCGGCATGGGTGGGATGGGCGGCATGGAAGGCATGATGTAATTGCCGTTGCAACCCAGTAGTTAAGTAGTAAGTACAAGGGCCGCGCTCCAATGCGGCCCTTGTCTTTTATAAAATTTGCGAACAGGGTTTGGAAAAAACCATCCTCTCTGTTAAAATCGCCCGTTTCCCATTTAATTCTTGTCGAGAAAGACGATATGCCAAGTGTTCGTGTAAAAGAAGGTGAGCCGTTTGACGTTGCTCTGCGCCGTTTCCGCCGTACCATCGAGCGTTCCGGTCTGTTGAATGAACTGCGCGCCCGCGAGTTCTACGAGAAGCCCACTTCCGAGCGCAAGCGCAAGGGTGCTGCTGCCGTGAAGCGTCATTACAAGCGCCTGCGTAGCCAGATGCTGCCGGCCAAGCTGTACTAAAAACTCCCGCCTCATGAATTTGAGACTACGCATCACCGAAGACATGAAAACGGCGATGCGCGCCAAGGATGTGCCGCGTCTGGGCGCGATTCGTCTGCTCCAGGCTGCCATCAAGCAGCGCGAGGTGGACGAACGCATCGAGCTGGACGATGCGCAAGTGGTGGCAGTGATCGAAAAGATGCTCAAGCAGCGGCGCGATTCGATCTCCCAGTACGAGGCGGCAAATCGCCACGATCTGGCGGATGTCGAGAAGTTTGAAGTGACCGTGCTGCAAGCGTATATGCCCCAGGCCTTGTCGGATGTGGAAGTCGAGGGTTTCGTGGTGGCGGCGATCGCCGCTTCCGGCGCCTCCGGTGTTAAAGACATGGGCAAGGTGATGGTGGCGGTGAAGCCGCAAGTTGCCGGACGTGCCGACATGGGCAAGGTTTCCGCCCTGATCAAGGCTAAACTGGGCGGTTGATGGCTGTGCGCCCGAATTGGGCATGAGATTATTACGCCAGGGCGAACTGCCCTGGCGTTTCCATTTTCGGGGTTTCCGCGCGCGATGATTCCTCAGTCTTTCATTCAGGATTTGCTGAATCGCCTCGATGTGGTGGACGTGGTGGAACGCTATGTTCCGCTCAAGAAAGCGGGTGCCAATTACATGGCCTGCTGCCCCTTCCACAACGAAAAATCGCCTTCCTTCAGTGTCAGTCCCACCAAGCAGTTCTATCACTGCTTCGGCTGTGGCGCGCACGGTACCGCCATCAGCTTCGTCATGGAGTACCAGGGGCTGGGCTTCGTCGAGGCGGTGGAGGAACTGGCGCGCAGCGCGGGGATGACGGTTCCCCAGGAAGTCAGCGGAGAAAAGCAGCGCCCTTCGCAAAGCACGGAGCTGGCCGAACTCATGTTGCAGGCGACGCGCTACTACCGCGAGCAGCTCAAGCGCGCCCCCCAGGCGATCGAGTACCTCAAGCAGCGCGGCCTTTCGGGTGAAATCGCGGCGCGCTTCGGTATCGGCTATGCGCCGGCGGCGTGGCAGAATCTGGCCGAAATTTTTCACGATTACACCTCGAAAACCCTGGTGCAGGCGGGGCTGGTGATCGAGGGCGAAAGCGGCAAGCGCTACGACCGCTTCCGCGACCGCATCATGTTTCCCATCCTCAACCAGCGCGGCACGGTGATCGGTTTCGGTGGCCGCGTGCTGGGGCAGGGCGAGCCCAAATATCTCAACTCGCCGGAAACCCCGCTGTTCGAAAAAGGCCAGGAGCTGTACGGCCTGTACCAGGCGCGCAAGGCCATTCGCGAGGCGGATCGGGTGCTGGTGGTGGAGGGCTACATGGATGTGGTGGCCCTGGTGCAGCACGGCATCGAATACGCGGTGGCCACGCTGGGAACGGCGACCACGCCCTACCACGTGCAGAAACTGCTGCGCCAGAGCGACAACGTGGTGTTCAGTTTCGACGGCGACAACGCCGGGCGCAAAGCCGCCTGGCGTGCGCTGGAGAACAGTCTGGGGCAGGTGGTGGATGGCAAGAACCTGAGCTTCCTGTTCCTGCCCCAAGGCGAGGATCCCGATTCGTACGTGCGCAGCGCGGGCAAGGCGGGTTTCGAGAGACTGTTGGCGGAAGCGGTGCCATTTTCGCAGTTTCTTTTGCGCGAACTGACGGCCCAGGTGGACATGCAGACCCAGGAAGGCCGGGCGCGCCTGCTCCAGTTGGCGCGCCCCTTGCTGCAGCAGGTTACGGCCCCGGCCTTGGGGTTGATGTTGCGCAAACGCCTGGCGGAACTGGCGGGTATTTCCCAGACGGAACTGGAAGATTTGTACCAGATTCAGCCGCTACGGAAGCCTGCCAGGGCGCTGCCCAAGCTCAAACGTAATCCACCTTCCCTGGTGCGCCAGATGCTCCAGTTTCTGCTGGTTCAGCCGCAACTGGCGCAAGGCGTTGTGTTTGGGCAAAAGGGCCGTGAAGGCGAGGAATTAACCCTTGCGGTGTTGCTTGAATTTCTTGCCGAGCACCCGCACTTAAAGGATGCGGCGCCGCTGATCGAACATTTTCGCGGTACCGCTCATGATGCCCGGATACGCGATGCCGCGGCGGAAGTGATGCAGTGGGAAGACCACTTTGATGCAAGTGAAATCGCGCAGGAATTTGCCGGCGCCCTGGCACAGTTGAAGTGGCAGGCGAAGCAAAAGGAAATCGATGCATTGCTCGCCCTGTCGCGCGCCCAGGGATTGACTGCGGTGCAAAAAGAGCAGTTGCAGCAGTTGTTGCTGCGCAGCGAGTGAAAATCTGATAGGGAAGTAGGGTATAATGCCCGGTTTTGTTAAACGCTTTTTTCGGAACAAGGTAAGGTATGGCGACAGAAAATGGGAAGATTGATGACCGCGTGAATGACGCAGACGCGCGGCGCATGCGCCTGAAAAATCTGATCGTGCTGGGCAAGGAGCGTGGCTTCCTGACCTATGCCGAGATCAACGACCACCTGCCCGACGATATGCTCGATGCCGAGCAGATCGAAGGCGTGATCAGCATGATCGGCGACATGGGCATCCAGGTGTACGACGAGGCGCCGGATGCCGAAACCCTGCTGATGTCCGATGCAACGCCCGCCGTAGCCGACGAGGACGCGGTGGAAGAAGCCGAAGCGGCACTCTCCACGGTGGATTCCGAATTTGGCCGCACCACCGACCCGGTGCGCATGTACATGCGCGAAATGGGCACGGTTGACCTGCTCACGCGCGAAGGCGAAATCGAGATCGCCAAGCGCATCGAAGATGGCCTGAAACACATGGTGCTGGCCATTTCCGCCTGCCCCACCACGATTGCCGAAATTCTGCGTCTGGCCGAGATGGTCGAGCGCGACGAATTGCGTATCGACGAGCTGGTTGACGGCTTGATCAACGGCCAAAGCGCGGACGAGTTCAGCGTGCAAATGGCTGCTGCCGAAGAGGTGGCGCAAGAGGAGCCTGAGGTCGAACTCAGCGAGGAAGAAGCTGACGCCGCGGGTGCCGCCATCGCTGCCGCCAATCTGGCGCAACTCAAGGCCGATGCCCTGGTACGGTTTGCCGTGATTCGCGAAGCCTTCGTCAAAATGCAGGAAGCGCTGCAGAAAAAAGGCCCGCGCAACAAAGCCTACAAGGACGTTCAGGAGCAGATTTCCAACGAGTTGATGGGCATCCGTTTCTCCGTCAAGCAGGTGGAAGCGCTGTGCGACGGCCTGCGTGGCCTGGTAGAAGAAGTGCGCAGCCACGAACGCACCATCCTGGAACTTTGCGTGAACAAGGGCGGCATGCCGCGCCCGCACTTCATTCAGGTGTTCCCCGGCAATGAAAGCAACCTGGAGTGGGTAGTGGCGGAAATTGGCTCCGGCAAACCCTATAGCGAAAAACTCGGCCGTTTCCAGCACGCTATCGTCGACCAGCAACAGCGCCTGTCGGATGTGCAGACCAAGGTCGGTATCTCGCTCAAGGATCTGAAAGAAATCAATCGCCAGATGTCCACCGGCGAAGCCAAGGCACGTCGCGCCAAGCGCGAAATGATCGAGGCCAACCTGCGCCTGGTGATCTCCATCGCCAAGAAATACACCAACCGCGGCCTGCAATTCCTCGACCTGATCCAGGAAGGCAACATCGGCCTGATGAAGGCCGTGGACAAGTTCGAATACCGCCGCGGCTACAAATTCTCCACCTATGCCACCTGGTGGATCCGCCAGGCCATCACCCGCTCCATCGCCGATCAGGCGCGCACCATCCGCATCCCGGTGCACATGATCGAAACCATCAACAAGATGAATCGCATCTCGCGCCAGATTCTGCAGGAAACCGGGCAGGAAGCCGATCCCGCGCTGCTGGCGGAGAAAATGGAAATGCCGGAAGAAAAGATTCGCAAAATCCTCAAAATCTCCAAGGAACCGATTTCCATGGAAACGCCGATCGGCGACGACGAGGATTCGCACCTGGGCGACTTCATCGAGGACGTTTCCACCCTGGCCCCAGCCGATGCCGCGATGTACGCCAGCTTGCGTGAAGCCACCAAGGAAGTGCTGGAATCGCTGACGCCGCGCGAAGCCAAGGTGCTGCGCATGCGCTTCGGCATCGAAATGAACACCGACCACACCCTGGAAGAAGTCGGCAAACAGTTCGACGTCACGCGAGAGCGTATTCGTCAGATTGAAGCCAAGGCACTGCGCAAATTGCGTCACCCCTCCCGTTCCGAGCGGCTGCGCAGCTTCCTGGACAATGAAGGTTAAGCTTTGCCGGGCCTGTAGCTCAGTTGGTTAGAGCAGAGGACTCATAATCCTTTGGTCCACGGTTCAAGTCCGTGCGGGCCCACCATAAAATAAACCCAATCAGGCAGTTAGCTTGGTTGGGTTTTGTCTTTTTTGGGGCTCTTCCAGAGCGTAGCTCATCAGGAAGCAGATTCAGTTCGCCTTCTATTCCTGACGCTGTGTCTCTTTCACTTTGTCGAACAACTCGAACACAGTCAGACCGAGCGCATTAGCAATAACCTCAATGGCGTTCAACGTCGGGTTTGCATTCCCATTCTCGATCCTGCTCAGGTAGGTCTGGTAAAACCCGCATTTCTCCCCGAACTCGACCTGGCTCATACCAGTCTGTTGACGCAGCGAGCGTATACAAGAGCCGAATTGTTGGGATAGTTGAGATTTCACACCTCGAACTGTCCGCGATATGCTCTAATTCACATAAACACTAATTCATATAATCTGCTCTTTGATTGTTAGTCAGAGATCGGCGTCAAGCAATACCATTTTTGTGTTAGCCCCAAAAACGACATCACCTATGCTGGACCCCTGCGTCAAGACAATAATCAGCCGAGTTTAAGAGGGTAACCTTTCACACGCAGCGGCACGGCGCTGCCCCGGTTTTGGTTCTGATTCTGTTTCCTGGCGACTTTCTTTTCGCGCAGTGAATTTATCCACTATCGTTGCGCCGCCACCGCTCGCTGTCCGGTAGACCTCCTCCGGCGTGCTGTAGTCCAGCGATTGATGCGTTCTCTCGGTGTTGTAAAACACAAAGTATTCCGTCAGCCCCAGCAGTAATTCCGGCAGGGTGGCATAGCCTTTCAGATACACGTCTTCGTGCGTGACGCTACGCCATAGCCGTTCCACGAAGATGTTGTCCAATGCCCGGCCACGCCCGTCCATGCTGATCTGGATGCCTGCCGCCGCCAACCGCCCGGTGAAGCTCGCCGAGGTGAACTGGCTGCCTTGGTCGGTATTGAATATCTCTGGGCTACCGTAAGTCTGTAGTGCCTGCTCCAGACAGTCAAGACAGAATCCCGTGTCCATGGTATTCGACAACCGCCAGGCCAGTACCTTGCGCGAGTACCAGTCAATGATCGCGACCAGGTACACAAATCCTCGCGCTAAGCGGATGTACGTAATATCAGTGCTCCACACCTGATTGGGCTGGGTTACCGCCAGACCCCTGAGCAGGTAGGGGTAAACCTTGTGCTCGGGGTGAGGACTGCTGGTGTTCGGCCCCGGCGCCATGCCGGCCAGCCCCAGTATGCCCATCAGCCGCTGAGCCCGCTTGCGGTTGATCCGGTGCCCCATGCCGCGCAGATATACTGTCATCTTGCGGCTGCCGTAGAACGGGTGGCGCGTGTATTCGGCGTCGATCAGTTCCAATAGCGTCAATTCCTGTTCGTCCGGCTTGGGCGCAGGGCGCGGCGCGTAGACGGTAGAGCGGGCAACCCCTGCCAGTTCGCATTGCCGGGTCAGCGCCAAGGGTTCAAGAAGGCTGACCCAAGGCTTACGCGTTTCTACTGGCCTATCCCGGACTTTTTTCTA
>JAUYFW010000084.1 GCA_030690835.1 Sulfurimicrobium sp. | reverse complement strand
CCGTTACCGCCGGCGATCAACTCCACCTGCATATCGAGATCCTGCGCCAGATGCGCGGCATCTGGAAATTCAAGGCGGAGGCCAGGGTTGATGGCGAAATCGTCGCCGAGGCAGAATTGATGTGCGCCAAGCGCGACATCGCCTAACGTTCATGGCAAAAGTGCTGCACACGATTATGATATTAGCCATGACCGTTTCCCCCACCCCAGCCCTCCCCCGTGAGACGGGAGAGGGGGACGGAGTATCGCTTTGCGAATATTTATGGGACCGTTCATGATTCACCCTACAGCGATCGTACATCCCGGCGCCAGGCTGGGCGACGGCGTCTCCGTCGGCGCCTATTCGCTCATCGGCGAGCATGTGGAAATCGGCGACAATACCTGGGTCGGCCCGCATGTGGTGATTTCCGGCCATAGCCGGATTGGCCGCGATAACAGGATATTCCAGTTCTCCAGCCTAGGCGAAGTGCCGCAGGACAAGAAATATGCCGGCGAGCCGACCCGGCTCGAAATTGGCGACCGCAACACCATCCGCGAATTCTGCAGCTTCAATCTGGGTACTGCGCAGGACGTGGGCGTGACGCGCCTCGGCAACGACAACTGGGTGATGGCCTACGTGCATGTGGCACACGACTGCCAGATCGGCAACCAGACTATTTTTGCCAACAACGCCACTCTGGCCGGCCATGTGACCGTGGACGATTATGCCATTCTCGGCGGTTTCACCGGGGTGCACCAGTTCTGCCATATCGGCGCCCACTGCATTACCGGCATCAGTTCGGTGATTACCATGGACGTGCCGCCCTATGTCACGGTGGGCGGCAATCCCACTTCGCCCCACGGCATCAATTCGGAGGGGCTGAAGCGGCGCGGTTTTTCATCCGACGCGATTCTGGCCCTGCGGCGTGCCTACAAGACCTTGTACAAATCCGGTCTGAGCCTGGCCGATGCCAGGCAGGCGCTGCAGGAGCAGAGTCAGACTGTTCCCGAGATCACTTTATTGCTCGAATTTCTCGCCACATCCACACGCGGCATCATCCGCTAAGCGAGGTATGGTTTGGCGCGGCAAAATGTGACAGGGCGGGGAGTGCGAATTGGTATTGTGGCGGGCGAAGCTTCCGGGGATCTGCTCGGTAGCCACTTGATCGCGGCCCTGCGGGAAAAATTGCCGCATGCCGAATTCATCGGCATCGCCGGTCCGAAAATGCAGTCAGCCGGCGCCCGGACGCTGTTTCCTATGGAAAAGCTGGCGGTGCGCGGCTACCTTGAAGTGTTGCGGCATTTGCGCGAAATTCTCGCCATTCGTCGCAAGCTGAAACGCTATTTTCTGCATAACCCTCCCGATCTGTTCATCGGTGTGGATGCGCCGGATTTCAATCTCGGCCTGGAAAAAGTCCTCAAGGCCCACGGCATTCCCACCATTCATTACGTCAGCCCTTCGGTGTGGGCGTGGCGGCGCGAGCGGGTCAGGAAAATCGCAAACTCCGTGACGCATATCCTGGCGCTGTTTCCCTTCGAACCGCGGATTTACCAGGATGCCGGCGTGCCGGTAAGCTATGTCGGCCATCCCATGGCCGATGTGATACCGGAACAGCCGGATCGGGTGGCGATGCGCACGCAGCTCAAGCTACCGACGGACGCAACCATCATTGCGCTGCTTCCCGGTAGCCGGCAAAGCGAATTGCACTATATGGCCGATTTGTTCATCCGCACGGCGCAGATCATGTCGGCGGCGAAACCCGATATTCATTTTCTGGTGCCCCTCGTGAGCCGCGAAACACGGGATTTTTTCGAGGCTGCGCTGTATCGTCTGGGCGCCGAAAACTTGCACCTGAATATCCTGTTTGGCCACGCTCATGCCGCGCTGACCGCCGCCAACGTGGCGCTGGTGGCGTCCGGCACCGCCACGTTGGAAACAGCGCTGCTCAAGCGGCCCATGGTCATTACCTACAAATTATCGAAATTCTCCGCCTTCCTCATGCGGCGTAAGGGCTATCTGCCCTATGTCGGTTTGCCCAATGTGATGGCCGGGCGTTTTATCGTGCCGGAGTTGTTGCAGGAAGATGCCACGCCGGAAAATCTCGCGCAGGCTATGCTCAACCTGTTGCAGGACGAGCAAGTCCAGGCCGGCCTTCAGGCTGAATTTGCCAGTATCCACCAGCAGTTGCGGCAAAATACCGCCGAGCGGGCATGCGAGGCGGTCATGCGCTATCTGCCTGACTGGGCCACCAAGGCATGAAATTCTTGCTGTGCGGAGTTGATGAAGCCGGACGTGGCCCTCTGGCAGGCGCGGTGTTCGCTGCGGCGGTGATTCTTGACCCGGCCCACCCCATTGTTGGCTTGGCGGACTCCAAGAAGCTGAGCGAGAAAAAACGTGATTTCCTGGCACTGCAAATCAGGGAACACGCCCTGGCCTGGGCGATAGCAAGTGCCTCGGCCGAGGAGATCGACCGCATCAATATTCTCCAGGCCAGCCTGCTGGCCATGCGGCGGGCGGTAGAGGGACTGGCGCTTATCCCCCACGAAGTAGCGGTGGATGGCCTGCATTGTCCGCCTCTCGCCATGCCTGCCCGTGCCGTGGTCAAGGGGGATAGCCTGGTGGCGGAAATCTCGGCGGCCTCCATTCTCGCCAAAACCGCGCGCGATGCCGAAATGCTGGAATTGCACCAACTCTATCCGGATTATGGTTTTGACCGCCACAAGGGGTATCCTACGGCGGACCATCTGGTGGCGATCGCCCTGCATGGCGTCACGCCCATCCACCGGCGCAGCTTTGGCCCGGTGAGGAGAGCCATCGAACAGTGGCAGCCCGATTAGCGTATAACTTACTTAGAGGAATATCCAATGAAATTCATGACCATGCTGCACTTGCTGTCTATCGTTATCTGGGTGGGCGGCATGTTTTTTGCCCACCAGATTCTGCGCCCGGTGGCGGCCGACCGGCTCGAACCGCCACTGCGCCTGCCGCTGTGGGTGGGTGTATTCAAGCGCTTTTTCCCCTGGGTGTGGATATGTATCGCCCTGGTTCTGGTTTCCGGCCTGTTCATGATCGGGTTTCTGGGCGGGATGGGCAGGGTGCCGTTGTATGTTCACGCCATGCTGGGTACGGGCACGGTCATGATGGCAATTTTTGCCTATGTATTCTTTGTACCCTTTGCCCACCTGAAGCGATCAGTCGAGAATCAGGACTGGAAAGCGGGTGGCGCAGCCCTGGCGAACATTCGTCAGCTGGTTGGAATAAATCTGGCCCTGGGGCTGATAACCATCGTCATCGCCACGGCTGGCGCCATGTTTGCATAGCGCCGGAGGGCGGAACTTGTTAAAGTTGGCAAAATTATTCCACTGGCTTGATGTCCAGGCTGGCAGCGGAGGGAGTGTTTAGCATGTTGGTGATTGTTGGTTACGTTATCATTCTGGCTTCGGTTTTTGGCGGTTTCGCGTTGGCGGGCGGTCACTTGGCGGCCTTGTTTCAACCGATCGAGTTGCTCATGATTGGTGGTGGTGCCATCGGTGCGATGCTGGTAAGCAGTGGACCCAAGGTGTTGAAGTTAACCTTGAAAGCACTGCCGAGCCTCCTCAAGGGGTCAAAATACACCAAGGCCTTGTACATGGAATTGCTGGCCCTGTTGTTCGAAATCCTCGCCAAGGTGCGCAAGGAAGGCCTGATGTCCATCGAATCCGACGTGGAAGACCCGCATGCCAGCCCGATTTTCAGCAAATATCCGGCAATTTCCAGCGATCATCACGTGGTTGAATTCATCACTGACTATCTGCGTCTCATGGTGGGGGGTAACCTCAATGCGATGGAGATCGAAAACCTGATGGATATTGAAATCGAGACCCATCACAACGAAGGCTACATCCCGGTTTCCGCCATGGCCAAACTGGGCGACGGACTGCCCGCGTTCGGTATTGTGGCGGCGGTGATGGGGGTGGTGCATACCATGGAATCGGTCGGCATCCCGCCAGCGGAACTCGGCATGCTGATTGCGGCCGCGCTGGTCGGTACTTTTCTCGGTATTTTGTTTGCCTATGGTTTCGTGGGTCCGCTTTCGACCCTGCTGGAAAACAAATTGCAGGAATCCAGCAAGGTCTTCGAGACCATCAAGGTTACGTTGCTTGCAAGCCTGAATGGCTATGCACCCCAGGTGGCGGTGGAGTTTGGGCGCAAGGTGCTGTATTCCACCGAACGACCCGGATTCCTCGAGCTGGAAGAACATATCAAACAGGCCAAGGGGAAATGATCAGCCATCAGCCATCAGCTATCAGCCGTCAGCCCATCGCTGAAAGCTGACGGCTGATAGCTGAGAACTGAGAGCTAAAAAATGAGCGACGATTCCCAACGCCCCATAGTCATCAAGAAAATCAAGAAGGGTGGCCATGGCCACCACGGTGGCGCGTGGAAAATCGCCTACGCCGACTTCGTGACCGCGATGATGGCTTTCTTCCTGCTGATGTGGTTGCTGGGTTCGACCGCTAAAGGCGACTTGTCGGGGATCGCCGAGTATTTTGCCACGCCGCTGAAAGTCGCGATGCAGGGAGGCTCCGGTAGTGGTGATGCTTCCAGCGTGATCAAGGGCGGCGGCACCGATATTAGCCGCAAGGCGGGCCAAGTCAATAAAGGGACGCCCGAGCCCGCCAAGAAAAAAGCCATCAATCTGGAGGCCGCCAAGGCAGAGTTGAAGCGGCAGGAGGCGATCAGGCTGGAAGGCCTGAAAGAGCGGCTGGAAAAAACCATAGATGCCAACCCCCTGCTCAAGCAATTCAAGAAACAGTTGATGCTGGACATCACCAAGGAGGGGCTGCGCATCCAGATCGTCGACGAGCAAAACCGCCCCATGTTCGATAGCGGCGGCGCGCATTTGAAACCCTATACCCAGGTGATTCTGCGCGAAATCGGCAAGATATTGAACGAGGTGGACAACCGCATTTCGCTTTCCGGCCATACCGACGTTACCGCTTATTCAGGGGGTGACAAGGGGTACAGTAATTGGGAATTGTCCGCCGATCGCGCCAATGCCTCGCGTCGCGAACTGGTTGCCGGTGGCATGGCGGAGGGCAAGATGCTGCGGGTGGTGGGGCTTTCTTCCGCGGTGCCATTCGATCAGGCGAATCCTGGCGGCCCGATCAATCGCCGCATCAGCATCATCGTCATGAACAAGGAAACGGAAGAGTCCGTTACCAAG
>JAUYFW010000054.1 GCA_030690835.1 Sulfurimicrobium sp. | reverse complement strand
ACCAAGAATTTCACGGGTGAGAATTTCTGGGCCAGAGGCTACTTTGTGACCACGATTGGACTCGACGAGGAGATGGTCAGGGCTTATGTCAGAAATCAAGACAAAGAAGACGCCCATTACGATCAACTCAAGTTAGGCATGTGAGTCAGCGCCTTCAGGCGCTTCACGTTTTTGCCCCTTTGAGGGGCTAACAAAGATAAACCCCCGGCTTTGCCGGGGGTAGCTTAATTGGCATCAAGGGCAAGGTCAGCCGCGCTTCCGTGCCGCCGCCTTCGCGCGGCAGCAATTCGATTTTCCAGCCGTTGGCGTCCGCCAGCTGGCGGGCAATGGCGAGCCCCAGCCCGCTACCGCCGGTGGCGGTGCTGCGCGAGGCTTCCAGGCGGTAAAAGGGGCGGAACACGTTTTCTGCCTGTTCGGGCGGAATGCCCGGTCCGCGGTCGAGCACGCGAATCACGGCAGCTTCTTCGTCGCACGTCAGCGCTATGGTGACCGGCTGCCCCGCGCCATAACGCACCGCGTTGCCGAGCAGATTGGCCACGATGCGCCGTAGCGCCATGGGGCCGAGCGGGCGTAGGCAGGATGCCGTGGCGCGACACTCGACCATTTCCCCGCCCTGGCTGGCATCGTGCGCCAGTTCGCGCAGCAACTGGCTCAAATCGGTTGCCTGCGGGGTTTCCTTTTCCAGACCACGGCTGAGTTCGATGAATTCACCGATGAGCCGGTTCATTTCCTCCAGATCGTGCTGCAATCTGGCAATCAGTTGCGGGTCGGCATCCCCTGGCAGCATTTCCACCGCCAGGCGCATGCGCGCCAGCGGGGTGCGCAAATCGTGGGAGATGCCCGCCAGCAGGGTGGTGCGGTTGGCGAGCAGTTCCCGTACCTGTAGCGCCATCAGGTTGAAGGCGCGCGCCAGGCCGGCCAGCTCCTCGGGGCCGCTTTCCGGCAGGGTTTCCGGGATATTGCCCAAGCCGACGTGTCTCGCCGCTTCTGATAGCCGTTCCAGCGGGCGGGTGATGCGCCGTGCCAGGATGATGGCGGTGATCAGCGTCAGTGCGATGGTCGCGGCCAGCACCAGCAGCAGCGCCAGCGGCATCTGCATGCCGAGGTGCTCGCGGGGAAAGCCGATGCGGATCAGTTTTTCGCCGGTGTGGATTTCCGCCCAGAACCAGGCTTGCTCCCATTGCGTGACCTTGATCCGGATGGCTACCCCGGTCCGTGCGGAAAGAGCATCCTCCAGCAGCGACAGGTAGGGCAGGTGGCGGTCGTGAGCCGGCAGTTTTGTGGTGGCCTCGAACAGCCAGAGATTGTGCTTTTTGGCCAGTTCGAGCTCGAAATCCCGGCGCGTCCGCGGCGGCAACTCCACCCAGGTCTGGGCCGACAGCACCATGAGCGCGGCGAGGTCGTCCGCCGAGCGCCGGGCCATCGGCAGCATGATGTAGTACGCAGTGACGGCGAGCATGATGAGCTGGAACACGATCAGCGCAACCGCCACGGTGGCGGCGGTGCTGCGGAACAGCGAATTGCGGCGCCTGGACGTTATCACGCTGACTTGCCCTGGGGGGCGAAAAGGTAGCCTTCGCCCCAGATCGTGCGCACATAAACCGGCGCGGTCGGGTCGTCCTCGATCTTGCGCCGCAGGCGCGTCACCCGGACGTCGATGCTGCGGTCGAAGGGCGTGCGCTCGTAGCCCTTGATCAGGTCCATCAGGCTGTCGCGGCTCAGCACGCGGTTGGGGTGTTCGACGAAAATCCGCAGCAGGTTGAATTCCCCGGCGGTCAGGGAAATTTCCGCGCCCTCTCGCGTCAGGGTGCGGGCGTGCGGGTCCAGGCCGAACGGGCCGAAGCGGAAAATATCCCGCTCTGAATCTTCCTCCTTGCGGGGGTCGACACCTTCCCTACGCCGCAGCACGGCGCGGATGCGCGCCAGCAGTTCGCGCGGGTTGAACGGTTTGGCGAGGTAGTCGTCCGCGCCCACTTCCAGGCCGATGATGCGGTCGATATCCTCGCCGCGCGCTGAAAGCATGATGATCGGCGGACCACCCCGCGCCCTCAGTTTGCGCGCCAGCGTCAGCCCGTCCTCGCCCGGCAGCATCAGGTCGAGAATGACCAGGTCCGCCTCATGCGCCGCAAGATGCTGCTCCATGGCGGCGCCGTCGGCGACGGCATCGAGCTGGTAGCCCTGCTCCGCGAGATAGCGTTGCAGCAATTCGCGCAGGCCGGGGTCGTCATCCACCACCAGAATGTGTCTGTTGTCCATGTTTTTTACTATACAGGATGGCGCTTTCCTCCGGGCCTGCGGTAACACACTGTTACAATTGGCTACACCCCGGAAATCCCCGTGCAACGTCCGCCCTTCATTATGGCTACATCAGGAACGCGACCTGATGTGAAATCAACCAATCAACAGGAGTGACATAATGAAACATGGAAAATTTTTCTACAATGCGGCGCTGGTTTTCGGCCTGGTAGCGGCAACCCCGGTGTTTGCGGATGATCTGTCTGCCGTGAACCCCTCCGGCATGACCCAGCAGGAACGTGAGACTTATCGCACCCAGCAGCGGACCGAAGCGTCTGGCATGACCGCGGAGCAGCGCGCCGAAAAGCAGGCATCCCACCAGCAGAGCGGCAGCGCCCAGGGCCAGGGAACCATGGCGCGCGACGGCTCCGGCACCGGCGGACAGTATGGGGGTGGCGGTGGCATGGGTGGCGGGCAGGGCGGTGGCCGTGGCAGGGGTGGACGCTGATTTAACCCGGATAATCCATTGGAGATTTGACATGAAGAAAATCAACAACTTGTAGGTCGGGCTTCAGCCCGAGACTTCGGGCTGAAGCCCGACCTACAATTTAATGGATTATGTGGGTTTACTAAATGTCTTTACACGCCAACTGAGGTTTCTAGGATGAACGCTTCAGGATTTCTTGCTCCGCTTGCTCTGGGACTGGGACTCTCCGCCTCCGTCGCGGCGGCGCAGGAACTCGTGATTCCGGACCGGCAGCGCCTGCAATCCATGAGCCATGAGGAATATGGCACCTATCGCGAGCAGATGCGCAACCGGATGGAAGGATTGAGTCAGGCGGAACGGGACTTGGTACGCGAATCTGGAGCCAATGGCCGTGAGCAGATGGAAAAACGGGACGCCGGCAGCGGCTATGGGCAGGGCTACGGCGCTCGCAACGGGCAGGACGCCGGACAGGGCGGTAGGCCGGGTGTCGGTTCAGGCGGTATGCAAGGTGGAGGTCAGGGTGGCGGTTACGGCAGGGGCGGCGGGCGCCGCCGCTGAAATGCGGGGCAGTAGGTGGTAGTACAGATTCCCCTCTTTGGGCGCCTCCGGGCGCCATTTTTTGGGTTAACCGCGGGTTTTAGGCGGGGTTTATTCGGCGGGTTTGCGCGGCTTGCCCCCGCCCGCGGTGGTATTCATTTCCTCGATGGCTTGTCTTAAGGCCTGTGCGCTGGCCTTGGTATCCTTGCCGCTGAAAACCGTGACTTCATTGTTTCCACCCGCCGGCGCGCCGGCTTCATGGGTGCCGGGCAGGGTTTCTTTCTGGGCATCCACTGTGTCTTTGCGAGCCTTTTCATTTTTCAGCGCCTCAAGTTGCTTGGCCATTTCCTCGTTCTGTTTTTTCAGCGCTTCCATTTGCGCCTGCATTTCTTGTTCGGCGTGAGCCGGCCTGGCTGGCGGTTCGCTGCCATGGG
>JAUYFW010000051.1 GCA_030690835.1 Sulfurimicrobium sp. | reverse complement strand
GCGCAGGCCGTAGCCGATGTCGGTGACGCCCTTCTTGAAATTGACGTTCTTCTTGACGAATTCCTCGTTCACCGCGTTGTTCTGGATGATGTAGTTGCAGATGTAATTGAGTATCGCCAGGTCGCTCTGGGGTTTGAAAATCAGCGTGTTGTCCGCCAGCTCTGTGGAACGGTGGTCAAAAGTCGAGAGCACATGAATCCGGACATCCTTGCCGGTGAGGCGGCGGTCGGTGATACGCGACCACAGGATGGGGTGCATCTCCGCCATGTTGGCACCCCACAGCACGAAGCCGTCGGCATGCTCGGCATCGTCGTAGCAACCCATTGGCTCGTCGATACCGAAGGTGCGCATGAAACCGGCCACGGCGGAAGCCATGCAGTGGCGCGCGTTGGGGTCGAGATTGTTGGAACGGAAGCCGGCTTTCATCAGCTTGGCGGCGGCATAACCTTCCCAGATGGTCCACTGGCCCGAGCCGAACATGGCGACCCCCTTTGGGCCCTTTGCCTTGAGGGTGGCCTTGCACTTCTCCGCCATGATGTCGAAGGCCTGATCCCAGGAAATGGGAGTGAATTCGCCGTTCTTGTCGAATTTGCCGTCCTTCATTCTCAGCATGGGCTGGGTGAGGCGGTCCTTGCCGTACATGATCTTGGACAGGAAATAGCCCTTGATGCAGTTGAGACCCCTGTTGACCGGCGCGTCCGGGTCGCCCTGGGTGGCCACCACGCGGCCATCCTTGGTGCCCACCAGGACACCGCAGCCGATGCCGCAGAAACGGCATACGCCCTTGTCCCAGCGCACTCCGCTATTGCCTGCCGCCGCCAGCGCCGCCTGTGCGCCGGGTACGGTGACGGAGGCTGCGCTGGCAGCGGCGGCAACTGCGCTGAGTTTTACGAATTCACGGCGAGTCAATTCCATTTTGGGTCTCCTCTGCTGAATTATTTTGAATCTGTTTCGGGTTCGAAATGGTGGTACACCATGGTGGCGGAGAGCACGTCGGGCAGTTCGTTGAGTAGTCCGAACGTGTCCACCGTCGTTTGTTCGTCTTCTTTTTCGAGGGTGATGATCAGTTTGCCTTCGACGTCGCTGTGATGGACTTCCACGCCGGCGATGGCGGCAAGCTGCTGATGGGCCTGGGCCGCACGCCCGGGGCGGGCATGAACGACAACTCCGGAGATATGCATGATGGTGATTCGCACCTGGCTGAAATACCTGACATCAGAGTGTGGGTAATTTGCTTTTCTTGCCTTGATGCAGATCAACTATGTTTCATTCTCCAGTTGCAGGATTGTTTCCTGGAGGTGCAATCATGCGCTTGCCGCAAAATCAAAAAAACTTGACGTGCATCAAGGTTCGCGCCATTGCCTTGGAACATGATGCAGCCGTAGAGGGTTGAAGACCCTGCTGCTTTCATGACTTAAAATTAACTGGAGGAGGTGTCAAATGAGAAAGCCGTATTTCGCTGCATCGGTGCTTGCCATGTCGGTGGCGGGTATTTTCAACGTTGCGTCTGCTGCTGACGAGGCCGTGCTGACGGCGGAGCAGAAGGCGTCCGCTTCCAAGATTTATTTCGAGCGTTGCGCCGGTTGTCACGGCATCCTGCGCAAGGGCGCCACGGGCAAGAACCTGGAGCCGGTAAACACCCTCAAGCTGGGCCATTCCCGGCTGGCAAAAATCATCGGCTACGGCACCGAAGGCGGGATGGTGAACTTCGACGACATCCTCACCAAGGATGAAATTTCCCTGATGGCGAGCTATATTCAGACCACGCCCGACACGCCGCCGGAGTGGGGCATGAAGGACATGATGAACAGCTGGAAGCTGGTCATCAAGCCGGAAGATCGCCCCAAGAAGCAGATGAACAAGATCAACCTGAAGAACGTGTTCTCTGTGACCTTGCGCGATGCCGGCGAAGTGGCGCTGATCGATGGCGACACCAAGAAAATCTGGGGCATCGTCAAGACCGGCTACGCCGTGCACATTTCCCGCGTATCCAAGTCCGGTCGCTATGTCTATGTGATCGGCCGCGACGGCAAGCTCGACCTGATCGACATGTGGTACGAGCAGCCTACCGTGGTGGCAACCCTCAAGATCGGTATCGAGGCGCGCTCGGTGGAAACCTCCAAGTTCAAGGGCTATGAGGACAAGTACGCGATCGCCGGCTCTTACTGGCCGCCTCAGTATGTGATTACCGAAGGCGATACGCTCAAGCCCTTGAAGATCATGTCCACCCGTGGCATGACCGTGGACGGTGAGTATCACCCCGAGCCGCGCGTGGCTTCCATCGTGGCGACCGAGGACAAACCGGAATGGGTGGTCAACATCAAGGAAACCGGCATGATCAGGCTGGTGGATTATTCCGACATCAAGAACCTCAAGGAAACCACCATCGAGTCCGCCAAGTTCCTGCATGACGGCGGCTGGGATTCGACCAAGCGTTACTTCCTGGTGGCGGCCAATGCCTCCAACAAGGTGGCGGTGGTCGATACCAAGACCGGCAAGCTGGCCGCGCTGGTGGACACCAAGGCCAAGCCACACCCCGGCCGTGGCGCCAACTTCGTGCATCCCAAGTTCGGCCCGGTGTGGGCGACGTCCCACCTCGGCGCGGACGTGATTTCGCTGATCGGCACCGATCCGGCCAAGCATCCCAAGGAAGCCTGGAAAGTGGTGGCCGAGTTGAAGAACCACGGCGCCGGCTCGCTGTTCACCAAGACCCACCCCAAGTCCAGCAATTTGTGGACCGATGCGCCGCTGAATCCAGACAAGGATGTGGCCGAATCGGTGTCGGTGTATGACATCAAGAACCTGGATAAACCTGCGGAAATCATCAATATCGCCAAGCTGGCGAACCTGCCGGAAAGCAAGGCGGTCAAGCGCGCGGTGCATGCCGAGTACAACGCGACTGGCGACGAGGTGTGGTTCTCGCTGTGGGCCGGCAAGACCGAGCCGTCCGCGATCGTGATCATGGATGACAAGACCCGCAAGCTGAAACACGTGATCAAGGATCCCAAGCTGATCACGCCGACCGGCAAGTTCAACATCCTTAATACCCAGCACGATATTTACTAGTATCTGACCAAAGCGCGACCGGGGGGGCAATCCCCCGGCGCGTCAGCGAATTCAATAAAGGGGAGAAAATGTGGCGGACTTGAATCCAAAAAGAGGGGTGTGGGCGAAGTTGCGCAGACCCAGCGCCAAATATTCTCTTCTCACTCTTCTCGGTGTGGGCTTTATCGCCGGCATCCTGTTCTGGGGCGGCTTCAATACAACCATGGAAGCCACCAACCAGCTTGAGTTCTGCATCGGTTGTCACGAGATGAAGGACAACGTGTATCAGGAATACAAGAAAACCATTCACTATTCCAACCGTACCGGCGTGCGCGCGACGTGCTCGGATTGCCACGTGCCCAAGGACTGGAAGCACAAGATGATCCGCAAGATCCAGGCCTCCGGCGAGGTGTGGGGCAGGATTACCGGCAGCATCGATACCAAGGAAAAATTCGAGGCCAAGCGCCTGCAACTGGCGCGCCATGAATGGGCGCGGATGAAAGCATCGGATTCGCGCGAATGCCGCAACTGCCACACCTTCGATGGCATGGATGTGGAAAAACAGAAGAGCAGGGCGGCAAAACAGCATGAAAATGCAAGGAAGGATAATATGACCTGCATCGACTGCCACAAGGGTATTGCCCACAAGAAGCCAGCGGGAATGACGGAAGAAGAGGCCGGCGGCTAAGCGGTACGGCATCACTGCATGAATGAATTCGCATCATATTTTCGACAAGAGGATGAACATGAATAAAACTTTCATTACTGCTTCGGCATTGGGTCTGGTATTGGCCGGCATGGCGGGAACCGCCCTGGCTTCCCCGGACTGGAGCAAGGTGCCGTCACGCCAGGTGACAGTGTTTCACCCCGGTACGTCTGGTCTCGAATGGATCATGAAGGGTACCGAACACGGTGGCGCCAAGGGCTTGTCAAAAGGCGAGACCTGCATCGGTTGCCACGAAGATGCGAAAACCCTGAAGATCGACATCGCCACCGACAAGATCCTGAAAGGCGAGAAGCTGGAACCCAAGCCTCTCAGCGGCCATGTCGGCACCATTCCGGTGACTGTGCAGGCGGCCAACGATGGCGCCAACCTGTATCTGCGTTTCAGTTGGAAAGAACCCAAGGGCGGCGCCGAGAAAATGGACAAGGACAACCCTGTCAAGCTGGCGGTGATGCTGGAAGACAACAAGGTGGTGACCAAGGATTCCAAGGGCAAGGATGTGCAGATGGGTCTGGCTGGCGGCTGCTGGGGCACCTGCCACACTGACGCGCGCACCATGCCCGGCGCGGACGACAAGAAAACCAAGTATGTCACCGGCGGTTCGCTCGCCAGCGGCAATTACTATGACCTGATGCAGTGGAAGAGCGGCAAGGGCGCCAAGCCAATGGATGGCTACGTGGCCGACAAGCGCGTGATGGAAGGCGGCAAGGCGCTGGTGAGCGCGGATGGCAAGAAGGACGGCGATACCTGGACCGTGACCTTCACCCGCAAGCTGACCGGTGGCGAGGGTGATATCGCCCTGGCTTCCGGCAAGACCTACAACATGGGCTTTGCCATTCATAACGATCATACAGCGGGCCGTTACCACCATGTTTCCTTCGGTTATACCCTGGGGATCGATGCCAAGGCTGACATTACGGCGGCCAAGTAGTCATGGGGAGGGTAGCCAAGGGTGCGGGTTTTGGCGCTTGATGTAAACTGCTCCCCCCATCCGGCACAAAGGGGGCTGCTCGGCCCCCTTTTTTATGGCCTGCTGTGCTGCATGACGATCAGTTCGCTGGGCGGTGTGAAAAGTGTTCTGGCGGATGAATCCCCGGGCTTGCAGCGGCAGAAGGAACTGGTGCGGCTGGTGCGCCAGGATTGTGGCTCCTGTCACGGCATGACCCTGGCGGGGGGGCTAGGCCCGGCGTTACTGCCGGCGGCACTCGCGGGAAAACCGGGGGAGAGTCTGGTGGCCACTGTTCTGTATGGCCGCCCAGGCACGCCGATGCCGCCGTGGGGCGCGTTTTTAAATGAAGAGGAAGCCAAGTGGGTGGTGGAAATGTTGCTGAAGGGCTTTCCCAATGAACCTTAAACAGGGTTTGATAATCGCGGCGCTTGCGCTGCAAGGCTGCGCCACACCGGCCTTGCGTGGCACCGGCGACCTGGGCGTGGTGATCGAGCGCGCGGCGGGACGCGTGGAAATCGTGGAAACCAGCGGGCGTTCGATTCTGGGCAAGGTGGATGGCCTGGGCGACCTGTCCCACGCATCGGTGAATTATTCTCGCGATGCGCGTTACGCCTATGTGTTTGGGCGCGACGGCGGGCTGACCAAGGTCGATCTGCTGGAAATGCGCATCGTCAAGCGTGTGATGCAGTCCGGCAACAGCATTGGTGGCGCGATTTCCCAGGATGGGCGGCTGATCGCCGTGGCCAACTACACGCCGGGCGGGGTGAAGGTTTTTGACTCCGCCACGCTGGAACTGGTGGCGGATATTCCTGCCCTGGACGAGGCCGGCAAACCGTCAAAAGTGGTGGGTCTGGTGGATGCGCCCGGCAACCGCTTCGTGTGGAGTTTGTTCGAAGCCGGGGAAATCTGGGTTGCCGGCATGAAATCGCCCGCCAGTCCGGCGCTGCAAAAATTCAGGAATATCGGCAAGGAGCCTTACGACGCCATGATTACCGCGGATGGGCGCTATTACCTGGCGGGCCTGTTCGGTGAGGATGGCCTTGCGCTGCTCGATCTGTGGAATATGCAGGACGGCGTGCGGCGGGTGCTGAATGGTTATGGCAAGGGCGAGGAGAAATTGCCGGTCTACAAGATGCCGCATCTGGAAGGCTGGGCGGCGACCGGGAACGAGTTGCTGGTACCCGCGGTAGGGCGCCACGAAGTGCTGGTGGTGGACCAGAGCCGATGGAACGAAGTGGGGCGCATCGCCGTGCATGGCCAGCCGGTATTTGTAGTGGCGCGGCCCGACAACCGTCAGGTTTGGGTGAATTTTGCCTTTCCCCACAACGATACGGTGCAGGTGATCGACGTGCCCAGCCGCAAGATCGTACACACTTTCAAGCCCGGCAAGGGCGTGCTGCACATCGAGTTTACCCCGCGCGGCGAGCAGGCGTGGATTTCGCTACGGGACGAGAACCGGCTGGAAATATACGACAGTGAAAGCTTCGCCAGGCTGGGGACGTTGCCCGCCGATAGCCCCAGCGGCATTTTCTTTACCCACCGCGCACATCGGACCGGCTTATGAATACCTTACTGGAAAACCGTCTGCTCAACGACTACCAGCATGATTTCCCGCTGCTGGCGGCGCCGTTCGAAGCGCTTGCCCGGGGACTGGGCGTCGCCGAAAGCGAAGTGCTGCATACCCTGACCCGGCTGCAGCAGCAGGGCATGGTCAGCCGGGTCGGCGCCGTGTTCCGGCCACGCAGCATTGGCGCCAGCACGCTGGCTGCGCTGGCCGTGCCGGAGGAGGGACTGGAAGAAGTTGCCGCGTTGGTCAGCAGTTATCCGGAGGTGAATCACAACTACCAGCGCGAGCACTATTACAACCTGTGGTTTGTGGTGACGGCGCCGGATGAAGTGGCGCTGCAGCGGGTGCTGAAGGAAATCGAGGAACGCTCGGCATGCCGTGTGCTGTTTCTGCCGCTGCTGGAGGATTATTACATCGATCTGGGCTTCGACATGACCGGTAACCGGCGCAAGAGCGCTTCCTTTGTCGCCGCTCATGCCGGTTCGCCGCGTCAGCCTTATCTGCCCAGCCCGGATGAAAGCCGCGTGATCGCAGCCATTCAATCCGGCCTGCCGCTGGTCGCGCGCCCCTATGCAGCGGTGGCCGCGAGCCTGGAGCTATCTGAAGCCGCCGTGATTGGATGCCTGCAAAGCCTGATTCGGCAGGGCGTGATCAAGCGCATGGGGGTGGTCGTGCGCCATCACGAACTGGGCTATCGCGCCAATGCCATGGTGGTGTGGGATATTCCGGACGAGGAGGTCAGCTCGCTTGGCTGTTGTCTGGGCAAACTGGAATTCGTTACCCTGTGCTACCGCCGCCCGCGCCGCTTGCCGGCCTGGCGCTACAATCTGTTCTGCATGATTCATGGCCATGATCGCGAGGAAGTGCTGGCGCGCGTGGAAGAAATGCGTCAGGGATGCGGGCTGCAACATATTGCCCATGAAGTGTTGTTCAGCACTCGCCGCTTCAAGCAGTGCGGCGCCCGCTATGCCCGTGCCGCCGCATGATTTATCCCGGATTATCCATTGGAATGCACGCGCATGTAGGAGCGCCGCCCCCGGCGCGAATCGCGGCGAGGGCGCCGCTCCTACAGCGGTGTTTTGGCCCTAATGGATAATCCGGGTTTATTGATGATGGACGATCTGGACCGCGCCATCATCAACCGCTTGCAGGGCGGTTTTCCAGTTTGCGACCACCCTTACGCAGTAGTCGCGGAGCAGCTTGGCACGAGCGAGGTAGACTTGCTGGCGCGGCTGGAAAAGTTGCTCAAGGATCGCGTGCTATCCCGCTTCGGACCCATGTACCACGCGGAGAACCTGGGCGGGGGTTTGAGCCTGGCCGCGATGAAAATTCCCGAGGCGGATTTCGAGCGTGTGGCGGCCATCGTCAATGCCATGCCGGAAGTGGCACACAACTATGCGCGCGATCACAGCCTCAACATGTGGTTTGTGCTGGCCACGGAAACACCCCAGATGCAGGGGGAAGCGATAGCCAGGATCGAGCGGGATACCGGTTACCCGGTATTCAACATGCCGAAAATAAAAGAATATTTTATTGGTTTGAATTTACAGGTATAGAAGGAAGTCGTTGCATATGAAAAAATGGGCAAGTTTGCTCCACGGCATGCTTTTCGGGCTTGCCTTTATTGCCGCTCCGGCGCTGGCGGTCCCCGCCAATTCCCCCCAGATCACCCTGTCTTCCGCAATCAACAAGGCCGGGCGGCAGCGCATGCTGTCGCAGCGCATGGTCAAGTTTTATTGCCAGATCGGGCAGGATGTTCTGGCGGATAAGTCCAGGCAGCAATTGCAACAGTCAGTCGGGCTGTTTGAGTCGCAGTTGGCGGAACTGAAACAGGCCGCTCCGAATCCCGAGGTAAAGAGCGCGGTGGCAAGAATGGAAAGCCTGTGGGGGCCATTCAAGGGAATTGTGTCCAAAGCGCCCTCGAAGGAGGATGGCAAGAAACTGATCGGCATGAGCGAGGAATTGCTCCAGGCCGCTCACAAGACCACGATGCTGCTGCAGGATGCCGCGGGCACACAGGCCGGCCAGTTGGTCAATATTGCCGGTCGCCAGCGCATGTTGTCGCAGCGCATGGCCAAGTTCTACATGCTGAAGCGCTGGGGTTTTAATGCCAGCGAAGTGAGCGATGGACTGGAACAGGCGCGCAACGAATTCAAGGGCGCGCTGCAGGAGTTGCTCGCGGCACCTCAGAATACAAGCGCAATCAAAAAGGAGTCGGAGCTGGTCAGGATGCAGTTGATATTCTTCGAGAACGCGCTGGCCCAGGAGGGTGTTCAGGACCCGGCTTTTGCCGTGAATGTGGCAACCTCCAGCGAACGGATGCTGGAAGTAATGGACCGGGTGACAGGCATGTATGAAAAGCTCTAAACTGGCTTTTTGGGTATGCTTGCCAGGGGAAGTGACTGCCGGGATGGTGTCGGCAACTGTCTATGTGGCTTGACGTTATCCCCCGAAAGCAAGAAGTACTTTGATTTAAATCAATACGATCAATGATTCTGATGGATTAGTCAGGGCGCTTCCCCTAAAATCGACCTCTTTATCCATAATTAGTGGATAACACTGATCAAGGATTGAAGGGATTCATGACGACGAAGCGATTGTTTGCCGGCCTGCTGGCCGGTGTTTTTGTCAGCGGCGTTGCCGTAGCCGCGGAACCCAGGGGGGTGGCCAATATCAGCTTGGAGGAGCGGCTCGGCACCGTGATGCAGGATACCAAGGCGGCGGAGGCTGCGGCCAGGGCGGGCAAGAAAGTGTCATTTTTCTGCGCCAATTGTCATGGCGAGGGCGGCAACAGCGTCAAGCCCGATATCCCCAATCTGGCGGGACAGAATCCGGCTTATCTGCTGGAACAGGTGAAAAAGTTTTCGGACGGAAGGCGCCGCAACGATTTCATGCAGGGCATGATCAAGGCCATGAGCGATGAGGAAAAGGTAAGTGCCGTGGTGTATTTCGCCAGCCAGGAAGTCAAACCCCATCCCGTCACCAATCCCGCGCTGGCGAGCCATGGCAAGGAACTGTTCTACAAGATTTGCTGGCGCTGTCACGGCGAGCAGGGGCGCGGTAATGAGAAAATCGCCCGCCTCGCCGGCCAGCAGCCTGAATACCTGATACTGTCCCTGAAGCGCTATCGCGACGCTACCGGCGAACGCATCGACCCGTCCATGGCGGCCAATACCAAGAATCTTAGCGACGCTGACATCAACTCGCTGGCGGCATTCGTTTCCGGCATGAAGTGATGATCATGGATGCCATCGATCGGGCCATTATCCTTGCCACCCAGGAAGGTTTGGCCCTGGTGCCGCAACCTTACCATGCGGTGGCGGAGCAGATGGGGATGACGCCTGACGAGGTGATGGAGCGGATGCGGGCCATGCTGGAGCGTGGTGTCATTCGCCGCATCGGCGCGGTGCCGAATCACTACGCCCTGGGCTACAAGGCCAACGGGATGACGGTGTGGGACGTGGCGGACGCGCGGGTGGATGAACTGGGCGAACGTATCGGGCAACTGGATTCCGTCAGCCATTGTTACCAGCGCCCGCGCCATTTGCCGGACTGGCCGTACAATTTCTTCGCCATGGTTCACGGCCATGACCGCGCCGAGGTGGAACGGAAGGCGCGGCGGATTGAAGAAATTCTGGGCGATGCGTGCGGTGGTCACGAGATTCTTTACAGCACCCGTATTCTGAAGAAGACGGGACTGCGGATTGGTTCATAACCTTGAGTGGAGTGCGTCATGTTTGAGATGTTTGATTTCTTGTGGAAAAAGAAGGAACGCCCAGTTTCCGGCGAAACACCCAAGCCGGCCGGCAAGGCCAGTCCGCAGCAGGGCATCGCGCCCGGCACCCAGATACATTACGATCCGAATCTTGTGCCCAGCCTGATTGCCGATCACCATATGCTGGTGGGGATTTTCGGCGAGGTCGGAAATGCGTTGAAGAAGAAGGATTCCGTGTTGCTGAAGGAACAATTGAGCGAGTTCGGCAATGCACTGCGTGGACATCTCCTGACCGAAAACATCAAGTTCTACGTGTACCTGCAACACAGCCTGGAGGGGGATACCGAAAATGCCGCCATCATGCACGATTTTCGCAAGGAAATGCAGCATATCGGCAAGGCGGTAGCTGACTTCCTCCACAAATACGTGGGAACCACGGACTGGAACGATGCTGCCTGGCAGCAATTCGAGACGGATGTGACACAGATCGGCAAGGTGCTGGTCAAGCGCATCCAGACAGAAGAGAACGTGCTTTACTCCCTGTATCTGCCGCCGGGAGAATACAAGTGAGGGTTATTTCCTGCGACTGTTTTTTGATTGCCCGCTAAGAGGGTCACGCGCAGACACCATGTTCCGTATCTCCCAATTCATGCAGGAAATCGCCCACCCCACCCCGCTTGGGCCGAAGCGCAATCCGCCCGGCCCGGTGGTGATCTGGAACCTGATCCGCCGCTGCAATCTCACCTGCAGGCATTGCTACTCCATTTCCGCCGACAAGGACTTTCCCGGCGAGTTGTCCACGCAGGAAGTTTTCGGTGTGATGGACGATCTCAAGCGCTTTCGCGTGCCGGTGCTGATTCTTTCCGGCGGCGAGCCTTTGCTGCGGCAGGATATTTTCGACGTCGCCCGCCGCGCCAAGGACATGGGTTTCTACGTCGGCCTGTCTTCCAATGGCACGCTGATCGACGAGAGCAATATCGAGCGGATTGCCGCCATCGGTTTCGATTATGTCGGCGTCAGCCTGGACGGCATTGCGGCCACGCACGACAAGTTCCGCCGCATGGACGGCGCCTTCGACAAGTCCATGCATGGCATACGTCTATGCAAGGCGCGCGGCATCAAGGTAGGTATCCGTTTCACCCTGACCCAGGACAATGCCCACGACCTGCCGGCGCTGTTGCAACTGATGGAGGACGAGGGGCTGGACAAGTTTTATCTTTCCCATCTCAACTACGCCGGGCGCGGCAACAAGAATCGCAAGGACGACGCTTTTCACCAGACCACGCGCGCGGCGATGGATCTGCTCCTCGACACCTGCTGGCGCGACCAGCAGGCGGGCCGGCCGAAAGAGTTCGTCACCGGCAACAACGATGCCGACGGCGTGTACCTGCTGCTGTGGGTGAGAAAAAACTTCCCGCATCTGGAAAATCACATCCGCGCCAAGCTGGAGCAATGGGGCGGCAATTCATCCGGCGTGAATGTGGCCAACATCGACAACCTGGGCAACGTTCATCCCGACACCATGTGGTGGAACTACACCCTGGGCAACGTGCGCGAGCGGCTCTTTTCCGACATCTGGATGGATACCTCCGACCCCATCATGGCCGGGCTGAAGGCGCAGCCGAGAAGCGTGGGTGGGCGCTGCGGAGCATGTGCTTACTTTGCCATTTGCGGCGGCAATACCAGGGTTCGGGCATGGCAGGTGACGGGCGATCCGTGGGCGGAAGACCCGGCGTGTTATCTGGATGATGCGGAGATTGGAGTCGTACAGTTTGCCTCGGTGAAGGAATGAACATGAGATGGATGCTTGCAGCCTGCTGCCTGTTTTTTGCTTCAGGAGCCCTAGCCGGAGCACCGGTAGAAAAGCTCTACGCTGAACACTGTGCCTCCTGCCACGGCGCGGACCGTCTGGGCGGCAATGGCCCGGCGCTGCTGCCGGAGAATCTGGCGCGACTGCGCCGTCCGGACGCAATCAAGACCATCGCCAACGGACGCGCCGCCAGCCAGATGGCGGGTTTTGGCGACAAGCTGGGCAAGGAGGAGATCGAGGCGCTGGTGGAGCTCATCTACAGCAAGCTGCCGCAGGTGCCGGTGTGGGGCGAGAATGAAATCATCATTTCCCATATTCAGCACGTGCCTGCCGGCAGCCTGCCGGA
>JAUYFW010000050.1 GCA_030690835.1 Sulfurimicrobium sp. | reverse complement strand
TTGATGGCTTGTTCCAGATGGGCCTTGTCAACCCCGTGTTCCTTCAACAAACGCCCCGCTTCTCCCTTGTCCTGGGCAGCGGCGAGCAGGAACAGTTCGCTGGCGATGAACTGGTCGCCGCGCTTCTGCGCGTCCTTGTCGGTCAGGTTGAGCAGGTTGTTGAGATCGCGCGAAATGCTCACCTCGCCGCCGTGGCCTTCCACCTTGGGCAAGCGCTCCAGCGCTTTCTGCAGGGCGGGCAGCAAGCCGCCGACATTGGCCCCGGCGCGCTGCAACAGCGACGCGGTGCCGCCTTCCTCCTGTTGCAACAGCGCCAGCAACAAGTGCTGCGGCTCGATGAACTGGTTGTCCTGTCCGACCGCCAGGCTTTGCGCGTCGTTGATGGCTTGCTGGAATTTGGTGGTGAGTTTGTCAAAACGCATGGCTTTGTTCCTTGTGATTGAACTAAACCCTACTTTGGGGAGGGATAGAGAATTTCAACTCAGATAATCCCGGATTGTCCATTGGAATGCACGCGCATGTAGGAGCGCCGCCCCCGGCGCGAATCGCGGCGAGGGCGCCGCTCCTACAGCGGTGTTTTGGCCCTAATGGATAATCCGGGATAATCCATTAGACCTGACCTTGCCAAAGCGACCAAATGTAGGGGCGAATTCACTTGTCCTCGGGTGCCCTGGCCGGGGGTTCGCCAAAGGCGGTTAAAACCGCCCCTACATGCGCTAAGGGCTCGTTAATGGATAATCCGGGTCAAGCAAGAGTATATAGTCCAATCGTGCCATAACACCCCTCTGCCGTTTGCGGTAAACTTTCCGTCCAGAAAGGCAAACGGGAAAGAATGTGGCAAAACGAGGACTATCCCTGGCTGGTGTATGGCTGGTGCTGCTGATGTGGCTGGGCGTGGCCTGCGCGGCGCCACCCGCTTATCTCACGCTCTCCGCCGGTACCGAGGTTCCGCTGCGCGCCTATCCAGCCCAGGGCGAGACCCTGCTGCTGTGGTTCGTGTGCGACGAGGGGCACAGCGCCAACGAAGCGCGCACGGCCAGGGAACTGGCCCTGCATGGCTACGAAACCTGGTTCCCGGACATGCTCGACGCGCATTTTCTGCCCGCCCTGCCAAGCAGCCTGGAGCAACTACCGCCGGAGGAAATCAAGGAGATCATTTCCCATGCCGTGCGGCTGAGCGGCAAGAAAATCGTGCTCATCACCTCCGGCCATGGCGCCACCCCGATCCTGCGCGGCGCCAAGGCCTGGCGGGACGAAGCCACGGAACAGGGCAGGAACGCTCTCACCGGCGCAGTCCTGTTCTATCCTGACCTGTATTCCGTCGTACCTGCTCCCGGTGTGGAGGCGCAATATCACCCCATCGTCGTTCAGACCCGCTTGCCGCTGTTCATCTACCAGGGACAACTTTCGCCGGGGCGCTGGTGGCTGGAACACCTCAAGGTGCAGTTCGCCCTTGGCGGCACCAAGGTACAAAGCAAGGTGCTGCCGAAAGTACGCAGCCATTTCTACGTGCGCCCTGATGCCACGGCGGAAGAAAACGCCATGGCGGAAAAATTGCCGGAACTGCTTCGGGATGCGCTGAAAACACTGGAACCATGACCATGAAAAAACTACTGCTCGGCCTATGCTGCCTATTCTTTCTTTCCTCCGCTCATGCCAGCGAGCTCAAGCCCTGGAAAGGCGGCGCAACCCCGCCCCTGGCGCTGAAAGACCTCAACGGCAAAACCCACAAGCTGGAAGATTATCGCGGCAAGGCGGTGATGGTGCAGTTCTGGGCCACCTGGTGCCCGCCCTGCCTCAAGGAAATGCCCGCCATGCAGCGTCTGGAAAAGAAAATGGCGGGCAAGCCCTTCGCCATCCTGGCGGTGAACATGGGCGAAACGGACAAGGACGTGCGCGAGTTCGTGAACAAGATGAAAGTCGGCTTCACCGTGCTGACGGACGAGGAAGGCAAGGGCGTGGGGGACTGGAAGGTATTCGTCGCGCCTTCCACCTTCCTGCTCGACGCACAGGGCAATATCCGCTACACCTTGCAGGGCGGCGCGGAATGGGATGAGCCGGCATACTTCAAGGCGATCAGCGAACTGCTGCCGAAATAAATTTCACGTAGGGCCGACGGTGGGCACGCTGCGCTTTGCCCACCTACAAAACATGGCGCAAGACGCCTGTAGTGATTAGAATCCCTGCCTCTATCCATAGGGGCAAAAATCGTGAACCTGGAAGACTCCATCCAAACCAGCGTCAACTCCGCACTGGCCGAGGACATCGGCACGGGCGACCTGACCGCCGGGCTCATTTCCGCCGACACGATCGCACGGGCCACGGTGATCTGCCGCGAAACCGCCGTGTTGTGCGGCATTCCCTGGTTCGATGCCTGCTTTCATCAGCTTGACCCGCAAGCCAGGATCAAATGGCTGGCGCGGGAAGGCGACACGCTTGTGCCCAACCAGAACCTGTGCGAAATCAGCGGTAACGCCCGCGCCCTGCTCTCCGCCGAGCGCCCGGCGCTGAATTTCCTGCAGACGCTGTCCGCCACCGCCAGCGCCACGCGCCGTTACGTGGACGCCATCTCCGGTACTGGTGCGGTGATCATGGACACGCGCAAGACCCTTCCCGGCCTGAGGCTGGCGCAGAAATACGCGGTCAAGACCGGAGGGGGCGAGAACCAGCGCGTCGGCCTGTTCGACGGCATTCTGATCAAGGAAAACCATATTCTCGCCGCGGGCGGCATCGCTGCTGTTCTGGCGCAGGCTCACCGCGCCGCGCCGCCTGGCGTATCTGTGCAGATCGAGGTGGAGAATCTGGATGAACTCGAACAGGCCCTGGCGGCTGGCGCCAAGCTGATTCTGCTCGACAATTTCAGTCTCGCCGACATGAAGCAGGCGGTCATGACCACTGCAAGACGCGCGGCGCTGGAAGCCTCCGGCGGCATCACGCTGGAGAGCGTGCGCGCCATCGCCGCAACCGGCGTGGATCGCATCTCCATCGGCAGCCTGACCAAGGACATCAAAGCCGTCGATCTCTCCATGCGCGTCGTTTTATAAAACCGCGCATGACTTCTTCCTGGATGATCGTCGCCGGCATCCTGTTCAGTTGCATGGGGGTATTCGTCAAGCTTGGGGCGCAGTATTTCTCCAGCGCCGAACTGGTGTTTTACCGCTCGCTGTTCGGGCTGCTGGTGATTTATCTCATCATCCGGGCACAGGGATCCCCCATCACCACGCCCCACTGGAAAATGCACCTGTGGCGCGGCCTGTCGGGTTTCTTCGCGCTGATGCTGTTCTTTTACGCCATCAGCGCCCTGCCCCTGGCCACCGCCATCACGCTCAACTACACCTCGCCGCTATTCCTCGCCCTGTTCACCGTGGCCATCCTCAAGGAAAAGCCCGGCTTGCTGCTGATTCTCGCCACCATCGTGGGATTCGCCGGCGTGGCATTGCTGCTGCGCCCCACCCTGCATGCCGAGCAGATCACGGCGGGGCTGATGGGCCTCGCGTCCGGCTTCCTCGCCGGCATCGCCTACCTCAACGTCAAGCAACTGGGCGCACTGGGAGAACCGGAATGGCGGGTAGTGTTCTATTTCACCCTGGTTTCGACGCTTGGCGGCGGCATCTGGATGGCGTTCCACACCTTCCACGTGGTCACGTTGCACAGCTTTCTCATCCTCGCCGGCATGGGCACCACCGCCACCCTGGCGCAACTCGCCATGACCCGCGCCTACCGCACCGGCAATACCATGGTGGTCGGCAGCCTGGCCTACAGTACGGTGATCTTCGCCAGCCTGTGGGGTATTTTATTGTGGCAGGAAATTCTGCCGCTCGGCAGCTGGCTGGGGATTGCCCTGATTGTCCTGAGCGGCGTGATCAGCCTGCGTTCAGCGCCGAAGCTACCCGCGGTTTAGCCAACCCATTTGACGGGCAGGGCGATTTCGACGCACAAGCCGCCACCGGCAGTCATGCTACATAATCGGCGATCTACTTGTTGCGGATATAGCGCGCGTCGTCGAAGGTCGCCACCCATTCCGGTTTGTAAACCACCAGCAGGGTGGCCAGCATGCCTGTGAGCAGGGCTTCCGACCACCCCATCAACAGATAGTAGGGCAGATAGTTGCTGGTGAGGTAATCCGCCGAATACACGCCCGACAAGGCAAACATGCCGGTCGTCGCCAGACCGGTTGCAGCCATGGCCACGGCCGCTCCGATAAAGGCATTGACGAAGATATAGACAAAAAAGTGATTGGGCAGCTTGCTGTCAGCCAGGCGGTAAATGGCATGGCTCGCCGCCACTGGCAGCGCGCCCATCAGCAGGGCGTTGGCGGAAAAGCTTTGCCAGCCGCTGAAACCGAAAAAACTCACACCCAGCAGCACCACGCTCAAGCCGACAATGGCAAGATAAGGCCCAAACATCAGGGTAACCAGGGTAGCGCCGAGCACGTGGAAATTCAGTCCCGGCCTGATGCCGGTCTTGAGAAAGCTCCACATCAGCATCAGCGTGACGCAGGTGCCCAGGAAGAGATGCAGTTGTTCGTTGTCCCTGAGGCGCCGCCAGGGTGCGCCATGGATCGCGGCCCCCAGCACCACCGCATACAGGGCGTGAGCAAACCAGTACCAGGCTGACGGGAGAAGATGGTCGGGCAAATTCATGGCATTATCCTAAAAACCTCGGTTGACCGCTCCATTGAGTACGTAATGCAATGAATTTAATAAATTTTTTCTCGAATCATGGGTTCACCCGTTTAGCGATGCCGCTACATGGTGGATTGCACGGTTTTTACGGCGCATGGCGGCGTTGCAACTCCTTGGAATGGAACGACCATTCCGCGTCGTTGCGCCTTGCCCTGCACCCCAAAAACCGCACACTCCACCACGTCCAACCGAAGTTTCTAGGATTATTTTACGCTATACTTTCGGCACCGAATTTCCTCTGGAGTAAGAATCTTGCGTTTGGCGCTTTTCGACCTGGACAACACGCTGCTCGCCGGCGACAGCGATTTCGAATGGGCCCAGTTCCTGATCGAGCAGGGCGTGCTCGATCAGGAAGTCTACGAAGCCCGCAACCAGGCGTTCTACGACCAGTACAAGGCGGGCACCCTGGATATCCACGAATTTCTCGATTTCCAGCTCAAACCCCTGGCGCGCCACTCACGCAGCCAGCTCGACGCCTGGCACCGGGAGTTCATGCAGCACAAGATTCTGCCCATCGTCACCGTCAAGGGGCGGGAACTGGTGCAGCGCTATTTGCAGGAAGCCGACCTGGTCGCCATCGTGACCGCCACCAATAGCTTCGTCACCTGGCCCATCGCGCGGGAATTCGGGGTGGAACACCTGATTGCGACCGAACCCGAACAAAACGCCGGCGAATTTACCGGTAGGGTTTCCGGCACGCCGTCCTTTCGCGAGGGCAAGATCACCCGCCTCGATGCCTGGCTGGCAAGCCGCGGCATCCAGTGGAGCGAGGTGACGGAAAGCCGCTTCTACAGCGATTCGCTCAACGACCTGCCGCTGCTGCAGCGCGTCAGCCACCCGGTCGCGGTCGACCCGGACCCCACCCTCAAGGCACACGCGGAACGGCACGGCTGGCCGATCATCAGTCTGCGCTGAAGATGGAAAAAGCGATTAAAAACAGATCAAGCCACAGAGCTCACGGAGAACACAGAGAAACCAATGCGTTGAACCAATTTTTTGGGCTCGTCCAAATAGAACCAAAATGTAATTTAGCAAACCGATGGTTTTCTCTGTGAACTCTGTGTTCTCTGTGGCTAACTGCCGTTTATAAAACCATTCCTATCCGATCGATGCAACGCCACTCCCTGCTATTTTTTCTCCTCCTGCTCGCGCCCGCAAGCCTGGCGGCCGCATTGCTGAGCGGCAGCGCGGACCTTTCGCTGGCGCAACTGTTTCACGGCAACGGCACGGCAGGGGAAATCCTCTGGCAATTGCGCGCGCCGCGCGCCGCCAGCGCCTTTGCCTGCGGCGCCCTGCTCGCGCTGTCGGGCGTTCTGCTGCAAGTCCTGCTGCGCAACCCCCTGGCCGACCCTTACCTGCTCGGCATCTCCGGCGGCGCGGCGGTGGGCGCGCTGGGCGCGATGCTGCTGGGGCTCGCGGCGGCGGTGCAGTTTGCCGCGCTGGGCGGCGCCCTGGGCGCAATGATGCTGGTGCTGACCTTGAGCTTCAACCGCCACGCCTGGAGCATGCACCACTTGCTGCTCACGGGCGTGGCCCTGTCCGCCGGATTCGGCGCGGTCATCAGCCTGATGCTCAGCCTCGCGCCCGGCAGCGGCCTCCACGGCATGCTGTACTGGCTCATGGGCGACTTGTCCTACGCCCGGCAACCGGGCCTGGCATGGGCCGCGCTGCTCGCCACCGGCTGCGCGGGCTGGCTGTTGGCGCGCCATCTCGACGTGCTGGCCATCGGCGAGTTGAAGGCAAAATCGCTCGGTGTCGCGGTGTTGCCCTTGCAGATCGGCATTTACCTCGCCGCCGCCGTGGCCACCACCGCCGCCGTGCTGGAAGCCGGCAGCATTGGCTTCGTCGGCCTGATCGTGCCGCATCTGCTGCGCCTGCTCGGCGTGCACAGCCACCGCTGGCTGATTCCCTGCGCCATCCTGTTGGGGGGCAGCTTCCTCACCCTGGCCGACACCCTGGCACGCAGCGTCATCGCGCCGCAACAGTTGCCGGCCGGCGTGCTGACCGCCCTGCTCGGCGTACCGCTGCTGCTGTTCCTGCTTTCGCGGCAAGATGCTAAGCGCTGAAAATCTGCACCTCAAGGTGCCAAGCAAGGAACCGAACAGCAAGGTGCTGTGCGAGGACCTGACGCTGACCCTGGAAGCGGGCCAATGCTGGGCCATCCTGGGCAAGAACGGCAGCGGCAAGACCACCCTGCTCCACGCCCTGAGCGGCCTCGGCAAACCCGCCGCCGGCCGCGTGCGCCTGGACGGCCAGCCCCTGGGCGAAATCCCGCGCCGCCAACTGGCGCTGCGCGTCGGCGCCCTGCTGCAGGAAGAAACCACGGCATTTTCCGGCACCACGCTGGATTACGTGCTGCTCGGCCGCTTCACGCATAGCGCCACCCTGACGCCGGACATCAGCGACATCGCCGCCGCGCGCCACGCCTTGCACCTCGCCGGCATAGCCCAGGCGGAGCAACAAGCGCTGGCCACGCTTTCCGGCGGCGAACGGCAGCGCGTGCGCATCGCCCTGTTGCTGGCGCAGGCGCCGGACATCTATTTTCTCGACGAGCCGCTGCAACACCTCGACCTGCCGCACCAGCTCGCCGTGATGCAGCTCTTCCGCCAGCTCGCCCACGAGGCGGGGAAAACCGTGGTCATGGTGCTGCACGACATCTTCTGGGCCAGCCGTTTCTGCGACCATGCCCTGCTGATTCATGACGACGGCAAAATAATTTACGGCGACACGCCCCGCATGATCACGCAAAATGCCATGGAAAACCTTTACCAGTGCCGCTTTCAGACGGTTTCAACAAGTGATGGCAATTATTTCCTGCCCACTTTAGAATAAGCCGGTGAAGTCACCCGGCAAAATAATCCCAAGCTACCCGATGAAATTCTTCCAGCCACGCACCCTGCACAAGCGCATCATGCTCGCCATCGCCCTGCTGCAGTTACTGGTGGTGGGGCTGTTCAGCCTCTACATGCTGATTCAGCAGGTCGGTAACGAAATCACCAACCGGCAGGTGCTGGGACACAAGATGATCGCCATTACGGCGCCCGCGGTAACCCATCTCATCGAGTTCGACCCGCGCGGCATTGATGCCTACCTCGGCGCAATGCTCGGCGACCGCGCCATCACCGCCATCACCGTCAAGGACAGCGAGGGCAAGCTGCTGTTCCAGCAAGCCAAGGAAGTCAATCCGCTGCACGCGGTGGCGGGCTGGTTCAAGGCGGCCGAATTCAAGCCCACGGTGACCACGGAATTAAAATCCGCGCGTGGCTCCCTGGGCCTGATCACCCTCCAGCTTTCCAACGATGTTTTGAATGAAAAAACCCATACCCTGCTCAATGACGTGGCTTACCTCTTCATGCTGCTGCTCGGGGTGGACCTGATCGCCATCCAGTTGCTGGTGAAATCGGTGATGGCCCCGCTCACGCCGCTTGCCGCCATGGCCAGGGAAGTTTCGCAGGGCAACTGGGATAAAACCATGCTGGCGGCCGCGGACAATGCCAGCGACGAAGTGAGGAACCTCTCCGACGCCTTCGTCGAGAGCGCCAAAACCATGAAGCGCCAGATTCGCGAACTGGAGGAAACCCGCGGCCAGCTGGCGGAAAACGAGCTCAAACTGCGCAACCTGGTGAACAACATGCAGGAAGTCCTGCTGGAAGTGGACCAGTCCGGCCATGTCACCTTCCTCAATCCAGCCTGGGAAGAGCTTACCGGCTATGCCACCGAAACCACGCTGCACCGCCCCTTCACCGAATTCCTGGCACAGCCCAAGCACCAGAGTTATTTCGAAGCCGGCCGGCTGGAACATATTCCGCTTACCGATCTGCAACTGGAAGTGCGCGCCCGTGACGGCAAAGCGTTGTGGATGCAGATGAGCACCTCGCTGCAACGCGACGACTCGGGCGCCGTCACCGGGCTGATCAGTACCCTGGAAGACGTCACCGAGACGCTGCATTTGCAGGAACTGCAGCATCAGCACGAGCAGGACCTCTACCGTCTCACCATCACCGACCCGCTCACCGGCGTATACAACCGCCGCCATTTCGACGACCTGCTCGAAAACCTGCTGCACATGAACCTGCACAAGAACCTGCCGCTGGCGCTGGTGATCGTGGACATCGACGGCTTCAAATTCATCAACGACACATACGGCCACCCGGTCGGCGACCAAGTGTTGCGCACCGTGGCCAACACGCTGCGCGCCAACGAGCATCAGGGCGGCGCGGTAGCGCGCATTGCCGGAGACGAATTCGCCGTGCTGCTGCAAAATGTCAACGCGGAAGAGGCCAACCGCATCGGCCACATGATCCACGCGGACCTCAACCGTGCCATCGTCCCCCTCACCGTCGGCCAGCTCACCATACAAACCTCGATCGGCATCGCGGTGGCGCCGCTGCATGGCAAAACCCCTCTCGATCTGGTGCGCGCCGCCGACGTGGCGCTCTACCACGCCAAGCAGAGCGGCCGCAACCGCGTGGACACGCTGTCCAAGGAACGCGGCGAAGCCATCATGGATATTTTCTCGCAGGGATTCGAACTGCGCAACGCCATCTCCGCCGGCATGATCCTGCCCTTCATGCAGCCCATCGTCGACCTCAAGACGCGCAAGGTGTTCGCCTACGAAGTGCTGACGCGCATGCGGCGCGGCGACGCTTTCGTGCCGGCGGACGATTTCATCCCCATCGCCGAGGATCTCGGCCTGATCCGCGACATGGACATGTTCGTCATCACCCAGTCACTGACGCTCATCCCCAAGAACGTGCACCTGTTCGTCAATATCAGCCTGAACTCCTTTTACGCCCCGGAATTCACCCAGCAGTTGCGCGACCTGCTGCATTCGCCCATCGCCAAGGGACGCGCCATCACGCTGGAATTCACCGAGCGCCAGACCACGGAAATGTCCGCGGAATTCATCCAGATGTTCAATGAAATCCGCGCCGGGGGCTGCAATGTCGCGCTGGACGATTTCGGCGTCGGCTATTCCACTTACAGCTATCTGCGCCAGCTGCGCCCGGAATTCGTCAAGATCGACGGCAGCTTCGTGCTGCAACTCAAGGAAAACCAGGAAGACGTGAAAATCGTCGAACAGATCCGCGAACTGGCCCACGTAATCGGCGCGCATACCATCGCCGAACACATCGAGGACGAGGAAACCATTGCCATGCTAATCAAGATGGGCGTGGACTTTGGCCAGGGCTACTATTTCGGCAAACCGGTCAACGTGCAGGACAAACACTGGCTGACGGCAGATCTTGTATAATCAAGTTAGGACAAAAACAATTTTGAATTGTTAATGTTGAATGTTTAATGGATGAGCGCCTTTTCGGCGCAACTGCGCCAATTCAAAACTAAACATTCAAAACTAAACATTGGCTTTATTCACCCCGCCTCCACACACGGAGCAGAGAAACTCACTAATCCATGATACGTAAATTCATCCGCAAAGTTTTCAGCAAGGCAGCCCCCAAAACCGGGCTGCGCGACAAACCCCAGATCATCCCCGAGAACAAGCACGGCATCCGCCGCAACCAGCTCAGCCCTTGCGCCATCAAGGTCACCGGCGAGCTGCAGCACGCCGGCTACGCCGCCTTCGTGGTCGGCGGCGCGGTGCGTGACCTGCTGCTGGGCAAGACGCCCAAGGATTACGACATCGCCACCGACGCCACGCCGGAAGAAGTGCGCAACCTGTTCCGCCGTTCGCGCATCATCGGCCGCCGCTTCCGCCTGGTGCACGTCATGTGCGGCGCGGAAACCATCGAGGTCTCCACTTTCCGCGGCAGCGGCGCCCCGGCACCGGACGAAGAGGAAGATCAGGACAACAGCGGCCTGCACGTCACCAACGCCAGCGGACGCATCCTGCGCGACAACGTTTTCGGCAGCCAGGCGGAAGACGCGCTGCGCCGCGACTTCACCATCAACGCCATGTTCTACCACCCCGGCAACGGCGAAATCTGGGACTACCACAACGGCTACAAGGACGCCAAAGCCGGGGTGCTGCGCATCATCGGCGACCCGCGCACCCGCTACCAGGAAGACCCGGTGCGCATGTTGCGCGCCGCGCGTTTCGCGGCGAAGCTGGAATTCCAGCTCGACCCCGCCACGCGCGCGCCCATCGCCGGATTGGGACATCTGCTGGAGGACGTCCCGCCCTCGCGCCTGTTCGACGAAATCCTCAAACTGCTGCTCTCCGGCCACGCCCAGCGCAGCCTCAAGCAACTGCGCGCCGAGGGCCTGCACCACGGCGTGCTGCCGCTGCTGGACGTGATTCTGGAACAGCCGATGGGCGAGCGTTTCGTCACCCTGGCGCTGCATGAGACCGATTTGCGCGTCAAGGAAGACAAGCCGGTGTCTCCGGCCTTCCTGTTCGCCGCGCTGTTGTGGCATGAAGTGCTGGCGCTGTCGAAAAAGCTCGAGGACGGCGGCGAACGGCCGGCACCGGCGCTGTATCAGGCCATGGACCAGGTGATCCAGACCCAAGTGGAAATGCTCGCCATCCCGCGCCGTTTCACCGCCACCATGAAGGAAATCTGGGGGCTGCAGCCGCGTTTCGCCCAGCGCGCCGGCAAGCGGCCTTTCGCCCTGCTCTCCCACCCACGCTTCCGCGCCGGCTTCGATTTCCTGCTGCTGCGCGGCGAAAGCGGCGAAGTCGAGATGGAACTCGGCCGCTGGTGGGAAAAATTCCAGCATGCCGGCGACGCGCAGCGCGCCGAAATGCTGCAGCCCGACACCACCCCCAAAAAACGCCGGCGCAAGCGCAAGCCGAAGAGCGCCGGCGGCGCGACTGTCGACACCGATTTCGCGGCAGAAGATTGAACCTAACAGCATTAGCCACAGAGAACACAGAGTTCACAGAGGAAAAACAATTGGTTGCCACAAGTGTTAGCTTCACCCATCAGGTGACCTGTAATAATAGGAGGAACCCGCTTATTCTCTGTGTCCTCTGTGATCTCTGTGGCTTGAATTGAGATTTTTAAGTTGAACACCGTACCCTGCCTTCCAGTCCGCGCCTTCGTTGCACTCGGCAGCAACCTGTCCGACCCCGAGGCTCAGGTCAATCAAGCTTTCAATGAGCTTGGCGCGCTCCCGGCCACGCGCCTGATCGCCCAATCCTCGCTCTACCGCAGCGCCCCCTGGGGCTATTCCGAGCAGCCGGATTTCATCAACGCGGTGGCGGAAATCGAAACCCGCCTGGAACCGCGCCAACTGCTGGAAATGCTGCTGGACATCGAACACTGTTTCGGGCGCGTGCGCGAGTTCCTCAATGCGCCGCGCGTGCTGGACCTCGACCTGTTGCTCTACAACGGCCTGATCCACCACGAGCATGGCCTCACCCTGCCCCATCCGCGCATGCACGAACGCGCGTTCGTGCTGCTGCCGCTCAGCGAAATCGCGCCCGGCTGCATCATTCCCGGCCATGGCCGGGCAACGGACCATCTCGCCGCCTGCGCCGGGCAGGAACTGCAGCGCCTGCCGCAAATCCGCTCCAGCGACAAAACCTTACTGCGGGCTGCGGGCTAAGCTGGCGATGGCGCCGGAGAAATACCGCTTCATCGTGGTCGAAGGCCCCATCGGCGTGGGCAAGACCACCCTGGCCAAGCTGTTTGCGGCGCATTTCCACTCCCGCCTGCTGCTCGAGGACGCCGCCGCCAACCCATTCCTGGCCAGGTTCTACCACGACCCGGAACGCTACGCCCTGCCTACCCAGTTGTTCTTCCTGTTTCAGCGCGCCGGGCAAATGCGCGAGCTGGCGCAAAGCGACCTGTTTCACCACGCCACGGTGACCGACTTCCTGCTCGACAAGGACCCGCTGTTCGCCCGTCTCAACCTGAGCGACGACGAATTCAAACTGTACCGCGAGATGTACCGCCACCTGCAGCCCCAGACGCCGAAACCGGACCTGGTCATTTACCTGCAGGCCCCGGTGGAAGCCCTGATGGAGCGCATCGTGCAACGCAGCATCGGCTACGAGCAGACCATCACGCAAGGCTACCTGAGCCGGCTGACGGACAGCTACAGCCAGTATTTCCACCATTACGACGCCTCGCCGCTGTTGATCGTCAACAGCGAAAATTTCAACTTCGCCAGCCAGGCGCAGGATTTCGACCTGCTGCTGGAGAAAATCGCGGGAATGCGCGGCGGGCGGGAATTTTTCAACCGAGGCGATTAAACTACACAATCTTTAACCGCAACTTCACATGTAGGTTGGGTTAGCGGCCTTATCGCGTAACCCAGCAAACCCAAACATTCAAGACCGGCATTTAAAATGAAGATTGTGTTTGTTGGCTTACGTCGCAAAAAAACTGCGGCTAACCCAACCTAGATGTCTTTAGCGAACGTTTGCGGTAGAAGATTTTTTCCGGAATTTACGAATGAAAATCAACCTGCATACCCTGCAACAAATGGCGGAAAAAGGCGAAAAAATCGCCGTCCTGACCTGCTACGACGCCAGTTTCGCGGCACTGCTCGAAGGCGCCGGGGTGGATGTGCTGCTGGTCGGCGACTCCCTCGGGATGACGCTGCAAGGCGAGGAAACCACGCTGCCGGTGACATTGCCGGACATGGTCTATCACACCCGCTGTGTCGCGCGCGGC
>JAUYFW010000036.1 GCA_030690835.1 Sulfurimicrobium sp. | reverse complement strand
TGGGGATAGGGCACCAGCACGCTGGCCACGCCCGCCGCCGCGAGTTCCGCCACGGTGAGCGCGCCGGAGCGGCACACCACCAGGTCGGCCCAGGCGTATTGTTCCGCCATGTTTTCGATGAAAGGCTTGATTTCCGCGTCCACGCCCGCAGCCCGGTAATTGGCCTGCAGTGTTTCCACGTGTTTGGCGCCGGACTGGTGCACCACTTGCGGCCTTTGCTCTGGCGGAATCAGGGCCAGTGCCTTGGGCACGTTGTCGTTCAGTGCCGCCGCGCCCAGGCTGCCGCCCACCACCAGCAGCCGCAGCGCACCCTCGCGTCCGGCAAGGCGTGCTTGTGGTTCTTCCACGGCGGCGATATCCGCCCGCACCGGGTTGCCGCACCACTGGGTTGCAGCCTTGCCGCACGGCAGCGGCTTGTCCTTGCTGCCCTTGAACGCGCCGGGGAAGGCCACCAGTACCTTGTCCGCAAGGCAGGCCAGGACGCGGTTGGTCAGTCCCGCGATTCCATTTTGCTCGTGTATCACCAGCGGCTTGGCCAGCAGCGTGGCCATCATGCCGCCGGGGAAGGCTGGGTAGCCGCCCATGCCCAGCACCACGTCGGGGCGGTGGCGGAGGATGGCGCTGGCGCTTTGGTAAAATGCGATCAGCAGTTGCAGCGGCAGCGTCGCCATGCGCAACACCCCCTTGCCGCGCAGGCCGGAGAACTTGATCCACGCCATGTCGTAACCGTGTTGCGGCACCAGCCTGGCTTCCATGCCGTTCGCGGTGCCGAGCCATACCACTTTCCAGCCCTCGTGGCGCAGGAAATCAGCCACGGCCAAAGCCGGAAAAACGTGGCCACCCGTGCCCCCAGCCATTATGAGGATAGTTCTACCCATGGCATGGCTCCTGTCCGCTCGTGGCCGCGTTTTCGGCGTAGGCTAATGTGAGCGCAGCGAACGTTAAGTGCGCAGCACGGCCGAAACCAAAAACATGCCCACCAGTGCCGCCAGCCATGATCATGATGGTGCGGCTCATACCGCGTACCCCTTCAGTAGTTGGCGGTTTTCATAGTCAACTCGCAGCAGCACCGCCAGCGCCACGCAATTGGCGACGATGCCGCTGCCGCCGAAGGACAGCAGGGGCAGCGTCAGGCCCTTGGTGGGCAGCAGCCCCATGTTCACGCCGATATTGATGATGGATTGCACTGCCAGCCACACGCCGATACCCTGCGCCACCAGCGCGGAGAAGTGGCGTTCCTGTTTTTCCGCCCCGCGACCGATGGTGAAGGCGCGCACCGTGATCCAGGCGAAGCCCAGCACCACGACTGCCACACCGACAAAGCCCAGTTCCTCGGCGATCACGGCGAGCAGGAAGTCGGTGTGGGCTTCCGGCAGATAGAGCAGTTTTTCCACGCTGGCGCCCAGACCGACGCCCAGCCACTCGCCGCGCCCGAAGGCGATGAGCGCGTGGGAAAGCTGGTAGCCCTTGCCGAACGGGTCGGCCCAGGGGTCCATGAAGCCGATGATGCGCTGCATGCGATAAGGCGAGGTCCAGATCAGCAGCAGGAATCCGATCACCAGCAGCACGATCAGGCCGGCGAACAGGCGCCAGTTCAGACCGCCGAGGAACAGGATGGCCATGGCGATGGAGATGATCACGGCGAACGCGCCGAAATCCGGTTCCCGCAGCAGCAAGCCGCCGATCAGCAGCATCACCAGGAACATGGGCATGAAACCCTTGGTGAAGTTGTCCATCAGCGCGGCCTTGCGCACCGTGTAGTCGGCGGCGTACATCACCACGATCAGTTTCATGAATTCGGACGGTTGCAGGTTGGCGATGCCGAGGGAAAGCCAGCGCTGGCTGCCGTTCACTTCGCGCCCGATGCCTGGAATCAGTACCAGGGCCAGCGCGGCGATGCCGGCCAGGAACAGCCACGGCGACATCTTTTGCCAGCCGCGCAGCGGGATTTGAAAGGCGATCACCCCCGCGACCAGGGCGACCGCCAGATAAACGCTCTGGCGCAGCAGGAAATAGGTTTCCTGGAAGCCCGTTTGACGGCTTGCGCCGGCACTGGCGATCGAGGAGGAATAGACCATCAGCAGCCCGAATGCAAGCAGCAGCAGCCCCGACCAGAGCAAGGCCTGATCGTATTCGGAGCTGGGTTTCTGGGCGTTGGGGTAATACATGTCAGTGCCCATACACCAGTTGCCGCACGGCATTGATGAACGCTTCGGCGCGGTGCTGGTAATTGCGGAACATGTCGAAACTGGCGCAAGCCGGCGAGAGCAGCACGGCGTCCCCTGCCTGGGCCTGGCGGTAACTCATTTGTACCGCTTCTTCCATGCTGCCGGCACGCAGCAGGGGGACGCCGCTGTGTTCCAGAACGGCAGCTATCCTGGCGCCATCGCGTCCGATCAGCACCACGGCGCGGGCATGTTGCGCCACGGCGGGGGCGAGCGGGCTGAAATCCTGTCCCTTGCCGTCACCGCCGGCGATGAGCACGACTTTGTTGGGCATGCCGCTCAGGGCCGCCACGGTCGCGCCCACGTTGGTGCCCTTGGAGTCGTCGTAAAAAGTAATGTCATTGACCGTCGCGACTTTCTCCACGCGGTGGGGCAGACCCTTGAATTCGCGCAACGCGGCCAGCAGGGGGGTGAAAGGCAGCTTCAGGGCGCGGCACAATGCCAGTGCCGCGAGCGCGTTGGCCGCGTTGTGCAGGCCGGCCAGCGGCAGGTCGGAGAGCGGTATCAGTTTGAGGCCGCCCTGGGCCAGCCATGCCGCGCCAGCTTCTCCCGTCACGCCCCATTCGGTATCGCCCGGGGGGGCATTCAGCCCAAAAGTTTCGATGCACCGCCCCGCCACGACCATAGCCATGGTGAGAGGGTCTTCGCGGTTCAGTATCTGGACGCCAGTGCCATGGAAAACCCGCGTCTTGGCGGCGCAATATGCGGCCATGCCGCTGTAGCGGTCGAGATGATCCTCGCTGATGTTGAGTACCGTGGCCGCGCTGGCGTTCAGGCTGGAAGTGGTTTCCAGCTGGAAGCTGGACAGCTCCAGCACGAATACGTCCGGCATGCCGCCGCGTTCCGCTTCGCCCAGGGCGTCCAGCACCGGCAGGCCGATATTGCCGGCGACCACGGTTTTGAGGCCCGTCGCGCGGCACATGGCGCCGGTCATTTCGGTCACGGTGCTCTTGCCGTTCGAGCCGGTGATGGCCAGTACGTGAGGGCTGACCGCTGAGGGCTGACCGCTGAGGGCTAGTGCAAACAGTTCCACGTCGCCCGCCACCGGCACGCCGCGCGCAACGGCGGCGGCAACATGGGGATCGGCCAGCGGTACGCCGGGGCTGATGGCGATCATGTCGATGGCGGCAAAAAGCTCAGCGCGGAACGGACCGGTGAACAGCGCAATGTCCGGGAATTCGGCATGGAAACGGGTGGCGTGGGGCGGCGCCTCGCGGCTGTCCGCGACCGATACCCGTGCGCCATGGCGCACCAGGAAGCGCGCCATGGACAAGCCGGTGTCGCCCAGTCCGAGCACCAGAATCTTTTTGTTAGCGAGGTTCAGGTTCATCTCAGTTTCAGCGTCGAAAGCCCAACCAGCACCAGCATCATGGTGATGATCCAGAAACGCACCACGACCTGGTTCTCCTTCCAGCCCTTCAGTTCATAGTGATGATGCAGCGGCGCCATGCGGAAAATGCGCTTGCCGGTAAGCTTGAACGAGGCCACCTGCAGCATCACCGAGAGGGTTTCCACCACGAACACCCCGCCCATGATGAACAGCACGATTTCCTGGCGCACGATCACCGCCACCACGCCCAGCGCCGCGCCCAGCGCCAGCGCGCCGACATCGCCCATGAACACTTCCGCCGGGTAGGCGTTGAACCACAAAAAACCCAGCCCCGCGCCCGCCATGGCAGCGCAGAAAATGGCCAGTTCGCTGGCGCCGGGAATGTGGGGGATGCCAAGGTAGCGGGCGAAGTAGAAGTGGCCGGCAACGTAGGCGAAGATACCGAGCGCGCCGCCCACCATTACGGTGGGCAGGATCGCCAGGCCGTCCAGGCCGTCGGTGAGGTTGACCGCGTTGCTCGAACCGACGACGACGAAATAGGTCAGTACCATGAAGCCGACGGCGCCGAGTGGAATGGATACGCTCTTGAAGAAGGGCACGATCATTTCGGTATGCACCGGCAGGTTGGCGCGGTAGGCCAGATAGGCCGCCACGCTGGCGCCGATCACCGACTGCCAGAAATATTTCCAGCGCCCCGGCAGACCCTTGGGATTGCGGTGGACCACCTTCTTGTAGTCATCCACCCAGCCGACGATGCCGAAGCCCAGCGTGGTGAACAGCACCACCCAGATGTAGGGGTTGCGCAGATCGGCCCACAGCAGGGTGGCGACGGCGATGGATACCAGGATCAGGGCGCCGCCCATGGTCGGCGTGCCGCTTTTAATCAAATGGGTTTGCGGCCCGTCGTTGCGCACCGCCTGGCCGATTTTCATTGCGGTCAGGCGGCGGATCATGGTCGGTCCGACCAGGAAGGAAATCATCAGCGCCGTGAGGATCGCCAGCACCGCGCGCAACGTGATGTAATTGAATACGTTGAAAGCGCGGATGTCTTGTGCCAGCCATTGGGCGAGGGCTAGTAGCATTTTGCCTCCAGTGTGAGGGGTGAAATGTGAAGCGTGAAGCGTGAAGCGTCGAGCGCCAAGGGTGTCTGCCTCTTCGCCATGCTCACAACTGGACCGTACATTTCACTCTTCACTTTTCACCCTTCACTTCAAAGCTTTTAACCACCCGTTCCATCTGCATGAAGCGGGAGCCCTTGACCAGCACGGTGACATCCGGGGCCAGCAGGTTTTCCAGGTCGGCCAGTAGTTCCTCGATGCGTTCGAAGAACCAGGCGTTTTCGCCGAATTCCGCCGCCGCTTCGCGGCACAGGTCGCCGTGGGCGAAGAGGATGTCCACGCCGGCCTGTTTGGCTGCGGCGCCGAGTTCGCGGTGCATGGCGCAGGCGTCGGGGCCGAGTTCGCCCATGTCGCCCAGCACCAGGATTTTCTTGCCCGGCATGCTCGCGAGCACCGCGATAGCGGCTTTCACGGATGCCGGATTGGCGTTGTAGCTGTCGTCGATCAGCGTTGCGCCGTGCAGGCCGGGTTTGCGTTGCAGGCGGCCCTTGACGCCGCCGAATTGTTGCAAGCCAGCCGCGATCGTCGCCGTGCCGATGCCCAATGCCGTTGCTGCCGCCGTTGCCGCCAGGGCGTTGCGCACGTTGTGCAATCCTGGCACCCGCAACGTCGCCTCGAATTCGCCCGCCTTTGTTGTCAGCTTGAGTTCGCTGCCCAGGGGCGCGAGCCGGCAGGTAGCGCTGACTTGAGCGCCATGCTCCAGGCCGAATTCGATGATGGCGTGGCCATGCGCGAGTTCCTTCCACAGCGGCGCGAAGGCGTCGTCGGCATTAATCACCGCCACCCCGTCCGATGCGAGGCCCGAGAAAATCTCGCCCTTGGCGCGGGCGACCCGCTCCACGCTGCCCAGTCCGGCGAGATGGGCCGCTCCGGCATTGTTGATGACGGCCACGTCGGGGCGGGCGATATCGGTCAGATAGGCGATTTCGCCGGGATGGTTCATGCCCATCTCGATCACGGCAAATTGGTGTTGCGCGCGCAGTTTCAGCAAGGTCAAGGGCATGCCGATGTCGTTGTTGAGATTGCCCTGAGTCGCCAGCACGGCCTCTTCTCCGGCCGCCTCGCGCAGGATGGCGGCGAGCATTTCCTTGACCGTGGTCTTGCCGTTGCTGCCGGTGACCGCCACCAGCTTGAGATTCAGCCGGCTGCGCCAGAATGCAGCCAGTTTTCCCAAGGCGAGGCGGGTGTCGTCCACCAGGATGAGCGGCAGGTCTTTCCAGGCGTCGCCGCGCTTCTTCGCTTCCGACTGTTCCACCAGCGCGGCTACCGCGCCTTGCGCGATTGCCTGGGTAACGAAATCATGCGCGTCGAAGCGCTCGCCGCGCAGTGCTACGAACAGGTCGCCGCTGTTGATGGCGCGACTGTCCGTGGTGACGCCGGTGAAAGTCACATCGCGCCCTTGCATGTGTGCCGCGAGCGCCGTTGCGGCCTGGCTCAGATTCAGCATGGCTGGTACTCCTGCAAGGCCCGTTGCGCGACTTCCGCATCGTTGAAAGGGTATTTCACGCCGTTTATTTCCTGATAATCTTCATGGCCCTTGCCGGCAATCAGCACGACGTCGCCGCGCTTCGCTTGGCGTATGGCTTGGTCGATGGCGGCGGCGCGGTCTTCCTCGACATGGAAATTGGCGCCCATGCCGGCAACGATTTCGTCGATGATGGCGCGCGGGTCTTCGTGGCGCGGGTTGTCGCTGGTGACGATGGCGCGATCCGCCAGAGCCGATGCCACGGCGCCCATGAGCGGCCGCTTGCCCTTGTCGCGGTTGCCGCCGCAGCCGAACACGCAGCTCAGATTGCCTCGCGTACCGACGATTTCGCGCAGGGCCTGCAGCACTTTTTCCAGCGCGTCCGGGGTATGGGCGTAGTCCACCACCACCAGCGGCTTGTCCCCGCCGCCGAATTGCTGCAAGCGGCCGGGCACCGGCTGAATCCGGCACAGGGCGGCAACGGCAAGTTCCAGCGTGGCGCCGCTTACCAGCAGCGTGGCCAGTACGCCGAGCAGGTTGGAAGCGTTAAAGCGTCCCAGCATGGCGCTGGCGATGTTTGCCTTGCCCCACGGCGTGGCCACCTCGAAATGCAGCCCGTCGGCGTTCATTTGCAGGTCGCGTCCCTTGATGGCGATCTGGCAGCCTTGCGCCTCGCCATGAAAGCCGTAGCCCACCACCTTTACCCCGCTGCAACCCAGCTTGGCGGCCAGTTCGGCGCCGAAAGGGTCGTCCAGGTTGAGGATCGCGTACCGCAGTCCCGGCCAGCCGAACAGCGTTGCCTTGGCGGCGGCATAGCTGGCCATGTCGCCGTGATAGTCGAGATGGTCGCGCGACAGGTTGGTCAGCAGGGCGACATCGAAATGCACGCCGTTGACGCGGCCCTGGTCGAGTCCGTGGGAAGACACTTCCATCGCCACCGCGGATGCGCCCTGATCCTCGTATTCCTTCAACAGGCCGTGCACGGTGACAGCGTCCGGCGTGGTGTTGGCGGAGGGCGAAAGCGCGCCGGGGAAGCCGTTTCCCAGCGTGCCGACCAGCGCGGTTTTCCTGCCCAGGACGGCCAGGCTGCTTGCCAGCCAGTGCGCGCAGGAGGTCTTGCCGTTGGTGCCGGTGACGCCGATCATCCACAAGCGTCGCGACGGCTCGCCGTTGATCTCGGAGGCGATGGCGCCGATTTGCTTGCGCAGCCCGGCTAGGCCGAGATTGGGGATGTCCCACGCGTCATCCCACTGAAAACCATCGCTATCCCACAGGATGCAGCAAGCGCCGGCGGCGATGGCCTGGGAGATAAAGCGACGCCCGTCGGCCTCGTCCCCCGGGTAGGCGGCAAAGGCGTCGCCGGGCCGCACCCGGCGACTATCAGCAACCAGACGCCGAGCACCCGCCCCAGTCAAAAAGCTGACCGCTGACAACTGACCGCTGATAGCTGAACTCACACCCCCTCCTTCACGACCGGCGCATCGTCCGGCAGCAGGGTGTTGGTGGTGGGGGCGTCGGGCGGCACGGACAGCATGCGCAGCGCGCCGCCCATCACGTTGCTGAACACCGGCGCCGCCACCAGACCGCCGTAGTACTGGCCGACAGGTTCGTCGATCATCACGGCAATGATCAGGCGCGGGTCGGAAACCGGGGCGAGGCCGACGAACGAGGACACATATTTGTCCTTGGCGTAAGCGCCGTTTTCTTCCTTGTGCGCGGTGCCGGTCTTGCCCGCCACGCGGTAACCGACGATGCGCGCACGGGGCGCGGTGCCGCCGGGTTCCACCGCCATTTCCAGCATGGCGCGTACCGCCTGGGCGGTGCTCGGTGAAAACACCCGTTCGCCGGCCGGCGCTTCATCCAGTTTCAACATTGAAAGGGGCTTCAGTTCGCCATTGTTGGCGAACACGGTGTAGGCGCGCGCCAGTTGCAGCAGGCTGACCGAGATGCCGTGGCCGTATGACATGGTGGCCTGCTCGATGGGGCGCCAGGTCTTGTATGGGCGCAGTCTGCCGCTGGCTTCGCCGGGGAAGCCGCTACGCGGCACCCGCCCGAAACCCATGTGATTGAAGGTGCCCCACAGATATTCCGGCTGCAGGGTGAGCGCAATCTTGGCCGCGCCCACGTTGCTCGATTTCTGGATGACCTGCGCCACGCTCAGCAGGCCCTGCGGATGGGCGTCATGTATCGTCGCCGGGCCAATGGAAAAATGGCCGGGAGAAGTTTCAATGCGGCTCTCCGGCGTGAGCTTCCCCGCCTCCAGCGCGGCCGCGATGGCGACCGGCTTCATGGTCGAGCCGGGTTCGAAGACATCGGTAATGCTGCGGTTGCGGGTGCTGTTGCGATTCAGTTTGACGCGGTTGTTGGGGTTGTACGAAGGCAGGTTGGCGAGCGCCAGAATTTCTCCTGTTCTGGCGTCCAGCACCACGATGGCGCCGGCCTTGGCCTTGTGCATTTCCACCGCGCTCTTGAGTTCGCGGTAGGCCAGATACTGGATGCTGCGGTCTATGCTGAGCGCGAGATTGCGTCCTTCCTGGGGGGTCTTGACGCTCTCCACGTCCTCGATGATGTGCCCCGGGCGATCCTTGATCACGCGGCGGCTGCCAACCTGGCCAGCGAGCCATTTCTGGTAGGTCAGCTCCACGCCTTCCTGACCGTTGTCGTCCACACCGGTGAATCCCAGAACGTGGGCCGTCACATCGCCCGCCGGGTAATAACGGCGGTAGCCGCGCTGCAAAAATACGCCCGGAATGCCAAGTTCCATGACCTTGGCGGCCTGCTCGGGGGGCAGACCGCGCTTGAGATAGGCAAATTCCTTGCGGGTGTCGGCGAGGCGCTTGTCGATCTCGGCTTTGTTCATGCCCAGCAGTTTCGCCAGATGTTGCTTTTTTTCCGCCGTCAGTTCGATGTCTTGCGGGCTGGCCCACACCGATTCCACTGGCGTGCTGATTGCCAGCGGTTCGCCCTGGCGGTCGGTGATCATGCCGCGGTGCGCGGAAAGCTCGATCACGCGGCTGTAGCGCGCGTCCCCTTTCTGGCGCAGAAAGTCATCGTTCAATATCTGTAAATACAGTCCGCGCACCAATAGCGCGACGAACCACAATAGCAGCAGGACGACCACCACCCAGGCGCGCCAAAGCGGCAGCCGGACACGCAGGGTGGTGGTGGCGAGACTCATGGATTTACTCCATGGGGCTGGGCTTGCAGCGAGATGACCTGGGTTTTGGCGGGGTCCGCCACCTTCATCTGCAGATAACTGGAAGCGATTTTTTCAATGCGTGCGTGCATGGCCCAAGTGCTTTGTTCCAGTTGCAACTGGCCCCACTCGACTTCCATCTGTTTCGCCAGGGATTCTTCCTGCTGCAGGTCGACAAACATCTTGCGCGCCTTGTGCTGGGATGTGACCACTCCCATGGCGCAGATGACTGCCATGACCATCAGCAACAGGTTGAGCTTGACCATCAGGCGACCCCGGTTCTTTCCGCCACCCGCATCACCGCGCTGCGGCAACGGGGGTTGGCCGCCACTTCGGCGGCGGAGGGGCGCTGCGCCTTGCCGATCAGGTGCATGCGCGGCTGCGGCAGTTGGTCGGCGCGTAGCGGCAGGCGCGACGGCAAGGTGTCGCGATTGGCCTCGCCCCGCATGAAACGCTTGACGATGCGGTCTTCCAGCGAGTGGAAGCCGATGGTCACCAGGCGGCCACCGGGCACCAGCAGATCCATGCATTGCGGCAGCACTAGCGACAGCTCCTCAAGTTCCTGGTTAAGGAAAATCCGTATAGCTTGAAAGGTGCGCGTCGCCGGATCCTGGCCTGGCTCGCGGCGGGGAACCGCCTTTGCCACGAGCTCGGCAAGTTGTCTTGTTGTAACGACAGGCTCTCCCGCTCGCGCCGCAACAACCGCTCTTGCAATCTGTTTAGCAAACCGCTCTTCACCATAGCTTTTGATGACCTCCCTCAGTTCATCTTCCGGCACCTGCGCCAGCCATTCCGCCGCGGTTTGCCCCCTGCTCGTGTCCATGCGCATGTCCAGCGGCCCGTCGAAACGGAAGCTGAAGCCGCGCTCCCCCTGGTCGATCTGGGGGGACGATATCCCCAGGTCCAGCAGCACGCCGTTCACCTTGGCGATGCCCAATTCCTGCAATGCCGGGCGCAAACCGGCAAAATTGCTGTGACAAATGTAAAAGCGCGGGTCCGTAATGGCCCGCGCCGTTTCCACTGCCGCCAGATCGCGGTCCAGCGCGATCAGTCTGCCATCCTTGCCCAGCCGCTCCAGGATCAGCCGGCTATGGCCGCCGCGCCCGAATGTGCCATCCACATAAATCCCGCCGGGCTGGATATTGAGCGCATCCACCGCCTCCGCGAGCAGCACGGTGATGTGCCGGTTGATTCCAGTATCGCGCAGCGATTCTGCGTCCCCCTCGCCCGCTCGCGGGAGAGGGCTAGGGGAGAGGGGCTTGTTCAAAGCGAGAACCCTTCCAGTTCCGGCGGCATTACGCCATCGCGGAACACCAGCGCCTCAGCGTTTTGCTGCTGCCATTTTTCTTCGTCCCACACTTCGAATTTGTTGCCCTGGCCTGCCAGCACCACGCTTTTCTCCAGCCCGGCGAACTGGCGCAGGGAAGTGGGCACCAGGATGCGGCCGGCGCTGTCGAGCTCGACATCGCTGGCATTGCCCACCAGCAGGCGCTGCAGGCTGCGGGTCTGGGGGTTGAAGCTGGAGAGACTGTTGAGCTTCTTCTCGATTGGCTCCCAGTCGGGCAGGGGATAAATCAGCAGGCATTTGCTGGGGTCGGCGGTAACGATGAGGCGGCCGCCGCAATAGGACAGCAGGAAGTCGCGGTGCCTGGTCGGCACAGCCAATCTTCCCTTGCTATCCAGATTTAGCGTTGCAGAACCGCGAAACATGTCGCCCCTTTATGTTTGTGTTTGGCGGCAATTTTTCCCACAAATCCCCACTTGCCGCCACTTTTCCCCACTATAGATAAAAAAACAGGCAAGGTCAAGGACGAAACACGGTTTTTCGTTTATGCGACAAGTAGTTAGGTGAAAAACATGAACAAAAAGTTATATGCTTTAGAAATAAGGAGATACGAAAAGCAGTGAATGTTGTTTGTTAGGTTGTGATGCGCGATTCTGAAAGGTGGGGAGGCACATGACGGGCTGGATTGACGCTCCCGTAAACCCGTGTCATATTGCGGAGCAGCTTGCATGAGGGGATTGTTGTGTCTGACTCTTCTGTCCGGCCCGATCCCGATCCCGAATAACAATATTTTTCCACCTGGAGGTAATGCCATGACTGACGCCAACCCCGTATCCAAAGACCAAACCAATATTGCGGCCCTCACCCACGCCGGAGGGATTTTTTTTGGCTTCCTGCCCTCTCTGATCGTGTATCTGCTCAAGACCGATGATGCCTACTTGCGCGCGCAGGCGATGGAAGCGCTCAATTTCCAGATCACCGTGCTGATCGCGGTTGTGGTGGCCTATGTTTCCATGTTTATATTGATCGGAATACTGCTGCTGCCCTTGGTGATTCTGGCCAACCTGGTGCTATGCATCGTCGCTGCCCTGAAAGTGAGCAAGGGCGAGGAGTACCGCTATCCCTTCGCGCTCCGCTTGCTGAGCTAAACCTGGCCTGACGCGCCCTTCCGGGATAGGCGCGTCAGACCAGCTCTTAATTCCACGTGATGAAAGCGCTTATAAAGAAATACCTCAAATACGGCCTGGCCGTGCTTGCTGGAGCAGGGGTTCTCCTGGTTCTGCTGCTGGTGGTCGCCTCGCTGCTGATCAATCCCAATGATTACAAGCCGCAGATCGTGCAGATGGTGAAAGAGAAAAAACAGCGCACGCTGACGCTCGCCGGCGATATCAAGCTGGCCTTTCTTCCCAAGCTGGGGCTGGATCTGGGCCGTGCTTCGGTAAGCGAATACCGGGGCGAAAAAGAATTCGCATCCGTGGAAAGCGCGCGCCTGTATCTGTCCTGGTGGCCGTTGCTGAAAAAGGAGTTGGTGGTGGACCAGGTGCGCATCGAAGGCGTGCGCGCCAATCTGGTGCGTTTCAAGGATGGCACGACCAACTTCGACGATCTGCTGCAGAAGGAAGAGGAAGACAAGCAGATCAAGTTCGATATCGATAGCGTAATGATAGGCAAGAGCGCGCTTTCCTTCCGCGATGAGATGGGCGGGCGCCAGCTCGCCCTGAGCGACATCCAGATCAAGACCGGGCGCCTCGCCAATGGCAAGCCCACCGAGGTTGCCGCGGATTTCAACTTGCAGTCTGATAATCCGCGGGTCAACGCGCGCTTCCATGTGACGAGCGGTTTGACTTTCGATACCGAAGCCAGGCGTTATGCCGTCAAGGGCATGAAGCTTGAAATCCAGGGCGAAGCGGCCGGTTTGAGCAAGCTTGGCGTGGGGCTCAAGGGCGACGCGGCGCTGGACCAGACCGCCGGTACGCTGTTGGTGGAGAATCTGGCAGCGGCCGTAGCGGGAAAAAAAGGCACGGACGATATCGATGTCAGACTGACCGCGCCCAGGCTGCAGTGGGCGGCAGACAAGATGGCGACGGAAAAAATCGAACTGGTGGCGAAAGTGCAGCAGAGCGCCGGGGGTGAAATGGGCCTGGTGGCGAGCATTCCCTCCATTACGGGCGACAGCCAGTCGTTCAAGGCGGGCATGTTGAACGTCGACGTGAGCGCCGTGCAGTCCGGCGCAGAGTACAAGGGAAAACTGTCCTCGCCGCTGAGCGGCAATTTCAAGGACCAGCACTTTGTCTTGTCCGATTTGAAAGGCAACCTGGCAGCAAGTGACAAGAAAATGCCCGGCGGGGGCATGAAGCTGGACATAGCAGGTTCCGCACAACTTGACTTGCAGCCCCAGAGCGCGACGGTTAACCTGACCTCGCGTCTGGACGAAAGCAATATCAAGCTTAAAGCCGGCATCAGCCCTTTCGCCAACCCGCACATCGCGCTCGACCTCGACATCGACCGGATCGACGCCGACCGTTACTTGCCGGCCAAGGCGCCGCAAAGCCAGTCCCAGCCGGAAAAGCCGTTCGATTTCTCGCTGCTGAAAACGCTCAACGCCAGCGGCAGCGTGCGGGTCGGCAGCCTCAAGCTGTATAACATCAAGGCCAGCAACGTGCGGCTGGAATTCAAGGCCGGCGGGGGGCAACTGGATGTCAGCCCGCTGGCGGCCAGCCTCTATCAGGGCACGGCAAGCGGGGCCATGTCGCTCAACGCGGCAGGGCCGAGGGTCACGGCGCGACAGAACATTAGCGGGGTGAGTATTGCCCCGTTGCTGAAAGATGCCTTGGACAAGGACATTCTGGAAGGCAAGGGAAACGTGAATTTTGATCTGCGCGCGGAAGGCGGCAGCGTCGGCGCCATGAAAAAAACCTTGCAGGGCAAAGCCGGCCTCAATCTGCGCGACGGCGCGGTAAAGGGTATCAATATCGCCGCCAGATTGCGTGAGGCCAAGGCCGGCTTGGGCGCCCTGAAGGGCGAAAAAACACAGGCCGCCAACGCGCAGGAAAAAACCGATTTCTCCGAGCTTTCCGCCAGCTTCGATATCAATCGCGGCGTGGCGCACAACGATGACCTGTCGGCCAAATCGCCCCTGCTGCGCGTGGCCGGCAATGGCGATATCGACGTCGGCGCGGAAATGCTGAACTATCTCGCCCGGGCCACCGTGGTGGGCAGCCTGGAAGGGCAGGGCGGGCGCGAGTTGGCGGCGCTCAAGGGCGTAACGGTGCCGCTGCGCATCAATGGCCCATTTGCCGCGCCCAAATTGACGCTGGATTTCAATTCCCTGGTCAGCGAGAGCGTCAAGCAGGAAGTCAAGGCGCGCGCTGCCGACAAGCTGAAGGATGGCCTCAAGGGGCTGTTCCGCTAGGAGCCTGTCGGACTTGAAGAATCGAAGCGAAAAGGGGTTAGCAGGCAAGTCGCGTAGCGGCTGCTCGCAAAATTTGGCTGGGCGAGGACAGATTTTGTCGCTTTTTTGGGCAATAGTTGTTCTATTGCCCAAAAAAGCGGCGAAATATGGACCGGCCAGGCGAATTTGCAGCCGATTTCCTTTAAGTCCGACAGGCTCCTAGGCCATGTCAGGTTTCGCCGCAGCGCTGATTCGCTGGCAAAAAGCCCACGGGCGCCACGGCTTGCCGTGGCAGGGAGGCCGAGATCCTTACGCGGTGTGGCTGTCGGAAATCATGTTGCAGCAGACCCAGGTATCCAGCGTCATCCCCTATTACCAGCGTTTTCTCGCAAGCTTCCCGGATATCGCCACTCTCGCGGCGGCGTCGCAGGACGAGGTGCTGGCGCACTGGAGCGGCCTTGGTTACTACTCGCGGGCACGTAACCTGCACCAGGCGGCGCGGCAGGTTATGGAACGGCATGGCGGCGTATTCCCGGCAGAATTCGAGCAGATTCTTGCCCTGCCGGGCATCGGCCGTTCCACTGCTGCGGCCATCAGCGCTTTTGCTTTCGGCATGCGGCGGGCGATCCTGGACGGCAACGTGAAACGGGTGCTGGCGCGCTACTTCGCCGTGGCGGGCTATCCTGGGGAGAAAAGCATCGAGGCTCTGCTGTGGCTGCGCGCCGAGGAACTGTTGCCGCATGTGGGCATTGAAACCTACACCCAGGCCCTGATGGACCTCGGGGCAACCGTTTGCACGCGCGGCAAGCCTGCCTGCGACAGTTGTCCGGTCAACGCGGATTGCCAGGCCCGGCAACAGGGCCTGCAGGCGGTGTTGCCGTACACTCGCCCGCGCAAGGCGCTGCCGGAAAGGGAAACCACCATGCTGTTACTCCTGCGCGAGGGCGAGATTTTTCTGGAGAAGCGTCCGCCAGCGGGGATTTGGGGCGGCATGTGGAGTTTTCCCGAGATCGCACGGGAGGAGGACCCCCAACAGGCTTGCCTGGCGAGCTTCGGCTTTGAGACGGAAACGTTGAAACCCTTGCCCCATGTTCAGCACACCTTCACCCACTTTCGCCTCCATATTTTGCCGCAACCTCTGACGGTAAGCGCGCTTCAACTCCGGGCATGCCTAGCGGGAGGAATGTGGCTAAGCGTGGATGACGCGCTGGGCGCGGCGATCCCCGCGCCGGTGCGGCAGTTGTTGCTGTTGTGCCGAAAGGGTGATGCCGAAAAACCGGCTGACTGACCCGGAAAAAATCAGCTAACCACGGGGTGGTCCATGGGGCAAAATCACTTAACGTGCTAGGCTTGAGCGCTCGAAAAATGGGTCAAGCTCAGTTAAATTAATTTTAGACAAGAAGGTAAAGCCAAATGAATATCTCAAGTTACGAAGATCTTTTAAAAGCCGCCAAACAACAACCCGAACCGCAACGTCTTCTTTTTGTTTTCACGCAACCCGAGCTGCCTGAAGGTTATACCGAGGTGCAGATTAAACGCTTTCATGAGGGGAAGGGTGGCGTATTAACACCCAAAATGTGCACCGACAAGGCGCTGGATGAGCTGGGTGATTTTTCCGATCTCGTCACGGAATCACACCAGACCGAGCAGGATTGGAAAATCGTGTTTGTCGCCTGCCTGGCCGGACGTGCCGGTGTCATGCCGAGTACCGAAGAAGCACAGGAGCCCTTAAAAAAGATGGTCGAAGCCATACAGAATGGCGCGGTTTCCAAGTATTTGGCATACGATCGGGACGGAAATCAAATTCAGTTTTCCTGAAAATGGCACGCGGGGATCGAAGCCTACGCCTAATAGCAGGGCTTGTTCCAGAAGGCGGGCACCGAGGCTGCGCGCTGTTGTCCTTGTTCTGATATTCGCCCCCAACGCTATCCAATAGTTCTATACTGGAATTGGTTTCCACCTCACTCCACGCTTAACCAATCGGGAGGAAATAGCGATGCCTATCAGTGAATTCTGTAATCGGGAAGTCGTGTTCGCCACAAGAAAAATGAGCATCCCGGAAGCGGCGCAACTCATGCGTCAGTACCATGTGGGCGATCTGGTGGTCGTGGATGAGGTTGAAGGCAAGCGGGTGCCGGTCGGCATTGTCACCGATCGCGATATCGTCATTGAAATCATTGCAAAATCCCTGGACATCAATGAGTTCAGCGTGGGTGACATCATGGGCCCGCAACTGGTCAGCGTGCAGGAAAAAGAAGGTGTATTTGAAACGGTTCGGCTTATGCGCGCCAAGGGCATACGCCGAATCCCGGTTGTCAACCGGGAAGGAGGGCTGGAAGGCATTGTGTCGGCAGACGACATACTCGACCTTCTGGCCGAGGAGATGTCGGAACTGGCCAAGGTCGCTCCGCGCGAACAGGCGCGTGAGGCCAAAACCAGGATTTGATCCAGGAGGTATTATCATGCAACGCCCACTTCAAATTGTTTTTCGCAATATGCCCCCATCCGATGCGGTGGAAACACACATCAAGGAGAAGGTGGAAAAGCTGGAGTTATTCTATTCCCACATCATCGGCTGCAATGCCACGGTGGAAATCGCTGGAAAGCACCAGCACCAGGGCAATCTCTTCAACGTGCGGCTGGATATCACCGTGCCCGGCAGCGAGCTGGTGGTCAATCGTGACATGCACGAAGACATGTATGTGGCACTGCGCGATGCTTTCGATGCCGCAAAGCGCCAGCTGGAGGATTATGGTCGGCGCCAGCGAGGTGAAACCAAGTTCCATGAAGGCGAACTGCATGGAAATGTCGCCAGAATCTTCCCGGATGGTTTTGGTTTCATCGAAACAGCGGACGGCCGGGAGTTTTATTTCAACCGCGACAACGTGGTAAATCCCGATTTCGACAAGCTGGAAGTCGGCAGCGCAGTCCAGTTCATCGAGGAAACAGCGGATGAGGGATTGCAGGCCAAGCGGGTCAGCGTCGGCAAGCATCATTTTCCCGGCTAGGAA
>JAUYFW010000025.1 GCA_030690835.1 Sulfurimicrobium sp. | reverse complement strand
CGCTTTCACCTGTTCATTGAGGTAATACTCGCGCTGGCTCTTTTCCATCTGGCGCTTGACACGTCCGCGGATGCGCTTCTCGACCTGGAGAATATCGATCTCCGCATCAAGCAGGCCGAGCAGGTGCTCCAGGCGTTCGCGTACCGGGAACATTTCCAGCACCTGCTGTTTTTGCTCCAGCTTGAGGGGCAGATGGGCGGCAATGGTATCGGCAAGACGCCCCGCCTCGTCGATGCTGGCGAGGGAGGTGAGTATCTCTGGCGGAATCTTCTTGTTCAGTTTGACGTACTGGTCGAACTGCGCAAACACGCTGCGCATCATGGCTTCGGTTTCGTTGTCGTTTTCGGCTTCGGGCGGAATCACATTGGCCCGGGCGGAAAAATATTCAGTGCCATCGAAAAATTCGCTCACTTCGGCGCGCTGATTACCTTCCACCAGCACCTTGACGGTGCCATCAGGCAGTTTCAGCATCTGCAGGATACTGGCAACACTGCCGACGTGATACAGGTCATCCAGCGTCGGCTCGTCCTTGGCAGCGGATTTCTGCGCCACCAGCAAAATATGCTTGCCGGATTCCATCGCGGCTTCCAGGGCCTTGATGGATTTGGGGCGCCCGACGAACAGGGGTATCACCATGTGCGGAAAAACCACCACGTCGCGCAAGGGCAACAGGGGGAGGTTTACGGTATCGGAAAGAGGTTCTTGCGTGTGTAACGACATGGGGTGTTCGCCTTAATAAATACTACAGTAATTCAAAATTAAGGAGGGGCCGGGCAATTTCAAGCCGGACAGGAAAATAAACTACAGCAAGCGGGAGAGTTTGCAAAGGGGAAAACACCGGAAGCACTGCGCTTCCGGTGAAAATGCATCAAGCCACTTGGGGCTGGTCGGCGTAAATCATCAGCGGCTTGCTTTCGCCATTGATCACGCCGTCATCCACCACCACCTTGCTAACATTGGAGAGGGACGGCAAATCGAACATGGTATCCAGCAGGGAATGCTCCAGGATGGAACGCAATCCGCGTGCGCCGGTCTTGCGCGCCAGCGCTTTCTTGGCAATGGCATTCAGGGCATTGTCGCGGAATTCCAACTCCACGCCTTCCATTTCGAACAGTTTCTGGTACTGCTTGGTCAGCGCGTTCTTGGGCTCGGTCAGGATCTGGATCATGGCGGATTCGTCCAGTTCTTCCAGCGTGGCCACGACTGGCAGACGCCCGACGAATTCCGGAATCAGTCCGTACTTGATCAAGTCTTCCGGCTCCACTTCGCGCAACACTTCGCCGATATCCTTGCGGTTGTCCTTGCTCTTCACCTCGGCGCCAAAGCCGATGCCACCCTTTTCGGAGCGGTTGCGGATCACTTTTTCCAAACCGCTGAAAGCGCCGCCGCAGACAAACAGGATATTGGTGGTATCCACCTGAACGAATTCCTGATTGGGGTGCTTGCGTCCACCTTGCGGCGGCACCGAGGCGGTCGTACCCTCGATCAGCTTGAGCAGCGCCTGTTGCACGCCCTCGCCGGACACGTCGCGGGTGATGGATGGATTGTCGGATTTGCGCGAAATCTTGTCGATTTCGTCAATATAGACAATGCCGCGCTGTGCCTTTTCAATGTCGTAATCGCATTTCTGCAGCAGCTTCTGAATGATGTTTTCCACATCCTCGCCGACATAGCCGGCTTCGGTCAGCGTGGTGGCGTCCGCCATCACGAACGGTACATTCAGGAGGCGCGCCAGCGTCTGCGCCAGCAACGTCTTGCCCGACCCGGTCGGGCCAATCAGCAGAATATTGCTCTTGGCAAGTTCGACCTCGTCGTCCTTGTTATAGTTTTTCAGACGCTTATAGTGGTTATACACCGCGACGGAAAGGGTGCGCTTCGCCGGAGCCTGACCGATTACATACTCGTCCAGAATGCGACAGATTTCCTGTGGCGACGGCAGGTCGGAAATAGAACCCTTGCTGGACTGATCGTTGCGCACTTCCTCGCGGATAATGTCATTGCACAGATCCACGCATTCGTCGCAGATAAACACGGAAGGACCCGCAATCAGCTTGCGCACCTCGTGCTGGCTCTTGCCGCAAAATGAGCAATAGAGCAACTTTTCACTGCCTGAATCTTTTGCCATTGTTCCTTGTCCTATGGAAATCTTGTAGGGTGCGCGTCCCACGCACCAAGCTCTGGTGCGTGGGACGCACCCTACCTGCTAAATGTTCAGCTTAATGATCGTTAAGCCGCCGCTTCGGCGCGGCTGACAAGCACCTTGTCGATCAAGCCATACTTAACCGACTGATCCGCGCTCATGAAGTTATCACGATCGGTATCTTTTTCAATGGCTTTGACTGTCTGACCGGTATGTTTGGCCAGAATGGCATTGAGGCTCTCGCGCAGGAAGAGAATTTCCTTGGCGTGAATTTCGATGTCCGACGCCTGGCCCTGAAAGCCGCCCAGCGGCTGGTGGATCATCATGCGCGAATTGGGTAGGCTGTAGCGTTTACCCTCGGCACCGGCCGTCAGCAACAAGGCACCCATACTGGCCGCCTGGCCAATGCACAGGGTGGAAACATCGGGCTTGATGAACTGCATGGTATCGTATATCGCCATGCCCGCAGTCACGGAGCCGCCGGGGGAATTGATATAGAGGGAAATATCCTTGTCAGGATTTTCCGACTCCAGAAACAGCAACTGGGCCACCACCACGTTGGCGGTCATTTCATTGACCGGCCCCACCAGAAACACCACACGCTCCTTCAGCAGGCGCGAATAGATATCATAAGCGCGCTCGCCCCGCCCGCTCTGCTCAATCACCATCGGGATATACCCGAGGTTCTGTGGCTCCCAGCTGCTCACTTCTATCATTTACGCTTTCCCCATCAATTCATCAAAAACGGTCGGCTTGTCGACAACTTTTGCGCGTGTCAGCGCCCACTCGACCACGTTGCCTTCCAGCACCAGGGATTCAATTTCCGCCATTTGCTGCGGGTTGGAGTAGAAGTATTTCACCACCGAATCCGCATCTTCATAGCTCTGCGCCACTTCTTCAACCTGTGAGCGCACCTGCTCCGGCTTGGCCTGCAGTTGATTAGATTTGACCACTTCCGCCAAAATCAAGCCCAGAGCGACACGGCGTTTTGCCTGATCGCGATGCAGATCCGGCGATCCCATGCCTTCCAGCATCTGCACGCCTTGCTGGCTCATGGTCTGACGCATTTGTTCGATCAGGCGCTCGATTTCCATTTCGATCAGCGCGCTGGGCAAATCCACCTTGGTCGCTTCAAGCAGGGATTCCATGACTTGGGTTTTAAGCTTGTCCTGCACGCGCTTCTTTACTTCACGCTCGAGGCTGGCACGAATTTCTTCGCGCATCTTTGTCAGGTCGCCGTCAACCACGCCCAGACTCTTGGCGAATTCAGCATCCAGTTCCGGCAGCTTGGATTCTTGTACGGCATTCATTGTCACTTCGAAAGTCACGGTTTTCCCCGCCAATTCGCTGGTGTGGTAATCCGCCGGGAAAGTCATTTCAAAACTCTTGCTCTCGCCCGCCTTCATGCCGACAAACTGGCTCTCAAAATCCGCCAGGGTACGGCCATCGCCGATCACCAAACCGAAGCCCTTGGCCTGTCCACCGGCGAATTCGGCGCCATCAAGTGTGCCGCGATAATCCACGTTGACGCGGTCGCCGTTTGCCGCTGCGCGCTCGACCGTCTGATAATCCACGCGCTGCTTGCGCAGGATTTCGAGGGTCTTGTTCACTTCCTCATCGCCCACGGTAGCGACCGGACGCTCGATCGAAACAGCGCTGATATCGCCCAACACCACATCGGGATAGACTTCAAACGTGGCGGCGAACACCATCGATCCACCATCGCCCTGATCGCCCTTGGGCTCGATACGAGGGTAACCCGCGACCCTGAATTGCTGCTGCTGCACCGCATCGGCAAAGCTTTTTTGCACCGACTCGCCCAGAACTTCCTGACGTACCTGGCCGCCATACTGCTGCGCCACCATTTTCATGGGCACCTTGCCAGGGCGGAAGCCCTGCATTTTCACCGTGCGCGCTACTTTTTTCAGCCGGTTTTCCACATCTGCCTCGAACTGCGCCAGAGAGACGGCCAGATCCAGAGTTCTTTCAAGCGGGTTCACATTTTCCGTTTGCATCATTTATTCCTTAATAATCGCTTAATATTCTGTACTTTGCAGGATCGTATCCCGACTACTCGCCATTGTGCGGCGCAACCCAAACAGTTTTTAATTGTAACATAATCAGCGCCCGCGCCATGTTCGCCGCCCGGGAGAACAGGCGTTTTATCACAGTGATTTGATTGTTCTGGGAATTTTGGTACAATCTGCGGTTTTCCAACCTTGCCTTACCGTCTCGCATGGCGGAAGGCTCAAATCCAAAAGGAGTGTGCATGCGACATTACGAAATCGTTTTTATCGTCCATCCCGATCAAAGTGAGCAGGTTCCGGGCATGGTCGAACGCTACCGTGGCATGGTTACCGCCAAGAGCGGCCATATCCATCGCCTCGAAGACTGGGGACGCCGCCAGCTGGCCTACCCGATCCAGAAAATCCACAAAGCGCATTACGTGCTGATGAACATCGAATGCGACCAGGAAACCCTGGACGAACTGGAGCATGCATTCCGCTTCAACGACGCGGTGCTGCGCTATCTTATGGTAAGCATGAAGGAAGCGCAGACTGCTGCTTCCCCCATGATGAAGGAAGAAAAATCGCGTTCGCTGCAACCCCAGGGTGAAACACTGGCAGCGCCCGCCGCTGCTGCCCCTGTCGCTGTAGACGCTGCAGCTTAAAGTTGTCGAGCAACCGGGTTGTGCTGAGCGGCCAGATCGTTGCGCTTGATCCGCTGCGCTACACCCCGGCTGGCATCCCGGCGCTGAACCTGACCCTCGGTCACCGTTCAAGACAGGTGGAAGCCGGCATGGAACGCGAAGTGGAATGCGAAATAGCCGTGATGGCGCTGGGTGACCAAGCGCAACAGGCATCCCGCTGCAAAGTCGGGGATGGTCTGAAAGTGCAGGGGTTTCTGGCCAAAAAAAGTCGCAACAGCACGCACCTGGTTTTGCACGCAAACAGAATTGAATTAACCGATAGTTAAAGAGGTATTTAAAAATGGCACGTCAAATGTTCCGGCGCAAGCGCTTCTGCCGCTTCACCGTTGAAGGCATCAAGGAAATCGATTACAAGGATGTGGATCTGCTCAAGGACTTCATCTCCGAGAATGGCAAGATCATCCCGGCCCGTATTACCGGCACCAAAGCCCGCTACCAGCGCCAGCTGGGCACCGCTATCAAGCGCGCCCGCTTCCTGGCCCTGATGCCCTACACTGACCAGCACTAAGGAAAGATCATGCAAGTCATTCTTCTGGAAAAACTGGCTAAACTGGGCCAAATGGGCGATGTCGTCAAAGTCAAGGACGGCTATGGTCGCAATTTTCTGATCCCGCAAAAGAAAGCCAAGCGCGCGACGGAAGCCAACCTGGCCGAATTCCAGGCCAAGCGCGTCGAACTGGAAAAAGCGCAGGCTGAAATTCTGGTCCAGGCGCAAGCCCGTGCCGACAAAATCAACGGCGCCAATATCCGGATCGCCCAGAAAGCGGGTGTGGATGGCCGTCTGTTCGGTTCGGTAACGACTGGCGACATTTCCGACGCCCTCAAGGCTCAGGGTTTCGATGTGGCGAAATCCGAAGTACGTCTGCCGAACGGCCCCCTGAAGGCGGTTGGCGACGCTTCCGTGGATCTGTCCCTGCACACCGATGTAACCGCAACCATTACGATATCGGTCGTGGCAGCAGCCTGATCGATCTCGCAATGGCAAAAAAAGGGCTGGCGACAGCCCTTTTTTTGTTTCCGCAACAGCCTTGATAATTTCTTGTCGAACCGTGAAACTTCCGGTTTTGATTTGGTGAATGATACCCCATGAGCGACGCCCAACTCGACGCCATCAAACTTCCTCCTCATTCCATCGAGGCCGAACAATCGGTTCTCGGCGGGCTGCTGCTGGAAAACAGCGCGTGGGACAGGATCGCCGACGTGATAGCGGAAAGCGATTTCTACCGCCACGATCATCGCCTGATCTTCCGCCACGTTTTTCGACTGCTCGAAGGCGGCAAACCGGCGGACGTGATCACCGTTTCCGCAGCGCTGGAAAACAGTGCCGAGCTCGGCAATGCCGGCGGCCTCGCCTATCTCGCCGCGCTGGCCCAAAACACGCCGAGCGCATCCAACATCAAGCGGTACGCGGAGATCGTGCGCGACCGTGGCGTCATGCGCAAACTGGCCGAAGTGGGCACGACGATAGCCGACAGCGCCTACAATCCGCTCGGCCGCAATGCCGGGCAGTTGCTGGACGAAGCCGAGAGCAAGGTATTCGAAATTGCCGAATCCAATGCGCGCGGCAAGCAAGGTTTTGTCGAAATACAGCCGCTGCTGATCCAGGTAGTGGAAAAGATCGACGAACTGTTCCAGCGCGACAACCCCGATGAAGTGACCGGCATTCCCACCGGCTTTCACGACCTGGATCAAAAAACATCAGGCCTTCAGCCGGGCGATCTGATCATCGTGGCAGGACGGCCGAGTATGGGAAAAACCGCCTTCTCCATCAATATCGGAGAAAATGTTGCCCTCAACACCGGTCTGCCGGTCGCGATTTTCAGTATGGAAATGGGCGGCGCCCAACTGGCGATGCGCATGATCGGCTCGGTGGGCAAGCTGGACCAGCAAAAAATCCGCACCGGCCGACTACAGGACGAGGACTGGCTGCGCCTCACCAACGCCGTGGGAAAACTCAACGACGCGCCGATCCACATCGACGAAAGCGCCGCCCTGACCGCCCTCGAACTGCGCGCACGGGCGCGCCGCCTGCATCGCCAGTGCGGCAAGCTGGGTTTGATCATCGTCGACTACTTGCAACTCATGAGCGGCAGTGGTGGCGGCGAGAACCGGGCCACGGAAATCTCCGAAATCTCGCGCTCGCTCAAAGCGCTGGCGAAAGAACTTGAAGTCCCGGTGATTGCGCTCTCCCAGCTCAACCGCAGCCTCGAACAGCGCCCCAACAAGCGGCCGGTCATGTCCGACTTGCGTGAATCCGGTGCCATCGAGCAGGACGCCGACGTGATCCTGTTCATCTATCGCGACGAGGTCTATAACCCCGACAGCCAGGAAAAAGGCACGGCCGAAATCATCATCGGCAAACAGCGTAACGGCCCGATCGGCATGGTGCGCATGACTTTCATCGGCGAATACACGCGCTT
>JAUYFW010000022.1 GCA_030690835.1 Sulfurimicrobium sp. | reverse complement strand
CGATGCGCTCCTGGCAGACGGCATCCTGCATCTGGCTGAACTTGTCGAAGGTAATCGGGCTTACTTGCATGGCGGGGCTTCGCATCCGGGAAAATTAGCAAACGCTAAACTTACCAGACTATGAGGGAAAAATCAGCCGCTCGCGCGAATATTGGATCAAGACGGGGCACGGCATGTCGGCCATGTGGACGAGCGGCATCTTATTTTGCCGACAGTTTCGCCAGCGCCTCGTCGGCGGTCTGGTCGTAGCGGGCGCGCTCCCTGTTCGCCGCCGCCTCCAAGGCCAGGTTGATTTCCGGGAATTTCAGCGCCAGGATGCGGGCGGCCAGCATCGCGGCGTTCTTGGCGCCATCCACCGCCACCGTGGCAACGGGCACCCCCGGCGGCATCTGCACCGTGGAGAGCAAGGCATCGAGGCCGGACATGATGCCGCCCGAGAGCGGTAGGCCGATCACCGGCAGGCGGGTGTGGCCGGCGATGACACCGGCCAGATGGGCCGCCACGCCGGCACAGCCGATCAGCACCTGCACGTCTTCCCGGTGTGCGCGTTCGAGATAGGCGAAGACCTTGTCCGGGGTGCGATGGGCCGAGGCCACCACGATTTCGCTGGCGATGCCCAGTTCGGTCAGGGTGTCGCGCACCTTGACCACGGTGGGCAGGTCATTGGGGCTGCCGGTGAGAATGCCGACCAGAATCCTGCCGCCGGCGTCCTTGGCGGATTTTTTTGCATCAACTGATTTCTTCATACATTTTTCCTCCGGAGATGATGATGCGAATGGTCATGATTCATAAATCGTTCAACTCTTCGCCTGGTTACTGTTGCGCGACTCTGCTGCCGGCTCGTCGCCCGGATACGGATAGCGGACATGGCCAAAACGGATCATCAGCACCGCCAGCGTCAACATCAGGATCGAGCCGCTCACCGCCAGCATGCGCCAGTCGTCCATGGCCTTCATGTCCAGGATCAGGTAGCGCGCCAGCGCCACCATGCCGATATACAGCGGGAAACGCACTGGCAATTTGCCTGTGCCGTAATACAGTCCGACCATCGCCAGCACTTCCAGGTAGAGGAAGAGCAGCAGCAGGTCTGCCAAGGTCACCTGCGCCGCGCGCACCATGACCATGACTTCGCTTGCCATGGCGAACACCGTGGCGATGGCGATCACCAAGAGGCCGATGTGCTCCACCAGCGAGAGCAGCCACTTGTTGAATTCCTGGATCGGTTTTTTCATCGTTCATCTCCTCAAGGCCGCGCAAAATACGCACAATCTACCCAAAAATAATTGCAAACCACCCATGCGCATGAAAATAACATGAGTATCCCGCAGCGCAAGCTTATCCAGAAAAGCGCTTGAACCGTTCCCTTATTCGTCTGCGCCCAGCTCTCCCGGCAGGCGGCTGGGCAAACGAGGCGATCAAGCTGCTGGGCGAACACTATTTGCGGGGCATTCCGGGGTCTCCCGGTTTTATTCAGAACGGACGGCCATCTCCGGCAGCTTCTCGATCGCCGCCACATTGGTCCAGGAAAACACCTTGGCTCTGGCTTCCCGCCAGGGCAGCCAGAGCGCGTTCAGGTGCTCGCGCGGCGCGAGGGTAACGGGCAACGGCTCAGCCAGACACAGGCCGAAGATGTGCTCGGTGTTATGCGTAACCCCCGGCGCGTAACGGTGGCGCCACTCGGCATAAATCTCGAAGACGTTTTCCATGTTCCAGTCAGACAGCGCGTGGCGCGCCGCATCCAGCCCGGTTTCCTCGGCCACTTCGCGGATCGCGGTCTGCATCAGGGCTTCTCCAGGATCGCAGCTGCCGGTCACCGATTGCCAGTAACCTGGGTGATCGGCGCGTTCCAGCAGCAACACCTGCAAGCCCGGCGTGTAAATCACCACCAGGACGGAAACGGGGGTTTTATACATCCGCTCCGGCACGTCAGAATTAGCTCTTGGCCACTTCGACCTGGGTCTGCACCTGTTGCCGCAAACGGATATGCAACTCGCGCAGCTGCTTTTCGTCCACCGTGTTCGGCGCCTGGGTCATGAGGCAGGCGGCGCGCTGGGTCTTGGGGAAGGCGATCACGTCGCGGATGGACTCGGCGCCGGCCATCAGCGTGACCAGTCGATCCAGGCCGAAGGCCAGGCCGCCGTGGGGCGGAGCACCGAATTGCAGGGCGTCAAGCAGGAAGCCGAATTTTTCCTGGGCTTCCTCGGGGCTGATGTTGAGGGCCCGGAATACCTTGCTCTGCACTTCCTGGCGGTGGATACGCACCGAGCCGCCGCCCACTTCCCAGCCATTGAGCACCATGTCATAGGCCTTGGACAGGGCCTTGCCGGGGTCGCTTTGCAGCAGGTCCTCGTGGCCGTCGGCGGGCGCGGTGAAGGGGTGATGCAGGGCCGCCCAGCGGTTGTTCTCCTCGTCGCGCTCGAACATGGGGAAATCCACCACCCACAGCGGACGCCAGCCGCTTTCGGCCAGACCGCGCGCGTGGCCGACCTTGGACCGCAGCGCGCCAAGGGCTTCGTTCACCACCTTGGACTTGTCGGCGCCGAAGAAAATCAGGTCGCCGTCGGTGGCGCCGGTACGCTCGATGATCGCCTTCAAGGCAATGTCATCGAGATTTTTGACGATGGGCGACTGCAGCCCGTCACGTCCCTTGGCCACTTCGTTGACCTTGATGTAAGCCAGCCCCTTGGCGCCGTAGATGCCGACAAACGCGGTGTAGTCGTCGATTTCCTTGCGCGACAGCGACCCGCCGCCCGGCACCTTGAGCGCCGCCACGCGGCCGCCTTCCATGTCCGCCGCGCCACGAAACACCTTGAACTCGACGGCCTTCATCACGTCGGTGAGTTCGGTCAGTTCCAGCGTCACGCGCATGTCGGGCTTGTCGGAACCATAGCGCCCCATGGCTTCGCTGTATGGCATGCGCGGGAAGGGGTTGGGCAGGTCGACATCCATCACGGTCTTGAACATGCCACGGATCATGGTTTCCACAATGTCCATGATCTCGTTTTCGCTCATGAACGAGGTCTCGATATCGACCTGGGTGAATTCAGGCTGACGGTCGGCGCGCAGGTCCTCGTCGCGGAAGCATTTGGTGATCTGGAAGTAGCGGTCAAAGCCGGCCACCATCAGCAGTTGCTTGAAAATCTGCGGCGATTGCGGCAGCGCGAAGAACTGGCCCGGATGCACGCGGCTCGGCACCAGGTAATCGCGCGCGCCTTCCGGCGTGGAGCGGGTCAGCATGGGCGTTTCGATTTCAATGAAGCCGTGCTGGTCGAGGTAGTCGCGCAGCGTCTTGGCGACGCGGTAGCGCAGCTTCATGTTTTCCTGCATCACCGGACGGCGCAAGTCGAGGTAGCGGTGCGTCAGGCGCACGTTCTCGGACAGGTTCTCGTCGTCGAGCTGGAACGGCGGCGTCAGGGAAGCATTGAGAATCTCGATGCTGTCGGCGATGACTTCGATTTCGCCGGTGGGCAAGTTGGGGTTGACTGTTCCCTCGGGGCGCGGATTGACGCGGCCCGTTACTTTCAGCACGAACTCGTTGCGGATTTTTTCGGCGATGGCGAAGGTATCCACCTTGTCCGGATTGCACACCACCTGTACCAGGCCCTCGCGGTCGCGCAGGTCGATGAAAATCACCCCGCCGTGGTCGCGACGGCGGTGCGCCCAGCCGCTCAGGGTAACGGTTTGCTGCAAATGGTCGCGATTTACCGCGCCGCAATAGTGAGTACGCATCATGGCTGAATCCGATTCGAGTTGGAACGAGCGAAACAAAAGGGCGAATTATACCCGAGAGAAAGCCAATCAGTCGCCGGGGTAGGTGGCCGCGACAGATGCTTTTTTCGGCGCCACCACGCCCATGGAAACGATAGCCTTGAGCGCATCGTCCACGTTCATGTCGAGTTCAATGGTTTCACTTTTTTTGACGTAGAAGTAAAAACCATTGACCGGGCTGGGGGTGGTGGGAATGAAAACGGCGACGTATTCCTCGTCGAATTGCTTGGCAACCTCTCCGGGAACATTGGTCTGGAATGCCAGGGACCACGCTTGCGGGTGAGGATAGCGCACCAGCAGCACTTTACGGAACGCGTCCCCATTACCCGAAAACAGCGTATCGCTCACCTGCTTGACGCTGTAGTAAATCGACTTGACCACCGGGATGCGCGCCAGCAGGGATTCCCAGAAGCGCACCAGACGCTGTCCGATAATGTTGGCGGCGAGCACGCCGGTCAGGAAAATTACCAGCAGGGTCAGAATCGCGCCGATGCCGGGAATATTGAGCCCGAGCATGGCTTTCGGGCGCAACGACTCAGGCACCAGGAGCAAGCTCTGGTCAAGGGTGCCGATGAGCAGATTGAGCACCCACACGGTAATGCCGAGCGGCACCCAGATCAGCAATCCGGTAATGAAATAGCGTCTCACGGGACTAGACAAGGCAAGCGCGGACCCGCCGCTCCAGCGAATCCGCGTTGGTGGCAAATGATTTTAATGACAAGCGCAACTTCCGCCGCAGCTGGCAGCCGGCTTGGCCTCTTCCTTGGGCTTGGCGCCGCCCTTGAAATCGGTCTGGTACCATCCGCTGCCCTTGAGCTGGAAGCCCGCCGCGCTGAGCATTTTGCCGAACGCTTCCTTGCCGCATTCCGGGCAGGTGGTCAGCGGCGCATCGCTCATTTTCTGGATGAATTCCTTCTGGAAACCGCAATCGGCACAACGGTATTCGTAAATAGGCATCACAAACTCCCTGCAAAATCAAAAAAGGACGGGTAGCGAAAACAGTTTTAAATGTTTAGTGTTGAATGTTTAATGGATGTCGCCGCGCAAGCCGCGTCGGTATTGAATCATGCGCGAAGCGCATTCCTCCATTAAACATTTAACATTCAAAACTAAAAACTGCTTTTGCTTAATTGGGGGTATTACCCATCCAATTCAAGGTGTTTTTCAAAAAGGAATATCGTCCTCGAAGTCGTCGAACTCTCCGCCCGTTTTCTTGGCGGGTTTCGCGGCGCTACTGCCGGACGGCTCCCTGTCCACCACTTCGAAGGAGTTGCCGCTGCCACCGCGACTGCTCAACATCTGCATCTCGTTGGCGATAATCTCGGTGGTATATTTCTCGACACCCGCCTTGTCTGTCCACTTGCGCGTTTCCAGCCGTCCCTCGACATAGGCCATGCTGCCTTTCTTGAGATATTCACCGGCGATTTCCGCCAGCTTGCGATAGAAGGTCACCCGGTGCCACTCGGTTTTTTCCTGCTTTTCGCCGTTCTTGTCTTTCCAGGTTTCGCTGGTCGCCAACGTGATGTTGGTAACCGCATCGCCATTCGGCATATAGCGAGTTTCCGGATCCTTACCCAAACGTCCCACGAGAATAACCTTGTTTACCGATGCCATGTCACGCCTCTCCCTCGATTAGTTTCTGCACTTGTTCTTCATCCCAGCCGGCCATGTTGACCTTGAGATAGGCCACGCTTTCCTCCGCCGACACCACCACCTCCGCCACGCCCGTCACCGCCGCGAGTTGCCGCGCCAGTTCACACGCTCTGGGGGCATCCAGGGTTGCGAGGTGGTACATCCTGGTTTTTACCGCCGGCGGGGTGCGCATGGATACGGCCAGCCACAGCCATATACCTGACAGCACCGCGCCAAAAGCAAATACCGCGAAATAACCCACATAGTGTGCCAGCAAGCCGCCCATGGCACCACCGACGAACAGCCCCAGAGACTGCGAGGTATTATACACGCCCATTGCCGTACCCTTGGCCTGGGCCGGCGCCAGCTTGGAAATCAGTGAAGGCAGCGTGGCTTCGAGAATGTTGAAAGCGATAAAAAATGTCAGCAACATCGCCACGATGCCCCAGAAATTTCCGATCAATACGGTCAGCAGGAGCTGCGTGACAAGTATCAGCGCCACGGCGGAAACGAACACCTGCTTCAATTTGGCTTTTTTCTCACCGACTATGATCGCCGGCACCATCAAGGCAAATGCAATCAACATCACCGGCAGATAAACCTTCCAGTGCTGGCTTTCGGCAAAATTGCCGGTTTCCCGCAGGGCCAGGGGAAGCACGGTGAACATCGCCATTTGTGCGGCATGCAGGGAAAATATCCCGAAGTTGAGGCGTAGCAACTGCTTGTCGCGCAACACATCCTTGAGGCGTGCCGGGGCCATTTCGGCATCGGAATGAAAATGACTGGCCTGTGGATCGGGAATCACCCGGGCCACGACGATGATCGCCAGCAGCGCAAGCACGCCAGTCAGGGCGAACATGCCTGGCACGCCAATGGTTTCATACAGCGCGGGGCCGAGCACCATGGACACGGCGAACATGAGTCCGATGGTGGAGCCGATCATGGCCATGGCTTTGGTGCGGTGCTCCTCGCGCGTCAGGTCGGCAAGCAGCGCGGTGACCGCGGCGGATATCGCGCCCGCGCCCTGAATCGAGCGGCCAATAATGACCCATAAAAGGTCGTGCGCCGATGCGGCAATAAAGCTGCCCAGGACAAAGATGATCAAGCCAAGATAAATCACCGGCTTGCGGCCGAAGCGGTCAGCCGCCATGCCGAAAGGCAGTTGCAAAAGCGCCTGCGTCAGGCCGTATGCTCCTAGCGCCAAACCGATCAAGGCATGATTCTGCCCGCCCGGAAGGGTGCTGGCGTAAATTGCAAAAACCGGCAGGATTAGAAACATCCCCAGCATGCGCAGGCCGAAAATACCCGCCAGTCCGGCACTGGCGCGCAATTCGAGAGAGGACATACGTTCAGGCTGATGCATGTAATTGGTTATGGCAGGCAAAGTTCGGTATATTAGCAGGTTACGTTTAACTCTGCTTTGGCCATGTCCTTCATAAAAATCCGCGGTGCACGCACTCACAACCTGAAAAATATCAGTCTCGACATCCCGCGCCACAAGCTGGTCGTCATCACCGGATTGTCCGGTTCGGGCAAATCCTCCCTCGCCTTCGACACCCTCTATGCAGAAGGCCAGCGGCGCTATGTGGAATCGCTTTCCGCTTATGCGCGCCAGTTTCTGCAACTGATGGAGAAGCCCGACGTGGATCTGATCGAAGGCCTGTCGCCGGCGATCTCCATCGAGCAGAAGGCCACCAGCCACAACCCGCGCTCTACCGTGGGCACGGTCACGGAAATTCACGACTACCTGCGTCTGCTCTACGCTCGCGTAGGCGATCCGCATTGCCCCGAACACCACATCAAGCTCGAATCACAGAGCGTGGCTCAGATGGTGGATCATGTTCTGGCGCTGCCGGAAGATACCAAGCTGATGATTCTCTCACCGCTGGTAGCTGGGCGTAAGGGCGAACAGGTGGAATTGTTCGATGAATTGCGTGCCCAGGGCTTCGTGCGGCTGAGGGTGGATGGCGAAGTCTACGAAATCGACCAGCCGCCCAAGCTGGAAAAGAACAAGAAACACACCATCGACGTGGTGGTTGATCGCGTCAAGGTGCGCGCGGACCTCAAGCAGCGCCTGGCGGAGTCTTTCGAAACGGCGCTGCGCCACTCCGAAGGCCGTGCGTTGGCAGTTGAAATGGATACCGGCAAGGAGCACCTGTTCTCCGCCAAATTCGCCTGCCCGGTGTGCAGTTATTCTCTGGCCGAACTGGAACCGCGCCTGTTTTCCTTCAATAATCCCATGGGGGCCTGCCCCAAGTGCGACGGCCTGGGACAGATCAATTTCTTCGACCCCAAGCGGGTGGTGGCCTTTCCGCATCTTTCCCTGGCATCGGGCGCCGTCAAGGGCTGGGATCGACGCAATCAGTTTTTCTTCCAGATGCTGCAGACTCTGGCCATGCACTACGGTTTCGACCTGGAGCAGCCGTTCGAGGAACTCCAGCCCCGGGTACAGGAGATTCTGCTCTATGGCAGCGGCACCGAACCCGTTGCTTTCAAGTACCTGGGTGAACGTGGCGGCTTCCAGACTCGCTCGCATCCCTTTGAAGGCATCCTGCGCAATCTGGAACGGCGCTACCACGAAACCGATTCCCTCACGGTGCGTGAGGAATTGGCCAAATACCTCAACCATCAGACCTGTCCGAGTTGCGAAGGCACCCGACTGCGACAGGAGGCCCGCCATGTCACGGTTGCGGGTCACCCTATTTTTGAAATCAGCCATCTACCGCTGAAACAGGCTTTGGTGTTTTTTCAGGATCTGACGCTCACGGGCCAAAAACAGGCCATCGCAGAACGCATCGTCAAGGAAATCGCCAGCAGACTGCAATTTCTCACCAATGTCGGGCTGGATTATCTCTCGCTGGACCGCTCCGCCGACACGCTTTCCGGTGGCGAGGCGCAACGCATCCGTCTGGCCAGCCAGATCGGCTCCGGCCTGACGGGTGTCATGTACGTGCTGGATGAGCCCTCCATTGGCCTGCACCAGCGCGACAACGATCGCCTGCTTGGCACCCTGATCCGGTTGCGCGATCTGGGCAACAGCGTCATCGTGGTGGAACATGACGAGGATGCCATCCAGACCGCCGACTATGTCGTGGACATGGGCCCTGCAGCAGGCGTGCATGGCGGTGCCATCGTGGCCCAAGGTACGCCTGAAGAAATCAAGGCCAACCCTGCCTCCCTGACCGGACAATATTTAAGCGGACAGCGCAGGATCGCCGTGCCCTCTCAACGCATGGCGCCCGACTCCAAGCGCTCCTTGCAAATCATTGGCGCCAGCGGCAACAACCTGAAACAGGTCACGTTCAACCTGCCGGTTGGCCTGATGGTGTGCATCACCGGCGTCTCGGGCTCGGGCAAGTCGACGCTGATCAACGACACGCTGTATCACGCTGTGGCACGCCACCTCTATGGCAGCAACGCGGAACCGTCGCCTTATGAAGAACTGAGCGGACTGGAGTTCTACGACAAGGTAATTAACGTGGACCAGAGCCCGATCGGGCGCACGCCGCGCTCCAATCCGGCCACTTATACCGGACTGTTCACCCCGATCCGCGAACTTTTCTCCGGGGTGCCCGAGTCACGCAACCGCGGATACGGGCCGGGACGCTTCTCATTCAACGTCAAGGGCGGGCGCTGCGAAGCCTGCCAGGGCGACGGCGTCATCAAGGTGGAAATGCATTTCCTGCCGGATATCTACGTACCTTGCGATGTTTGTCACGGCCATCGCTACAACCGGGAAACACTGGAAATCCAGTACAAGGGCAAAAACATACACGAAATCCTTAAAATGACAGTAGAACTGGCGCGCGAATTTTTCAGCCCGGTGCCGGTCGTGGCGCGCAAACTGCAAACTTTGCTGGATGTGGGCCTGGGCTACATCACCCTGGGTCAGAGCGCTACCACCCTGTCGGGTGGCGAAGCGCAGCGCGTCAAACTGTCCTTGGAATTATCCAAGCGCGATACCGGCAGAACCCTTTATATTCTCGATGAGCCAACCACCGGCCTGCATTTCCACGACATCGAAATGTTGTTGGCAGTATTGCAACGACTGCGCGAACATGGCAACACGGTCGTGATCATCGAGCACAATCTGGACGTCATCAAGACTGCCGACTGGGTGGTGGACCTTGGCCCGGAAGGGGGCAACGGCGGGGGACAAATCATCGCCGAGGGTACGCCGGAAGACATTGCCGCGAATCCGCACAGCCATACCGGAAAATATCTGAGCAAGGTATTGCGCTAGCGCACCGGATCACCTATTTTCAATTTCAGCAGCGCTGCGGCATTACCGCGATCAAGTGCGATCTCGATCAAACCGATACTGTTCTCATACCAGAATGGCTGTCCGCCCGGGCCATCCGAAAACACCGGGGCATAGGGCAGCGCGACCGGTCCCAGATGGAGTTTATAACCATGCTCCATCGCCCCGGCACGCAGGCCGGTCATGGCATTTCCATAATGGTCGAGATAAATTATTTCAGCCAGATCGCCCGCATCGAGAGCAACCTGCAGTCTCACCGTGTCGGCCAGTTTTCCATGTGGAAATGCACCCTTCTCTATCAGGGCAACAATCGGGGCGAATAAATCCCGGCCATGAAATGATCGCGACAGATTTTCAGGACGCCAGGTAATGCGCCACAGCTCGACCTTACTGGCGCGCGCAGCGACCACAGAAAGCAGGCCGTTATCCGGCCCTACATACCACTTCTCGTCTGCCAGCATCACCACCGCATCACGTTGCGAGCCGACACCGGGATCGACAACCGCCAGACATACACAGGCAATTTGAAATTGCGGCACCAGCGCAGCCAGAAGATGTGCGCTGGCCTTGATATCGAAATTCGGGGCCGTGTGCAATAAATCGACAATCTCCACCCCTGGCGCATGGGACCAGATCGCCGCCCGCACTTGGCCAGAATAAATATCCACAGCGCCATAATCACTGAACAGTAGAATCATGGGTAAATTTTATGCTCTTTACCGATGCATGCCTAATTTCCAGGCAACAAAAAAGCCGAGCAGGCTCGGCTTTTTGTCTGATACTTTAACGACGGAGGTTAGGCAGCGCTGTCTTCCACTGCATCCAGACCTTCGGGGCGATCAACCAATTCGACAATCGCCATCGGAGCGTTATCGCCCAAGCGGAAGCCGCATTTAAGGATACGCAAGTAGCCGCCATTGCGGGTTTGAAAACGCGGGCCCAGCTCGTCGAACAACTTGACCACCATTTCACGATCACGCAGACGGTCAAAAGCAAGACGACGGTTGGCCAGCGATGGCTTCTTGCCAAGCGTGATCAGCGGCTCAGCAACACGGCGAAGTTCCTTGGCTTTTGGCAAAGTGGTCTTGATGACCTCATGACGCAGCAGGGAATTGGCCATATTGCGCAGCATAGCCAGACGGTGGCTAGTGGTGCGGTTCAGTTTGCGGTTAGATAAACGGTGACGCATAACAAATCCTTATTTTACGAATATTCCGGTTAACCAGTTTTAACTGGATATCAGGACTTTTCTAAACCAGCGGGCGGCCAGTTTTCCAGTTTCATGCCCAACGTCAGACCCTTGGAGGCCAGAACGTCCTTGATTTCATTCAAAGATTTACGGCCCAAATTAGGGGTCTTGAGCAACTCGTTCTCGGAGCGCTGAATCAGGTCGCCGATGTAATAAATATTTTCAGCCTTGAGACAGTTGGCAGAGCGCACCGTCAACTCAAGGTCGTCAACCGGGCGTAGCAGTATGGGATCGACTTGAGGACTACGCGGAGTTTCAATCTCCGTCGGCGTGCCCTTGAGTTCTGCAAAAACCGATAGCTGATCCACAAGAATACGCGCCGCATAGCGAATCGCCTCTTCAGGATCGATCACACCGTTGGTTTCAATATCCACAACCAGCTTGTCAAGGTCAGTGCGCTGCTCAACGCGGGCACTTTCTACACCATAGCTGACACGACGCACCGGACTGAAAGAAGCATCCAGCATGATTGCCCCGACCAGGCGGTCTTCCTCGGCAACGCGGCGAGCAGCTACCGGTAAATATCCACGACCTTGCTCAATCTTCAGCGTCATGTTGATTTTGCCACCCTTGGTCAGGTGCGCAATCACATGACCAGGATTGATGATTTCCACATCATGTGAAGTCTCGATGTCGCCGGCCGTTACAGCACCTTCACCACTTTTGGAAAGCATCAAGGTGGCTTCGGTATTGTTGTGCAATTTTAATGCAATACCCTTCAGGTTCAACAGGATATCGACCACGTCTTCCTGTACGCCTTCAATAGAAGAATATTCGTGAACCACACCGTCAATCTGTACCTGGGTAATAGCGTACCCCGGCATGGAAGACAACAGAATACGACGTAGAGCATTGCCCAGCGTATGACCATAGCCGCGTTCGAACGGCTCCATGGTCACACGAGCTTTGCTCGGGGATTGACTTTGTACATCAACAATCCGAGGCTTGAGAAACTCAGCGGTACTGCTTTGCATGGATTGAAATTCCTCTAATTGGTTCTTCGCTCAATTACTTCGAGTACAACTCGACCACGAGATGCTCGTTAATTGTCGATGGCAGTTCGGAACGCTGTGGTTTAGCTTTATAGGTACCCTTGAGCGCCTTGACGTCAACCTCAATCCACTCCGGGAAGCCACGCTGTTCGGCTGCGGCCAATGCACCTTTAACACGTAAATGATTCTTTGCGCGTTCGGTCACCTCGACTACATCACCAGGTTTAACCTGATATGAAGGAATATTGACACGACGACCGTTCACAAGAATCCCGTTATGGCGCACAACCTGCCGCGCTTCGGTACGAGAAGCACCAAAACCCATGCGATATGCAACGTTATCAAGGCGGCACTCAAGCAGCTGAAGCAGGTTTTCACCGGTAATGCCACGTACCCGGTCGGCTTCCTTGTAGTAACCACGGAACTGACGCTCCAGAATGCCATAAATGCGACGCAGTTTTTGTTTTTCACGCAACTGAACGCCATAGCCGGAAAGACGGGTGTTCATTTTCTGACCGTGCTGACCAGGTGGATAAGCCCTACGCTCAACCGAACACTTGTCGGTGAAGCATTTCTCACCCTTCAGAAACAGTTTTTCTCCCTCGCGGCGGCACTGACGGCACTTAGGATCGAGATTTCTAGCCAAAGTAATTCTCCTGCAAAAAAATTTGCCGTATTAGATACGCCGCTTCTTGGGCGGACGGCAACCGTTGTGCGGAATCGGGGTGACATCGGTAATACCGGTAATCTTGAACCCGACTGCATTCAAAGCACGCACGGCGGACTCACGGCCTGGACCGGGGCCCTTGATACGAACTTCTAGGTTTTTAACACCGTACTCCTGAGCCGCTTTACCAGCATGCTCCGCTGCAATCTGCGCAGCGAATGGCGTACTCTTACGCGAACCGCGGAAACCACTGCCACCGGATGTTGCCCACGACAATGCGTTACCCTGACGATCAGTAATCGTCACGATGGTGTTATTGAAGGATGCGTGAACGTGAGCGATACCTTCCGCTACATTCTTTTTAACTTTCTTGCGCACCCGAACGTTTGGTTTAGCCATAACTTATCCTTATACTTATCCGCGGTCAGATTATTTGGTTGCGCGGATTGCCTTGCGCGGGCCTTTGCGTGTCCGGGCATTGGTACGGGTACGCTGACCACGAACCGGCAGGCCGCGACGATGACGCAGTCCACGATAACAGCCAAGATCCATAAGGCGCTTGATGCTCATCGTTACTTCGCGACGCAGATCGCCTTCGACGGTAAACTTGCCAACCTCATCACGCAACCTTTCAACATCGCTGTCGCTCAGGTCCTTGATTTTGGTTGACGCATTAACACCGGCAGCGGCGCAAATCAGCTGGGACCGGGTACGACCGATGCCATAAATAGCAGTCAGTGCGATCTCGGTGTGTTGATGGTTCGGGATATTTACCCCTGCAATGCGGGCCATTCACTCACTCCAAACAGCAAAAATTAGAATTGAAAAAGCGCGGATTTTATCACCAACAGAAACAACAATCAACCTTGACGTTGCTTATGCCGCGCTTCTTCACAAATAACACGTAATACACCCTTACGGCGTACCATCTTGCATTTCCGGCAGATTTTTTTAACCGAAGCACGTACTCTCATTTAGCATCTCCTTAGAGCTGTTTGTCGGCTTACTGCCGACATCTATGTTACTTAGCGCGAAAAATGATGCGCGCCCTGGATAAATCGTAGGGTGTCAATTCAACCGTCACCTTGTCGCCAGGAAGGATGCGAATGTAATGCATGCGCATTTTTCCTGATATATAGCCCAGCACTACATGGCCGTTTTCAAGTTTGACGCGAAAGGTTGCATTGGGAAGATTTTCCAGTACCTCCCCTTGCATCTCTATCGTGTCTTCTTTTGCCATTCAGTAATCCGCTCTAATCAAGTTCAGCGTGGCAAAATGCCGCCGCCTTTAAAATTTGCTTTCTTCAATAAACTTTCATACTGATGCGACATGAGATAAGTCTGCACCTGCGCCATAAAGTCCATTGTCACGACCACAATGATCAGGAGTGAGGTCCCCCCGAAATAAAATGGAACATTCCATTTTACAATCAGGAACTCTGGCAACAGGCACACCAGTGTGATGTACAGTGCCCCAGCCAGCGTCAAGCGCGCCATAATCCGATCTATGTACTTTGCCGTTTGATCGCCGGGACGAATCCCGGGTACGAAGGCGCCGCTTTTCTTCAAGTTGTCAGCTGTTTCCTTGGGATTGAAAACCAATGCCGTATAGAAGAAACAGAAGAAAATAATTGCAGTTGCGTAAAGCATTACGTACAAAGGTTGTCCAGGCGATAATGTAGAGCCGATATCGCGCAACCACGTCATGTTCTCGCTACTGCCAAACCATCCAGCCAGCGTCGCGGGAAACAGGATGATGCTGGAGGCAAAAATGGGTGGGATCACACCCGCCATATTCAACTTCAACGGCAAATGCGAACTTTGCCCACCAACAACATGCCGGCCAACCTGGCGCTTGGCATAATTGACAAGTATCTTGCGTTGACCGCGTTCAACAAAGACCACAAAACCCGTCACCGCGATCGCTGCCACAAATAACATAATGACCAAGGGTATCGAAAATGCACCTGTACGGGTCAATTCAAGGGTGCCGCCGATAGCCTGGGGCAATCCGGCGACAATACCCGCGAAAATGATAATCGAGATACCGTTGCCTATGCCACGCTCGGTAATCTGCTCACCGAGCCACATGAGAAACAATGTGCCGGTCATCAGAGTTATTACCGTGGTTGCGCGGAACATAAAGCCTGGTTCAATCACCAATCCCGGTTGCGCCTCGAGTGCAATGGCAATCCCTATACCCTGAAACAGGGCCAGTGCAACCGTGCCGTAACGCGTGTACTGCGTTATCTTTTTTCGCCCAGCCTCACCTTCTTTCTTCAACTGCTCCATCTGCGGAGAAACTACCGTCATCAGTTGCATAATGATGGAAGCTGAAATGTAGGGCATGATACCCAGCGCAAACACCGAAAACCTTGACAGCGCGCCACCTGAAAACATGTTGAACATGCCAAGGATGCCGCCCTGCTGAGCCTTGAACAACTGTGACAACACAGCTGGATCAATACCCGGCACGGGGATATACGTACCGATGCGGTAAACGATCAGAGCGCCCAGCACAAACAACAAGCGCTGCTTAAGGTCGGAGAATTTACCAGCACCAGCGCTGGCTTGTTTGCCCTGCGCCAAAATTACTCCAGACCTTCAATGCTGCCACCAGCCGCTTCAATCGCAGCTCTGGCACCCTTGGTTACCTGAATACCATGAAGCTTGATGGCCTTTTCCAGCTTGCCGGTCAAGAAGACCTTGGCGCCAAGCGCTTCGCCTGATACCACGCCAGCCTGTTTAAGCACCAGCAAATCAATCGAATCTACAGGCAGGTCATTTAGTGCGGACAAGCGTACTTGCACGACATTACCTTTGGTCAATGATTTAAATCCACGCTTTGGCAGGCGGCGCTGCAAGGGCATTTGGCCGCCTTCAAAACCGACCTTGTGGAAACCACCGGCACGAGATTTTTGACCTTTATGTCCACGTCCAGCCGTCTTGCCTAGTCCACTTCCGATACCACGGCCCACGCGACGCTTGGAGTGCTTGCTACCTGGAGCCGGTTTAAGATTATTAAGCTGCATTTATGCCTCGCACTTCAACAGGTAAATGACTTTGTTGATCATGCCGCGCACTGACGGAGTATCTTCTACTTCGACAGTGTGGTTCATGCGGCGTAGACCGAGACCACGCACACAGGCGCGGTGTGACTCAATGGTGCCAATGGTGCTTTTCACCAAGGTCACTTTCAAGGTTTTAGTAGATTTTGACATCGCTTACCCCAGAATTTCTTCCACCGATTTGCCGCGTTTAGCCGCGACTTCGGATGGCGTATTCATCGCTTGAAGACCTTTGATAGTGGCCCGAACCATGTTGTAAGGATTCGTGGAGCCGATACATTTGGCCAGTACGTTGTGGACACCCATGACCTCGAAAATTGCACGCATGGGTCCGCCGGCAATAATCCCCGTACCTTCGGATGCTGGCTGCATATAGACTTTGGCCGCCCCATGGGTACCAGTCACTGCATGATGCAGGGTTCCATTTTTCAAATTAACCTTGACCAGGTTGCGGCGCGCCTCGTCCATGGCCTTCTGCACGGCCACCGGAACTTCCTTGGCCTTGCCCTTACCCATACCGATACCGCCATCGCCATCGCCAACAACAGTCAGCGCGGCAAAGCCCATAATCCGTCCGCCCTTCACCACTTTCGTGACGCGGTTTACCGAGATCATTTTTTCGCGCAAACCGTCGCCGCGATCTTCCATATCCATTTTTGCCATCATCGTCCCCGCTTAGAACACCAAGCCATTTTCACGTGCTGCTTCGGCTAATGACTTGACCCGGCCGTGGTACCTGAAGCCGGAACGGTCAAAAGCAACCTTTTCAATTCCCAGGCTCTTCGCCTTTTCAGCAATGCGCTTACCCACGATCGTGGCTGCAGTCGCGTTACCGCCGTTTGCAAGATCCTTGCGCACTTCAACTTCCAAAGTGGACGCGCTGGCAAGAACCTTACCACCAGATGCATCGATGATCTGGGCATACATATGGCAATTGGTACGGTGTACAGAGAGCCGGACCACTTTCAACTCTGCGAGTTTGGCACGGGTTTTGCGTGCCCTGCGCACACGAGCTTGATTTTTATTCATGACTCTAGCCTCGATTATTTCTTCTTGGTTTCCTTGATCGCCACTACCTCATCAGAGTAGCGAACACCCTTACCTTTGTAAGGCTCAGGACTACGATAAGCACGAACCTCGGCGGCAACCTGGCCGACCTGCTGCTTACTAATTCCCTTGATCAGGATCTCAGTCTGCGTCGGCGTTTCGACCTTGATACCAGCCGGCATCGGATGCTCGACAGGATGAGAAAAACCCAGCGCCAGACTTAGAACGTCTCCTTTTGCTTGGGCGCGGTAGCCAACGCCCACCAAGGTTAATTTCTTTTCAAAACCCTGGGAGACACCCTTGACCATGTTCGCAATAAGCGCTCGAACAGTACCCGACATCGCACTTGCCTGCTTGGAGTCGTTCGCTGCGGCACACTGCAGATTATCGCCTTCACGCACCACGGACACATCGGGGGTCAGGGCTTGCTTCAAAGTTCCAAGCGTACCTTTGACAGTTATTTCATTCGCCGACATGGTTACTTCCACGCCCGACGGAACAACTACAGGATATTTAGCAATTCTGGACATGCATCACCTCATCATGCCACGACACACAGGACTTCACCGCCAACACCGTTGGCTCGCGCCTTACGGTCTGTCATCACACCCCTGGAGGTGGAAACAATGGCGACACCCAAACCATTCATGACTCTGGGTAAATCCTCGCTGCCTTTATAAATACGCAGGCCGGGACGGCTTACGCGCTCAATTTTTTCAATTACAGGGCGACCAGCATAGTACTTCAGCTGAACTTCCAGAACGGGCTTTCCAGCCTCATCGCGCACACCGAAATCTTCGATGTACCCTTCTTCCTTTAGCACGCCGGCAATTGACACCTTCACCTTGGAGGAGGGCATTGCCACCACGACCTTGTCGGCACGTTGTGCATTGCGGATACGGGTCAGCATATCGGCGATCGGATCACTCATACTCATTGTCGTATTCTCCCCTTACCAGCTGGCCTTGGTCATGCCTGGAACTTCTCCACGCATAGCCAATTCCCGCAACTTGCTGCGCCCAAGACCGAATTTACGGTACGTGCCACGCGGGCGCCCGGTCAACGCACAACGATTGCGCAGACGTACCGGGCTTGAATCGCGCGGCAACAACTGAAATTTCTGACGCGCGGCATAACGATCTTCATCACTCAACTTTACATTATTGATGATTGCCAGCAGTTCAGCGCGCTTTGCGGCGTACTTCTTTACCATTTCACGACGCTTAAGGTCGCGATTGATTACTGATGTTTTCGCCATATCTACCTCAGTTCTTGAACGGGAAGCTAAACGCTGCCAGCAAGGCACGAGCTTCTTCGTCGGTTTTGGCAGTAGTGGTAATCGTGATGTTCATGCCACGCAATGCATCAATTTTCTCGTATTCAATTTCCGGGAAAATGATCTGCTCACGCACGCCCATGTTGTAATTACCACGACCATCGAAAGACTTACCTGAAATACCACGGAAGTCGCGAATACGCGGGATCGCAACAGTCACCAGGCGATCCAGAAACTCATACATACGCTCCTTGCGCAAGGTTACCTTGCAGCCAACCGGGTAACCCTCACGGATTTTGAAGCCGGCGATGGATTTTTTTGCATTGGTAACCACCGGCTTTTGGCCAGCAATCTTCTGCATGTCACCAACCGCATGCTCCATCACCTTCTTGTCCGCAACAGCTTCACCAACACCCATATTAAGTGTGATCTTTTCGATGCGCGGCACTTCCATCACGGACTTATAACCAAACTGCTCTATCAGCTGTTTAGCTACCGTATCTCTATAAAAATCATGCAAACGAGCCATGTCTAATCCTTACGCGTCAATCACTTCACCGTTCGACTTGAAGAAACGTACTTTACGTCCGTCTTCCAGCACTTTAATCCCGACACGGTCAGCCTTTTTCGTAGCGGGATTGAACAGAGCTACATTGGAAATATCCAGAGGCATCTCCATTTCGATGATGCCGCCAGTCTGACCCTTTACTGGATTTGGCTTCTGATGCTTTTTAGCTTTGTTAGCACCCTCAACCAGCACCTTGTTTTCCAGCATGCGCAGAATCGTTCCACGCTTGCCCTTGTCTTTTCCGGTGGTAACGATAACGTCATCACCTTTGCGAATTTTATTCATTTCGCCTCCTTACAGAACTTCAGGTGCCAGCGACACGATTTTCATGAACTTTTCACCACGCAGCTCACGCGTTACAGGGCCAAAAATACGCGTCCCAATAGGCTCAAGCTTGTTGTTCAGGAGAACCGCTGCATTGCCATCGAATTTGACCAACGAGCCATCCGGACGGCGCACGCCTTTGGCGGTACGGACCACCACGGCATTATAGACATCACCCTTCTTGACGCGACCACGCGGGGCGGCGTCCTTGATAGTGACTTTAATGATATCGCCGATTCCGGCGTAACGACGCTTGGATCCGCCCAATACCTTGATACACATAACGGAACGTGCACCGGTATTGTCTGCTACATCCAGCCGAGATTGCATTTGAATCATGTATTTCTCCAACTTAAGCCGTCAATGCCGACTCATTGCAGAGCCAAGCTATCGCCAACGGTCAGTTTTGGACCCCATTGGCGGCGACGGCCGCTTTAGGGGGTGACGTCCAACAAAAGACGGCTATTGTATATTGGTTTTAGCGCAAACGCAAGAACAAGCGATCAAACAGCCTTTTCAACCAGCTTGCTTACACGCCATGCTTTTGTTTTTGCTATCGGACGGCATTCCTGAATTTCCACCAGGTCGCCTTCATGAAAATCGTTATTTTCGTCGTGTGCGTGGTATTTCTTGGAACGGCGAATAATCTTGCCGTACAAAGGGTGCTTCACCTTGCGCTCAACGAGCACGGTAACAGTCTTGTCCATCTTGTCGCTCACCACGCGCCCTAGGAGCGCGCGCGTCGTTGCCTTAACCTCGCTCATGCTTGTCTCGCCTTCTCACTCATGATGGTACGCACCCGGGCAATGTCCTTACGCACTTTGCCCAACTGGTCCACCTTGTTGCTCTGTTGGGTGGAAATCTGCATGCGCAGGCTGAATTGCGCCCGCAGCAGTTCAACCATCTCCTGATTCAGCTCTTCAGCCGTCTTGGCTCTCAATTCGCTGGAATTCATAATTAGCTACCTACATGTCGAAGGACAAAAGTGGTGGCAATCGGAAGTTTGGCGGCTGCCAGGCGGAAAGCCTCGCGCGCCAGTTCTTCGCTTACCCCATCCATTTCGTAGAGTACTTTGCCGGGCTGAATCTCAGCCACAAAGTACTCCGGATTACCCTTACCATTACCCATCCGCACTTCGGCAGGCTTGGCGGAAATCGGCTTGTCCGGGAAAATTCGTATCCAGATGCGGCCACCGCGCTTGATGTGGCGCGTCATGGCACGGCGAGCCGCTTCAATCTGGCGTGCGGTCAGGCGGCCACGGCCAATCGCCTTGAGGCCGAATTCACCGAAATTAACCTTGTTGCCGCGCGTAGCAATGCCGGTATTACGGCCTTTTTGCTGTTTGCGGAATTTTTGTCTAGCTGGCTGCAGCATGTTTCGCTCCTGGCTTTCTCGCTCTCTTTACCGGCTCAGCAGCAGGTGCTGCCACAGGCAGCTCGCCCTTGCCAAGTGCTTCACCCTTGAATACCCAAACCTTGATACCGATAATTCCATAGGTGGTTTTTGCTTCTGCCACGCCATAATCGATATCGGCACGCAGCGTATGCAGCGGCACACGACCTTCGCGATACCATTCTGTACGCGCGATTTCGATACCATTAAGACGTCCGGCACTCATGATCTTGATACCTTGAGCGCCAAGGCGCATGGCATTCTGCATCGAGCGCTTCATGGCACGGCGGAACATCACGCGCTTTTCTAGCTGAGAAGCAATATTCTCTGCGATCAGGGTCGCATCAATTTCAGGCTTGCGGATCTCTTCAATATTCAGATGAACCGGCACGCCCATCATTTTCTTCAGCTCGGTTTTGAGCGCTTCGATATCCTCGCCCTTCTTGCCGATCACCACCCCTGGACGAGCACTATAAATCGTGATCTTTGCATCACGGGCCGGCCGCTCGATCATGATCCGGCCTACCGCCGCATGAGCAAGCTTCTTCTTCAGAAATGCGCGCACCTTGATATCTTCTTGCAGCATCCCGGCGAAGTTCTTGCTATTGGCAAACCACTTGGACGACCAGTTTTTCAGTACGCTCAGGCGAAAGCCGGTTGGATGTATCTTTTGTCCCATAATATTCCTCTTCTGCCCTAGCGGTTAGTCGCCAACCGTAACGGTTATATGGCAAGTCGGTTTCAGGATGCGCGCACCACGGCCCTTGGCTCTAGCGCGGAAACGCTTGAGCGTAGAACCTTCGTCCACACAGATGGTTGAAACTTTCAACTCGTCGATGTCGGCACCTTCATTGTGCTCGGCATTGGCAATAGCCGATTCGAGCACCTTCTTGATAATAACCGCACCTTTTTTCGGGCTGAAGGCCAGGATGTTCAGAGCACGCTCAACCGGCAAGCCACGAATCTGGTCGGCAACCAGACGGCCTTTTTGTGCCGAGAGGCGTGTACCGCGTAATACTGCACTAACTCTCATCATGTTCTCCTATTTCTTCGCCTTCTTGTCCGCAGCATGCCCTTTGAAGGTGCGCGTCAAGGAAAACTCACCCAGCTTATGACCCACCATATTTTCATTCACGAAAACCGGGACATGTTGCTTGCCGTTATGAACAGCAATGGTCAGACCAACGAAGTCAGGAAGAACCGTGGAACGGCGCGACCAGGTTTTAATCGGACGCTTGTCATGTGTCGCTCGTGCCGCATCGATCTTCTTGATCAGATGTGCATCAACAAACGGGCCTTTTTTAATAGAACGAGCCATAGCTATTACCTCTTATTCGAAGGACGACGGCGCACAACCATATTCTGGGTGCGTTTGTTCCGGCGGGTACGGTAGCCCTTGGTCTGCGTACCCCATGGGCTGACTGGATGGCGACCTGCTGCGGTCTTGCCCTCGCCACCACCGTGCGGGTGATCAACCGGGTTCATCGCCACACCACGTACGGTAGGACGCACACCACGCCAGCGCATCGCACCGGCCTTGCCGATGGAACGCAGGCTGTGCTCGGAATTACCCACTTCTCCAATCGTTGCCTTGCAATCCACATGTACACGTCGAATTTCGCCGGAACGCAAACGCAGCTGTGCGTACGCACCCTCACGTGCCAGCAACTGGATGGAAGTTCCAGCAGAGCGCGCAAGTTGCGCCCCCTTCCCTGGCATCATTTCGGCACAGTGAATCGTCGTTCCCACAGGAATGTTACGAAGCGGAAGGGTATTACCCGGCTTGATCGGGGAATCCGAACCACTTATCAGTTGCATACCAACAGCTGCGCCTTTGAAAGCGATAACATAGCGGCGCTCGCCGTCGGCGTAACACAGCAGGGCCAAATGCGCACTACGGTTTGGATCATATTCAAGGCGTTCAATTTTTGCCGGAATACCATCCTTATTGCGACGGAAATCAACGACGCGATAATGTTGCTTGTGACCGCCGCCCTGGTGACGTACCGTAATGTGTCCATTATGGTTACGGCCGCCATGTCTTGACTGACTCTCCAGCAAAGGCGCATAAGGCGCGCCCTTGTGCAGGTCGGGGTTTACAACCTTGACGACCGCACGACGCCCCGCGGAAGTCGGTTTAACTTTAATCAGTGCCATATCTGCTCTCCTACTCGCCAGCCATGAAATTAAGTTCCTGGCCCGGCTTCAAAGATACATAAGCCTTTTTCCAGTCCTTGCGGCGACCCTGCATCTTGCCAGAGCGCTTTTGCTTGCCCTTGACGATGGCAATCTGTACGCCAGCAACTTCAACCTTGAACAACATTTCAACAGCAGCCTTAACTTCCGGCTTGGTGGCGCTTCCGACAACGCGCAACACTACTTGTTGATATTTATCAGCCACCATGGTGGCTTTTTCGGAAACCTGTGGCGCCAGAATGATTTGCATCAAGCGCTCTTGTGTAGCGGTATTCGCACTCATCCCAGCATCTCCTCGAATTTCTTGACTGCCGCGCGGGTCATCAGCACATTGGGGAAGCGCACCAGGTTAACAGGGTCGGCATGCTGCGCCTCAACTATCAGAATGTGAGGCAGGTTACGCGACGACAGATAAAGATTTTCATCCACGTCGTCCGTCACCACCATCACACTGTCAAACCCCAGGGCTTTAATCTTCTGCACCATCTGCTTGGTTTTGGGAGAATCCATCTTGAACTCTTCCACCACTTGCAGGCGACCCAGACGAGCCAACTCGGATAGGATGGCCTGCATTCCAGCACGATGCATCTTCTTGTTCACTTTGTGAGAGAAGTTTTCATCCGGGCTGTTCGGGAATGTCTTACCACCGCCACGCCACAACGGGCTGGATGCCATACCGGCACGAGCATTGCCCGTTCCTTTCTGACGAAACGGCTTGCGCGTGCTCTTGGCGACATCGCTGCGACCTTTCTGTGCGCGGGTCGCAGTGCGTGCATTGGCCATGTATGCAATTACAACCTGATGCACCAGGTCCTCATTAAACTCGCGCCCAAACGCGACATCGGAAGCGTTCACACTTGCCGTTGCCTGGCCTTCATTATTTATAAGTTTCAGTTCCATTATGCACCTGCCTTCACGCCGGGACGAATCAGTACATCGCCACCTTTAGAACCGGGAATTGCCCCCTTGATCAGCAGCAGCTGTCGATCAACATCAACGCGCACGATCACAAGATTTTGCGTAGTACGACGAACCGCACCGAGATGCCCCGCCATACGCTTTCCTGGAAATACACGACCGGGATCCTGTGCCTGACCGATGGAACCAGCACTATTATGCGAGCGCGAGTTACCGTGGCTGGCACGGTTAGAACTGAAGTGGTGACGCTTGATTGCGCCAGCGAAACCCTTACCCAGCGTGGTACCGGTTACATCAACCAGCTGCCCCACCTGAAAGAGGTCCGCGCTGACACCGCTACCAACGGCGAATTTGGCCAGATCGTCGGCGCTCGCGTCAAATTCCCTCAGCGCGCGGCCAGCTTCCACACCCGCCTTGGCAAAGTGGCCGGCAGCAGCCTTGGTTACACGGGAGACACGGCGTTCGCCGCAGGTCAGTTGAACAGCTGAATACCCATCAACTTCGTGGGTTTTGATCTGGGTTACACGGTTGCCAGAGACATCGACCACACTTACCGGGACGCTCGTTCCGTCGTCGGTAAAGATGCGCGTCATGCCAACCTTGCGACCTATAAGTCCGAGGCTCATCATTTTTATCCTTAACAATGCCGATTGCGATTGACCGGCGGTTTTTTAACAGCAAAAGAACTATGCAACTGAAAAGACCGCGAATTATACACAGTTTATTCAGCTGCCACAAATTTGCTTGATATTACGCGTTACAGCTTGATCTCTACATCCACACCAGCCGGCAGATCGAGTTTCATCAACGCATCGACGGTTTTGTCGGTTGGGTCGATGATATCCATCAAACGTAGATGGGTACGAATTTCGAATTGGTCACGCGAAGTCTTGTTGACGTGCGGGGAACGCAGAACGTCGAAACGCTCAATACGGGTGGGCAACGGCACTGGACCACGTACAACTGCGCCGGTACGCTTGGCGGTTTCCACGATTTCCAGGGCCGATTGATCGATCAGACGATAGTCGAATGCCTTGAGACGAATACGGATTTTTTGACTTTGCATAATTTTCCCAAAGAGCGTGGCGGCGGGAACGCTTCCCGCCGCATTAATTAAATTACTCGATTACCTTGGCCACCACACCAGCGCCGACGGTACGACCGCCTTCGCGAATGGCGAAGCGCAGGCCTTCTTCCATGGCAATCGGCTGAATCAGCGCGACGTTGATGGAGACGTTGTCGCCCGGCATCACCATTTCCGTGCCGGCCGGCAGTTCGATTGCGCCGGTCACGTCGGTGGTACGGAAGTAGAACTGGGGACGGTAGCCCTGGAAGAACGGGGTGTGACGACCA
>JAUYFW010000019.1 GCA_030690835.1 Sulfurimicrobium sp. | reverse complement strand
GCGGTGTTTTGGCCCTAATGGATAATCCGGGTTCATTGCAGAGTAAACCGATAGCCCCGCCCGCGCAGGGTTTCGATCGGCTGCAGCAGCCCGTCGGGGTCGAGCTTGCGCCGCAGGCGGCTCACCAGCACTTCCAGCACGTTGCTGTCGCAATCCTGGTCGTGGGGATAGAGGTAATCGGTGAGCTCGCTCTTGGGGATGGCCTTGCTGCGATATTGCATGAGGTATTCCAGCAGGCGGTATTCGTATGCGGTGAGTTCTATCTCGTTCGCTGCCACAAAAATTTTTTGTGCCGCGATATCAAGCGTGATCGGGCCGCCGCGCAAAATATGATCGACGCTGCCGGACGCGCGCCGCAGCAAGGCTTTCAGGCGCGCCAGCAACTCTTCCATGTGGAACGGCTTGGCGAGATAGTCGTCCGCGCCGGCTTCCAGCCCCTCCACCTTGTCCTGCCAGCGGCCGCGTGCGGTGAGGATGAGGACGGGCAGCACTTTCCCCTGCTGGCGCAGCGCGCGGATGATCTCGATGCCGGACAGGCCGGGCAGGCCGAGGTCGACGATAGCGGCATCGAAAGGATATTCCGTGGCGAGATAGAGGCCATCCTTGCCGTCACCCGTGCTGTCCACCCGATAACCCTGATTTTCCAGGCCGGCGCGGAGCTGGGCTTGCAGGCTGGCTTCGTCCTCGATGACCAGCACTCTCATTACTGCATCGCGCCGGTTTCGCCATCAACATAGACCACGCGCACTTCGCCGCGCGCAGTCAGCACCTTGATGCGATAGCCCTCGCGCCCGTTCACCGTGGCGGGCTGTGCCTGGATTACACGCCCGCCGGTCGCCCGCACCACCCGTTCCATGGCATCCCCCATGCTGATACGGGGCTGGGCGCGGCCGGCTTCAGCCAGGTGGAGAGGCGAGTGCGGGCGCCAGGACTCGCCGGCCATGGCGAACATGGGCAGCAACAGGGCACAGAGTAAAGCGAGGCGTTTCATGTGATGTTCCTTGACTCAGAATGGGCCAATTCTAATCTTCATAAGCATCGACCGAAACCCGCACCCGCACATAGTTGCCGGGGCTGTTCGGCATCATCGTGGTGTAGCGGTGCCCGCCATACTCATACACCACGCGGTAACCGGCAATGCGATTCTCCCAACGGTCAATATCGCGGCAGCGGCGCACGCTGCGCGGCCCCCGGTTGTCGTCAATATTCTGGTTCTGCAACCGGTCGCCGACGATGGCACCGGTTATGGCGCCGAAGGCGGTAGCCGCTTCCTTGCCGTGACCACGACCGATCTGGTTGCCGACCAAGGCACCGGTTATGCCGCCGATCACCGAGCCGCCATAGGAACGCTCGCCGTAAGCCTGCTGCGGCTGGTATTCATCGTAGCATTCCTGGCGCGGCACGTTGACCCGATCATATTCCGGCGTCGCGCTGATGACGCGCGCCTGATCGGAATACTGTTCCGCCAGGGCGGCTCCAGAAACCAGCGTCAATGCGGCGGTCAGAGCGGCAAGCACTAGTTTGGTGGTTTTCATGTTCCATCTCCTGTTGCGTTGGGATAATTCAGGCTTGACCTGATGTGACACATCCTACGCGGGGGAGACTGAACGCAAGCTGAACGGGGAGGAAGGGGAAAGCTTATTCGCCGGCGATTTTGACGCAGTTGCGTCCGGCGTGCTTGGCCTCGTACAAGGCGGCGTCGGCGCGCATCACCAGGGCATGGCCATTCTCGTCGGGCATCAGGCGTGCCAGCCCGGCGCTGAAAGTGACTGGAATCGGCTTGCCGCCATAAGCCAGTGGCGTTTTCTGGAAAGCCTGCTTGAGGCGGTCCATGACGAACTGGGCGCCGTTGATGTCGGTTTCCGGCAGGATGATGAGGAATTCCTCGCCGCCGTAACGGATCAGACAGTCCGCCTCGCGCAGCACGGCCTTGGTGATCAGGGTCAGGTGTTGCAGCAGCTTGTCACCGGCATCGTGGCCGAATTCGTCGTTGATACGCTTGAAATGATCCAGATCCAGCATCGACACCGTCAGTTTGGTGGCGCTACGCTGGGCGCGAGCCACTTCCTTGCTCAGCACCATGTCCATGGCGCGCCGGTTCTGGGCACCGGTGAGCCAGTCTTCCTGCATCAGGTGGCGGCTTTCCTGCAGTTCGCTCTTGATGTGCTCCAGCGCCAGCTTGGTGGCGGTGAGGTCGAGATGGGCATCTTCCACCGAGGTGTGAATCGAAGTGGTGGTGGTCAGGATGGTGCCGAGCAGTTGCAGCATGCGCTGCTTTTCCTGCGCCTGACTCAGGTCGTCGATGGAACTTTTGATCGTCCTGTTCTGGCTCAGGATATCGCTGGCCAGACTGCCGGTACGTTCGCTGGCCTCGCCCAGCATGTCGCGGATCATGGCCAGCAGCGGGCCGCAGGCATTAGGATCGATCTTGGCTTGCGGCTCCGCCTCGCCGGAAGCCTTGCGGTAATACTTGCCGTAGTTTTCGGGCGTCGGCGGCAGCCCCTCCTCGGTAAGCTGATGGAGAGCGGCGCGTGCGATATCTGTCGGATTTTGTGGTGGCATGTTACCTGCGGACCATTTTTGCGTCGGGTCAGCGACTAAATGGCCGGAAGTATAACGCAAAACCCATGCGGCATAGAATATGGCGCGTTTGCATCCTGACGGTCATTGCGAGCGTAGCGAAGCAATCTTGTTTTGCTGAACGCAACGATTAAAATCAGATTGCTTCGCTACGCTCGCAATGACCGTAATTCACCACGACGGACCGCTAGGAGCCTGTCGGACTTGAAGAATCGAAGCGAAAATTTGGCTGGGCGAGGACAGAATTTGTCGCTTTTTTGGGCAATAGTCGTTCTATTGCCCAAAAAAGCGGCGAAATATGGACCGGCCAGGCGAATTTGCAGCCGATTTCCTTTAAGTCCGACAGGCTCCTAGACCATGCCGTTGTGCCGTAGCAGGGCATCGATGCCCGGTTCGCGCCCGCGGAAGGCGATGAAGGATTCCAGCGCCGAACGGCTGCCGCCGACGCCGAGAATCTCGCTCCAGAAGCGGTGGCCGACTTCTGCGTTCAATACGCCGTTTTCCTCGAACAGGCTGTAGGCGTCCGCCGACAGCACTTCCGCCCACTTGTAACTGTAATAACCGGCACCATAGCCCCCGGCGAAGATGTGGGAAAAATTGTTGGGAAAACGGTTGTAGGCCGGCGGGATGAGCACGGCGATCCGGGCGCGGATGCGGTCCAGCAGTTGCAACGGCGTTTGCGCGCCGGCAGGATCGAAATCGTAGTGCAGGTGCATGTCGAACAGGGCAAATTCGAGCTGGCGCACGGTCTGCATGCCGCCCTGGAAGTTCTTTGCCGCCAGCATCTTGTCGAACAGTTCGCGCGGCAGGGTCTCGCCGCTATCCACGTGGCGGGCCAGGTGCTTGAGCACGTCCCATTCCCAGCAGAAGTTTTCCATGAACTGGCTGGGGAGCTCCACCGCATCCCATTCCACGCCGTTGATGCCGGACACGCCGAGGTCCTCCACCCGGGTCAGCACGTGGTGCAGGCCGTGGCCGAACTCGTGGAACAGGGTGATCACTTCGTCGTGGGTGAATAGCGCGGGCTTGTCGCCCAGCGGCGCGGCAAAATTGCAGTTGAGATAGGTCACCGGGATCTGGATGCCGGATTCCTTGCGCCGCCGCGTGATGGCGTCGTCCATCCAGGCGCCGCCGCGCTTGTTCTGGCGTGCATAGAGATCTAGGTAGAACTGGCCGATCAGCTGGTTTTGCTGGTCGCGGATATCGAAAAACTTGACGTCCCCGTGCCACACCGGCGCTTTTGAAGGATGAATAGAAAGGCCGTAAATGGTTTCCACCACCTTGAACATGCCCGGCAAGACCTTGTTTTCCGGGAAATACTGCTTTACTTCCTGGTCGGAAAAAGCATAGCGCTGGAGGCGCATTTTCTCGCTGGCGTAGGCGATGTCCCATGCTTCCAGATGCTCCATGTTCATTTCCTCGCGGGCGAACTGGCGCAGCGCCGCCAGGTCGCGCTCGGCGTAGGGCTTGGCGCGGGCGCCCAACTCGTTGAGAAAATCCAGCACCTGCTGCGGCGTTTCCGCCATCTTGGTGGCCAGGGATTCCTCGGCATAGTTGTTGAACCCCAAGCTTTGCGCGGCCTCGCGGCGCAGCTTGAGAATCTGCGTAAGCAGCGCGGTATTGTCCAGTTCGGGCTTGCCGAATTCGGAAGCGCGGGTAACGTAGGCGGTGTACATCTGCTCGCGCAGCTTGCGGTTTTCCCCATACTGCATCAGCGGCATGTAGGACGGCATGTGCAGGGTGAATTTCCAGCCCGCCTTGTCATCCACCTGAGCCGCTTCACGCGCCACCTGCAAGGCGTCGGCGGGAATGCCGGCAAGTTCGCCTTCATCCTCGACAAACAGGGCGAAGGCGTTGGTGGTATCGAGCAGGTTTTCCTCGAACTTGGCGGAAAGGGTGGAGAGCTCCTCCTGGATAGCCTTGAAGCGGGCCTTCTTGTCCTCCGTCAGATCGGCCCCGCCGAGCACAAAATCGCGCAATTCGTTGTCGATGATTTTCTTTTGTGCCTGAGTCAACGCATCAAAGGCAGGCGATGCCTTGAGCGCCTTGAATTTGTCGAACAAGCCCTGGTGTTGCGACAGATCGGCGTAAAAGGCGGTGAGGGTGGGCAGGTTGGCGTTGTAAACCTCGCGCAGCTCCGGGCTGTTCATCACCGCGTTGAGATGCGAAACCTGCCCCCAGGCGCGGGAAAGCCGCTCATTGGCGTCTTCCAGCGGGCGCACGAAGGTGTCCCAGGCAGGCTGTGCGGTATCGACCACCAGCTTCTCCACCAGCGCGCGATTCTCGGTGATCAGTTGTTCCACCGCGGGCGTGACATGAGCAGGGGTAATGTCGGGAAAACGCGGCAGGCCGGAGAAGTCGAGCAGGGGGTTGTTCATGTTGTCTGGAGTCCGTGGAATGATGAAAGTTATTATACTATCTGGGCCTTTACAATCAGACTTCAAGCATGAAACCGAATATCGCAGCTTACCAGGGCATCGCCCCGCGCCTCGCGGACGGTGTGTTTGTCCACCCCAGCGCCCAGATAATAGGCGACGTGATTATCGGCAAGCACGCCTCGATCTGGTGCGGCGCGGTGATTCGTGGCGACGTCAACCGCATCCGCATCGGCGCCGAGAGCAATATCCAGGATTTAAGCGTGCTGCATGTCAGCCACAACAGCGCGGCCCGGCCGGAAGGCGCGCCCTTGCTGATTGGCGACCGGGTGACCGTGGGCCACCGCGTCATCCTGCATGGCTGCGAAATCGGCGACGAATGCCTGATCGGCATGGGTTCCATCGTCATGGACCATGCCGTGCTGGAGCCGCATGTCTTGCTCGGCGCGGGCAGCCTGGTGCCGGAGGGCAAGCATTTGAAAGGGGGCTACCTCTATCTCGGCAGCCCGGTACGCGAAGTTCGTCCCCTGACGGCGGACGAGTTGGTCTATTTCAGCTATTCCGCCGCCCACTATGTCAGGCTGCAGCAGGGCTATTAGGCGCGACAGCATGGCGGGCAATCCACCTCCATCCGGCGCGGCAGCGGCGGAAAAGCTTGCGCTGACCCTGGCCGGCTCGCTGATTCTTCACTTCGCGCTCATTTTCGGCCTGCAAATTCGGGCTGTGCCCACTGCAAACCAGCCCGCAAGAGTCATCGAGGCGCGGCTGGTGGATACGCCTAGCCCAGTCACGGCACCACAGCCGGCGCCAACGCAAGTACCTGAGCCGGAAGCGCCGGAGCTTCAAGCGGCGGAGCTCATTCCACCTCCTCCACCGACCGCTTCCACACCGCCGACACCCGCACAGCCAGCCAGCGCGGCAGCGCCGGAAAACAGCGCCAACCTGCCCAGCATCGAAGTCCCCCTGCTCGAAGACCCCACCTATTACCCGGCGCAGGAGGTGGATGTTCACCCCACGGCCTTGCAGGCCATCCAGCCGCATTACCCGGATGAAGCAGCCAGCGCCAATGCGACTGGCAGCGTGGTGCTGGTGCTGTTGCTGGATGAAAGTGGCAAGGTGCGGGACATCTCGGTGGAGGAGGCCAACCCTCCCGGCATGTTCGACAAATCCGCCCTGGACGCATTCCGCAACGCCCGTTTCGCACCCGCCCAGCGCCATGGCCGGACGGTAAAAAGCCGGGTGCGCATCAAGGTCACTTACGATTTGACGGACAAGAACAACTCGATTGACAAGACAAAACAAAAATGAGATAAACGCAGCTTGCGCCGATTTGAATCAGCTTGCGGGCGCGTTAAAAATACGGCTAAAGCGAGGATAAAAACCCCGTTATAGCCGCCGCTAAACGGGGTTTTTGCTTTTGTGCGAAGGATTTAAATGAACGAATATCTGTTTACTTCGGAATCGGTTTCCGAAGGCCATCCCGACAAGGTCGCGGATCAAATTTCCGACGGCGTGCTCGACGCCATCCTGGCTCAGGACCCGAAAGCACGGGTAGCTTGCGAAACATTGGTGAGCACCGGGCTGGTGGTCATTTCCGGCGAAATCACCACCCACGCCACGGTGAACTACATCGACATCGCGCGCGAGGTGGTCAAGCGCATCGGCTACAACAGCTCGGAAATCGGTTTCGACTATTTGACCTGCGCCGTGCTCACCGCGCTCAACAAGCAGTCGCCCGACATCGCCCAGGGCGTCAACCGTACGCCCGAGGAAGAAATGGACCAGGGCGCAGGCGACCAGGGCCTGATGTTCGGTTTTGCCTGCGATGAAACCCCGCAACTGATGCCGATGCCGATTTACTACGCCCACCGCCTCATGCAGCGCCAGGCCGAATTGCGCAAGGACGGCCGCCTGCCCTGGCTGCGCCCGGACGCCAAGTCCCAGGTCACCATCCGCTACGTCGATGGCAAGCCGCAGAGCGTGGATACCGTGGTGATTTCCACCCAGCACCATCCGGATGTTTCCCATGCGCAGCTTTCCGAGGCCGTGATCGAGGAAATCGTCAAGCCGGTGATTCCGGAAAATCTGCGCGCCGCCAATATCCGCTACCTCATCAACCCGACCGGGCGTTTCGTGGTCGGCGGCCCGATGGGCGACTGCGGCCTGACCGGGCGCAAGATCATTGTCGATACCTACGGTGGCGCGGCGCACCACGGCGGCGGCGCTTTTTCCGGCAAGGATCCGTCCAAGGTGGATCGCTCCGCCGCCTATGCCGGCCGCTACGTGGCGAAAAATATCGTCTCCGCCGGGCTGGCTTCAAAGTGCGAAGTGCAGGTGGCTTATGCGATTGGCGTCGCCAAACCGGTCAGCCTGATGGTCGACACCTTCGGCACCGGCAAGATCAGTGACGAGAAGATCGTCCAGTTGATCGAGAAACATTTTGACCTGCGCCCGCGCGCCATCATCAAGACTCTCGATCTGCTGCGCCCGATCTACTCCCGTACCGCGGCCTATGGCCACTTCGGGCGCGACGAGGCGGGCTTTACCTGGGA
>JAUYFW010000018.1 GCA_030690835.1 Sulfurimicrobium sp. | reverse complement strand
TTCGCACTCCGCGCCGAAGCGCACCGCGCCCGCCATGATGGCCATCTCGCGGTCGTAGCGCGCATCGTTGGTGAGATGGCGATTCAGGTGCATCAACGTCAGCGCGTTGATACCGGAATAGTAATGGCTTGGGTTGCGGCGGTAGCCTTTGGCGTAGCTGTCGATGGCGGCGCGCAGCAGGGCATCTTCGTAAGCGGCTTCATCGCGCATCTGCTCCGGCGTCTTGCCGGGCTGACGCCACGCGGCGACCCAGGCATCCTTGTTGACGCGGCCCAGCAGGGCCCAGGTTTCCGGATCGTTGGGGTAGGTCTCCAGCACATTTCGATAGTATTCGCGCGCCCGGTCCAGCGAATGGCCGGGGCTGCCGGCGCAGGCCAGCCGCTGCAGGCAGATGCCCTTCTCGCGCAGACCCCTGAGGTTGCCCGGTTCGATCTCCAGTCCGCGTTCGAGCTGTTCCAGCGCAAAGTCGAATCGCTCGGCCTTGCGCAAGGCTTCGCCCGCCTTGATCCAGGCCTCGGCGCGGAAGGCGGCGACTGGGGCTTCGTCCGCGAGCACCAGCACATCGCCGATACGCCCGGCCTTGCGCGCCAACACAATGCGATCTTCCCAGGCATCGTGCCGCTCCCAGAACTCGCGCACGTCGCCGATGCGCAGGGACTTCCAGTCCGGCTCCTGCAAGTTCGGCAGCAACTGATACACCGGGCTTACCTTGCGGCCATGCCAGGATTCCATCGTTGCCTTGACCATGTCGGTGAGGTGCTGGATATCGCCTTGCAGCGTCGCAGGGTCGGGGCCGCCGTCCTTGATACCGTAGCGCAGCTTGCGGTCCGTATAGAGGTCGAAGGCAGTCGTGACCTGTCCGCCGCACAGGATCACCACGCCGCGTGCACGCAGCGCATGGCGCACGCCGATTTCGTACCAGACGTTGGGGTTGGGGAGAGTAAGGTCGGCCACCACCAGATCGGCGATTAGCAACTCCTGGAACATGTCCGTGCGAATATCGCCAGCCTGCTGCTCTTCATCCGCGCGAATGACGTCCAGACCGGCGGCTTCAAGCGAGGGTTTGATCAGTTCGGCGTAGACACGGTTGAAATCGATCGTGTTTCCCTCGCTATCGCGTTTGATGCCGAAAGGCATTGCGACGAATGCATGTAACTTCACGAACTTACTCCCCGTGATTCATTTCCATCCAGTTACATAATGTTACTCGCATTTTCTCGCAGATCGTATAGCGCCAAGCGACACCTCCCGAGCTTCTGCGCGGGGCCGAAAATGATTTTTAACCCAGATTATCCATTAGCGCGCGTAGGGGCGGTTTTAACCGCCTTGGGCGAATGAATTCGCCCCTACATAATGTCGTTTTGGGCATATCTGGGCTAATGGCCAATCTGGGTTTAACTATTCTTTTTAACCTCCGGTCTGGTTATTTCTCCTACCACTTTTTAAACCTCGCCCTCGGGCGTTGCCGAAATCTTGTGAATGGAAAGGTCGGCGCCATTGAATTCCTCTTCCGCATCCAGACGGATGCCGACTGTTTTCCTCAGCAGCCCATACACAGCAAAGCCCCCTGCCAGCGCAATAGTGATGCCGAGCAAGGTGCCGATCAACTGGGAAGCGAAGCTCACGCCGCCCAGGCCACCCAAAGCCTTGAGGCCGAAAATGCCAGCGGCGATGCCGCCCCAGGCGCCGCACAGACCATGCAGCGGCCACACGCCCAGCACATCATCGATTTTCCATTTATTCTGCGTCTGCATGAACATCCAGACGAACATGCCGCCCGCCACCGTACCGGTAATCAGGGCACCCAGAGGGTGCATCAGGTCGGAGCCCGCGCACACCGCCACCAGCCCGGCCAGCGGGCCGTTGTGGACGAAGCCGGGGTCGTTCTTGCCGACAATCAGCGCGGCGATGGTGCCGCCCACCATGGCCATGAGCGAGTTCACCGCCACCAGCCCGCTAATGGCGGAAAGCGTCTGCGCCGACATGACATTGAAGCCGAACCAGCCGACGGTCAGAATCCACGCGCCCAAGGCCAGGAAAGGAATATTCGAGGGCGGATGCGCCGCCATCATGCCATCCTTGTTATAGCGTCCGCGCCGGGCTCCCAGCAACAACACGGCGGGCAGCGCAATCCAGCCACCCATGGCATGCACCACCACGGAGCCGGCAAAATCGTGGAACTCGGCGCCGAACGCGGCTTTTAGCCAATCCTGGAAACCAAAATGGTGGTTCCAGACAATGCCCTCGAAGAACGGGTAGACGAACCCGACCAGGATGAAAGTCGCCGCCAACTGCGGATTGAACCTGGCGCGCTCGGCAATGCCGCCCGAAACGATGGCCGGAATGGCTGCGGCGAAAGTCAGCAGGAAGAAGAACTTGACCAGCTCGTAGCCGCCCTTCTGCACCAGCACATCCGCGCCATCGGTAAAATGAATGCCATAGGCTATACCATAGCCGATGAAGAAATAAGCAATGGTGGAGATGGCGAAATCGGCGAGAATTTTCACCAGCGCGTTCACCTGGTTCTTCTTGCGCACCGTGCCCAGTTCAAGAAAAGCGAAGCCGGCGTGCATGGCCAGCACCATGATTGCGCCGAGCAAAATGAACAGTACATCACCACCCGTGTGCGGATTTCCCATCAGAATTTCTCCATAATTTTATCGGCGCGATTTTTTATCAGCGCATTCCGAAGCACGAATCATTCCATATTTAACATTGATTGATTTCATGCAACTTTTTTACTTTCATTGCGCAGCAACCAGCGCGACACGCACCAATAACGTGCATTCATGGAAATGATGCACCGCAACGAGTCATGGCAATTCTTGTCAATTTCGCGCCCCTTCTCCATACTTCACACATGCTCAAATTTCTTCTCACCCTGTATCTCGTTTTTTTTGCCCTGTCCGCCCCTGCCGCTGATCTGGTACGCGAGAAACGCCTGGCGGATGAAATCGTGGATACGATTGTCGAGGGAGAAGCCGTCTGGCTTGAAGCGGGCAAGCACCCATTCCTCTCCATCTACACGCCAACCACCCAGCGCCATCCACGCGGCGCGGTCATCATCCTGCATGGCCGTGGCATGCACCCGGACTGGGCCGATGTGGTCGCACCCCTGCGCACCGGGCTCCCGGCCAGTGGCTGGCACACGCTATCACTGCAAATGCCGGTGCTGGGCAAGGAGGCAAAGTATAACGACTATGTTCCCCTGTTTGCCGAAGCCGGTCCACGCATCCGCGCAGCCATTGCCTATCTGCGCGACACCGGCGTCAAGCATATCGCGCTCGTCGCCCACAGCTGCGGCGCCCACATGGCCATGCACTGGATCGCCAGGCAGGGCGATGGCGATATCAGCGCTTACGTCGGCATCGGCATGGGCGCCACCGATTACCGGCAGCCGATGAAGGAAACCTTTCCGCTGGCCAGCATGCATGTGCCGGTGCTGGACATCTACGGCAGCGCCGAATATCCACAAGTGCTGAACATGGCGCCCGAGCGTCTGGCTGCCATGAACAAGGCCGGCAATCCGCAATCGCGCCAAATCGTGATCCCGGGTGCCGATCACTACTTCCACGAGCACAACGCCGAGCTGGTCAAGGCCGTTGCCGCGTGGCTCAATCAAGTCAAACTCTAAGAAACCATATGCTCTATTCCCTGCTACGCTCCGTGTTCTTCAGCATGGATGCCGAATCCGCCCACCATCTTGGCATGGAGGGCATGAAAACCGCGCAGCGCCTTGGCCTGCTTGGCCTCCTCGCACCGCGCGTGCCGGCCAAACCACGCCGCGTGATGGGGCTGGATTTCCCCAACCCGGTCGGCCTGGCGGCGGGCCTGGACAAGAATGGCGATTACATCGATGCCCTGGCGGCACTGGGCTTCGGCTTCATCGAAATCGGCACCATCACGCCGCGCCCGCAGCCCGGCAATCCCAAGCCGCGCCTGTTCCGCATCCCGCCGGCCAACGCCATCATCAACCGCATGGGCTTCAACAACGACGGCGTGGACAAACTGATCGAGAACGTCAGGAAAGCCAAATATCGCGGCATTCTCGGCATCAATATCGGCAAGAATTTCGACACGCCGATCGAAACGGCCGCCGACGACTACCTCATCTGCCTGCGCAAGGTTTATCCCCACGCCAGCTACGTCGCGGTCAACATCTCCTCGCCCAACACCAAGAACCTGCGCCAGTTGCAGCAATCGAGCGAACTCGAAGCCCTGCTCGACGCGCTCAAGAATGAACAGGGCAAACTCGCCCAAACGCACGGCAGGCACGTTCCCCTGGCACTCAAAATCGCGCCCGACCTGAGCACGGAAGAAATCATCCAGATCGCCGACCTGCTGCTGAAATATCAAATCGAGGGAGTGATTGCCACCAACACCACGCTGTCGCGCGAAGGCGTGGCCGGATTGCCCCACGGCGATGAAGCCGGCGGCCTGAGCGGCGCGCCGCTACGCACGAAATCCACCAGCGTGGTGAAGCAACTCAGCCTGGCGCTGGGCAACAAAATTCCCATCATCGGCGTGGGCGGCATCATGAACGGCCTGGATGCAAAGGAGAAAATCCTCGCCGGCGCCAGCCTGGTGCAATTCTATAGCGGGTTCATCTATCGCGGCCCGGTATTGATCCGGGAAGCATGCGAGGAAATATAAGGTGCTGATCGGCGTCCCGAAAGAAATCAAGGACCACGAATTTCGCGTCGGCCTCACGCCAGCCGGAGTACGCGCGCTGGTCGGCGCCGGACATGAAGTTCACGTGCAAGCCTTGGCGGGGGCGGCAATCGGCTATGGCGATGCGCTTTATGCCGCAGCCGGGGCGCGCATTGTCGCATCAGCAGCGGAAGCCTTCGCCTGCCCCATGCTCGTCAAGGTCAAGGAACCCCAGGCGGCGGAAATTCCGCTCTTGCAGGAAGGCCAGATCCTCTTCACCTACCTGCACCTCGCAGCCGATGCGGATCTGACACGCCGACTGGTGGAACGCAAGATTATCGGCATCGCATACGAAACCGTCACCGATCTCCAAGGCCGTCTCCCCCTGCTCACGCCCATGTCCGAAGTCGCGGGCAGGATTGCCATTCAGGCCGGCGCAACCGCCCTGCAAATGAATCATGGTGGCAGCGGCGTGCTGCTGGGCGGCGTACCCGGCGTCGCGCCGGGCAAGGTGGTGATACTCGGCGCCGGCACGGTCGGCACCGAAGCCGCCAAAATGGCGATGGGATTGGGTGCCGACACAACGGTCGTGGATTTGAACCTGAACCGGCTGCGTTATCTTGACGACGTATTCGGCGGCCGCCTCAAGACGCAGTATTCTCAAGCCAGCGCCATCGAGGCACTGGTCTCCGATGCCGACCTGGTGGTCGGCTCGGTGCTGATTCCCGGCAAGCGCGCGCCCAAGCTCATCAGCCGCGAGCTGGCGGGCAGAATGCGACCCGGATCGGTACTGGTGGATGTGGCCATTGACCAGGGCGGCTGCGCCGAAACCTCGCGTGCGACCACGCATTCCCAGCCCACCTATGTCGAGGCAGGCGTGGTGCACTATTGCGTCACCAACATGCCCGCCGCCTGCGCCCGCACATCGACCCAGGCGCTCACCCACGCCACCCTGCCCTACACGCTGAAACTGGCCAATCTCGGTTACCGGGAAGCCATGCGGCAGGATGCCGGGTTGCTGATGGGGCTCAATCTGCATCTGGGTGAGGTAACACACCCCAACGTAGCAGCCGATCTGGGCTATAACCACACGCCAGCCCAAAAAGCGATTTAACCCCCTAACCCCCCTCAATCCCCCCTTGTCAGGGGGGAGGCTAGCGCTGGCTCCTCCCCTGACAAGGGGAGGCTGGGAGGGGTTAAGTCCATGTAGGGCGCAATCGTTATTGCGCCGAATTTCCTACCCCCCATCCGGCACCTCCCGCACGTATCCATCCCTCGAACTACTGGCAATAAAATGCGTAACGCACTAGAATCTGACCTGTCTAGTCAGATTTAGCGGGGTTTATCATGCAGTCATGGCAAATGCAGGAAGCAAAAGCGCACATTTCCGAGGTCGTCAAATGCGCTCAAATCCAGGGGCCGCAGGAAATCACCATGCATGGCCGACCGGTCGCCGTGGTCATTTCACGCGAAACTTTCAATCGCCTGTCTCAAGCAAATGATTCCCTGGTGGATTTCATGCGTCGCTCTCCCTTATATGGAGTTGAGGACATCGAATTCGAGCGCGACGCCAGCCTCACGCGCGAGGTCGCGTTTTGAGCTACCTGATCGACACCAACGTCATCTCGGAACTGCGCCGCAAAACACCCAATCCTGGCGTTGTTAGCTGGTTTACGGATAGGCCGCCGGCAACCCTGTACTTGAGCGTGCTGACGCTGGGCGAAATTCGCAAGGGCATTGAGGGATCAAGCGACGCCAGCCGAAAAATGGCGTTGCTCGACTGGCTGGAAACGGATCTGCCAGCCTTCTTTACCGGGCGCATCCTGCCCATCGATACCCGGATAGCGGATCGATGGGGGCGGTTGGTGGCTACTGCGGGACGCCCGCTTCCCGCTATTGACAGCCTGCTGGCAGCGACCGCACTGGCACACGATCTGATAATGGTCACCCGCAATATGAGGGATTTCGCGGGGCTTCCCATACAAACCATTAACCCCTGGTCGGACTGACCACGCAGATATAACTGCAAAGCCCCCTACTCCCCTTCAAGCACCTCCAGCGCATCCACCTGCGGATGTTCCAGCTCAACCGCCTCGATCTTGCGGAAGCGGTCGCTGATCTTCTTGCTGGTGGTATGCACATCCAGGGCGTCATCGTGCGCCAGGCGGATGTGGTCGGCGAGCTTCTTCATGCGCGTGTCGAAGCGCTCGAACTCCTTGCCCAGCTTGTTCAATGCGTCCTTGATGATATGCACCTGCTTGCGCGTTTCCACGTCCTTCATCACCGCGCGCGCCGTATTCAGCACCGCCATCATGGTGGTGGGCGAGACGATCCACACCCGCTTGCTCATGGCGTAATCCACCACTTCGGGGTGATAGGCGTGGATTTCGGCAAACACCGCCTCGGCCGGGATGAACATCACCGCGCCATCCGAGGTCTCGTTGGCGATGATGTATTTGCTGGCGATGTCATCCACATGCTTCTTCACGTCCGCCTTGAACTGTTTTTGCGCCACGGCGCGGTCGAGTTCGCTGACGCCCTGCGTAAACATCCTGTGGTAATTTTCCAGCGGAAACTTGGAATCCACCGCCACCGTGCCAGTGGGATCGGGCAGGAACAAGGCGCAATCCACCCGGCTGCCGGTGGACAGCGTGTATTGCATGGCATACATGGTGGGCGGCAGGATATTACGGATCAGGTTTTCCAGTTGCACCTCGCCGAAGGCGCCGCGCGAGCGCTTGTCACCCAACAATTCCTGCAGGCTGACGACATTGGTGGTGAGCCCGTCGATCTTCTTCTGCGCCTCGTCGATAGTCGCCAGCCGCGCCATGACATTGGCGAAAGTCTCGTTGGTTTTCTTGAAGCCCTCGTCCAGGCGCTCCGTCACCTTGCCGCTGATCTGCTCCAGCCGGCCATCCACGGTCTTGCTCAAGCCCTCGATGGTGGCGACGAGTTGCTGTGTACTGTTCTTCATGGTGGTCTGGATCAGTTCCTGATCCGCCCTGCCCTGCTCGGCCAGGGTTTGCATGGTCTTGGCGATCACCTCGGCGCGCATGGCGTCCTGCTTGCTTTGCAAAGCCACGCTCAGCTCCGCCAGCTGTTTCAGCAACGCCTCGCGCGTCTGCGCCAGACTGTCGTTCTGGGCCAGCTGCAGGGACTGCATGGCGTCGCGGGTCAGCTTCAACTCCAGCGCGACAATTTCACGCAGACGCTCGGAGCTTTCCAGCAAGGCATGATTCATGCGGTCGCCCTGTTTCGCCAGGCCGTCATGCAGATCGGTCAGCATGGCGCGATGCTTCTCTTCAAGAACCTGGGAGAGCGTATCAGGAAGCTCATGCTGCGAACGAGTCAACCCGCCGAGCTTGATCCCAACCCACAGCGAGGCAAGCAGAATAAAAATTATCAGTACGGCAATCAGAATTTCGAGCATGGTTTTTTCTCCCTGGCGGGGAGTATAGCGTAGAGGCTGAAGAATCAAGCTTACTCAGGCGTAATCATCAATCTGGTGATCGTCCTGGCGGGAATTTCCCGGAGAGTGCTTGGGAACGGGCTTGCGAGGACGTTTCTTGTGCAACTGATCTTCCCAGTATTCCATGGGTTTGGAGCTGCCATGATCGGGGTGAAGGGGAAAAGAGTGCTCCAGGCCGCCGACCGGGTCATCGATGGCAAAGTGCAGGTGTGCTTGCGCATGATTGAGAAAGGGGTTGCTGCCTAGCATGTCTTACACGCCCCCAAATAATACGATTACGGGCCGTAGGCCTGAGAAATCTTGCGTTCGACACCCATACTACCGAGCAAGCTTTTCAGTTCGTCTCGCCACGCCTGTGCCAGGGAAGCGCTCTCGGCATCCGTCTCCAGAATGGCGCCAATCCGCCTGGCCACCTGATCCGCCACTTCATCGGGAATCGCGCCCTGCGCGGCATCCGCCATCAGTTCGGACAACGCCGTGGCGCGTTGCTGCTCCAACTCGACCAACTCATCCCACTGCCCGTGACGGGCAGCTTCCAGCATCTTCCCGGCAAGCTGCGCCACCGCTTCGTAATGCTGCAAAATCCAGGCGGCGCGCTCCACCTCAGGCCTTGCCGTAGCTCATCGAGGGCCGGGCCGAAACCGCAGGCTCCACCACGGGTGGCGCAACGCTTTTGGGTTGTTGTCCGATCTGTTCCCAGGCTCCCTTGAGTTCACCAAGCAATCGAGCCACTTCGTCCAGGCCTTCCACATCATTCCTGATATTCGCCATGAGCAGCCGGTTGCTC
>JAUYFW010000013.1 GCA_030690835.1 Sulfurimicrobium sp. | reverse complement strand
CTGCTGCGCCGGACGCAACGGATCGGCACCGATAGTGCCGCTCAGGCTGTGCAGGTATGCCGCGCTCTTTACCCACTCCAGCTTGGTCTTGGCGCCTTCGAGCCGTTCCTGGATGTCTAGCCGTTCGGCCATGTCCTGGTGGCTGGTGCGGTGGGCGAAGGTATCCAGGTAAGCGAGGTGGCGTTCCCAAAGGCGGATGTCCCGTACCTGCTTCGTCTTCAGTCGTTCCTGGTACCAATCCGAAGCGAGCAATGCCTCACGGGTAAACAAGGCCCGGATGGTGGGGTCATGCACGTCTTTACCCTCATAATGGCCATTCGCCATGATGTGGAGCAAGGCCTTGAGCGGTGGGCAGGCATCTTCCACGCTGCCGTCCTCCAGATAGCAGATCGCTACCTTTTGCTGCGCTTCGACAATATTTTCGATGCCATCCACAAACACCGCCATATCCTGGGTTTCCGGTCGCAGGATTTGCTCGCCGAATACCGCACGGGGCGCATCGAACATTTTGCCCATGAAGCCGTGTACGAAGCGTTCCGTGATGCGATAGCCGAGGCGGCTTGCCTGGATCAGGCGGCCCTGATATTGAAAATCCTGCACTTTTTCCAGGTGCCCATTTTCGATCAGGAAGCGCGGATCCCGCGCCTGTGGCTTCAGGCGCGACCAGATTTCCGGCACCAGCAGGCTGATGTCGTGGTCGACGCGGAGATTCGGGCCGATATAACCCGCTGCGGTGGAATAACCGGCGTAACCCGTAAGGATGAAGGACACCAGCGTATTGTTGAGGTCCACAGTGGGCCGGAGGGCGTTGAACGGCCCTTTGGTGAGCGCGCCTTCGCTGCCGACGCCGGTCGTGGATGGCGACTTGCCGGTGAGGCTGCAGATGAAGTCCATGAACAGCTCGGGCAGTTCCTGGTAGTGAATCGGGTTATACACTGCCAGGGGGCGGATGCCGGGTTCCGGCGGGTTGTTGCGACGGCCCACCAGTACTGCGTTGACAGGTTCGATGACGGGTGTGCCCAGAGGAACCCGGCGACTGAATCTGGCGCCGACTTCCGCTACATAGCGCCTTAGCGGATTAGCGAGATCGGGCCGTAGTTGCAGGTAACGGGGATTCTTGCTCGGCTTGCCGTCCACCAGGCGCGGGTGCGCTGAGGACACCACATATTCATTGGCCTCATGGGCCTCGCGCAGAATCTGGCGCATGGGGTCGGTGTACAGGTCGAACCCCACCACGTCATCGATAATTTTCGTCAATACCTCGCCATGGAGCGGCTCGAAATTCGCCAGAAAATTGTCGCGCAGGGCCATGTCCTGTTCGGTCTGGCGATCGAATCCGCGATGAACCGCCTCGTCGGGGCGCTGAAACAGGCGGGACTCGCAGTTGCGGACGAGCTTGACGGACGAGTCATCGCTATTCGGCGAGAGATTGGGCAGGGAAGCTGCGGGAACGACCACCGAGGCGCTGATGTCGTCTTCCATCTGCACCTTGTCGGCGGCGATGAAATCCTGGCGCAGCTTGAACACGCGCCACGCCCCGTTTTCCGCAAAACCTATCCGTAAATAGGAGCCGACCAGTTTTCTGTCGCCGAGCTTGAGCTCATGGCCAGGCTGGCCGTTGACGAAATCCGTCGATAGATGTTTGCGCCAGTCGTCGCCCCAATCCGGGTGATACATGCGCTTGATGATGAATACCAGCGCTAAAATACGGTCGGGAATTTCTTCCAGCCAGGCGTTGTATTCCTCGGTGTTGGAGGGGGAAGGGGTGAGCACCTTGATTACCGACCCCAAGCTGCGTTCGGCGCTGAGCAAGGCGCGCGCCGCATCTCGATCCTCATGCTCGAGCCCCGGTTTGAAACGCCCGGCGTAATCTTTCTTGATGATTTTTTCGACCTGGACGAGATCCTTCTCCAGATCGGCCACGAACAGCGGGCCGTAGATCACCGCGTCATTCAGCGACTTGGAAATTTCCGACTTTCCTCCGCCCGACACGGTGCAGGGCTTGTGGCAGAAGGTGCCCTCTGCATCTGTGCCCACCAAACGCCAGGATGGCGCGCCCGGATGCTTCTGCATCTCGACCTTGTAGCCGTTGGGCTGCACGTAGATATGGCCCGGACGCAGTTTGATGGCCTGAGGTGCGCCATCCTTCACCCAGCTGACGGTTTGAGCGGGAAGGTCCATGCGCAGAGCCTGCGGCACGTATATGATTTCCGGGTGCCGTTTGTCGATGGCATAGCCTTCCGGCTGCACGGTCATCAAGTCGCCGTAGTGGGTCACGATCTCCTCGAAGCTGTAACCCGGTGCGCGAGTGATGCTGTCAACGCCGAATTCTTCGCCGTGGTTGTGCCGTGGGAACGCCAGGGCGCCGCCCGCATGTTCCTCTTCAGCCAGCCCGAAAAGGTTGGCGGCATAGCTGATCTGGGTCTTGACCTCTTTCTTGCAGTATCCGAAGTAATTGTCGGCCAGAATGGTGACGATCACGCCGCGCTCGTCGCGGGCAGTGATCTTGAAGGCGGCGCCGTCGTTGTACAGCTCGCCCTCCTCGCTCCAGCACATGCCGTCCGCCAACTGGCGCGGAGTGGCTTTATCGCGCTGGGGCAGGCCGAGTTCCTGCTTGGTGAGCTGGACCAGATGCGGCGCGAGGATGACGCAGCCGCTGTGGCCGGACCAGTGATCCACGTCCAGGCCGGCATCGTTGGAAGCCAGCACCGGATTACCGCCATTGCCGAAAATGCTCTCGACGAAATCGAGGTTGCTCACCAGGCTGCCGGGGGCAAAGAAGCGGATTTCCATGCTCTTTTCCGCTTCCTGGCCCGGAATCTCGGGGCACACCACCGGACGCAGCAGCAGCGAGACGAACATCCTCGCTTCCTGTTTCTGGCCGGCGGTAAAGGGCAGGCGCTGCAGGTTGTCCGGCGGATTGAGCGCCGCCTTCAGCAAGCGCGCAAAGGCGAGTTTGGGCACGGCCTTCTTGTCGCCGGGGATGGGCAGGCCTTCCTCGGCGATGTGGAACGATCCCTTGGTGGTGCGGCGGTCGCTGGTGGGGTTGTGCAGCACGCCGTTGCGGATGCGGTAGCTGCTGACATGTTCGCTCTTGAATTCGTCCTGCCGGGCCGGCAGGGAAAGCTCCCGGGCCACGCCGTGGCGGTCGAGGACCAAGGTATTTTCCGGCAGGCGCGGGACGCTGCCTTCGGCCACGTCGGCAAGGTAAGCGTCGAGGAAAGACTGGATGCGCTGATCGGGCGGGCACAGATAGCCGGAGAGCAGGCGCGATTTTTCCCGGTAGCTTTTGAGCAGATTGTCGGCAACCGCGAGAAAGCTGCTATCACTGCCTTCCTCACAGGCCGGCTGGCCGGACGAGGATAATTTCAGGTTGATGTATAGCTGCAGGCGTTCGCGCGCCTCTTGCGGGTCTTCAGAACTGCCACCCAACCCAAGAAATTGATTCGTATCCATAATGCCCTTACCTTAGTTCGTGCTCACGCACACGGGACGAAAAAGCGGTGATTTTACCCTGAAACGGGTAATTTTTTAGCATCCTGAATCTACCAGGCGCCAACCTGTCCTGATCTATTGAACCCAGATTATCCATTAGGGCCAAAACACAGCTGTAGGAGCGGCGCCCTCGCCGCGATTCGCGCCGGGGGCGGCGCTCCTACATGTACGAGCATCCCAATAAACAAACTGGGATTATACGAACATATCCCGATTGTTTTTGTCGGCTATTGTGCTATAAATAAATGCATGAGCGTTATCGGCTTCCAAGCATGGAGAATCAAATCATGTCTGAACATAATTCGCTGGTCGCCGGCCCACCTGCGGCAGGCATTCGTGGAACTCTCACCGGACGAACGGGTCTTTATGAAAGCAAATCCGCGCCGCCGCGCGAGATTTTCGTCGCCGCACCAAGCAAACTGGATACCGCCACATGACACCGCCTGCCCGCTACACCAATACGGCCATCACCCTGCACTGGCTGATTGCATTCCTCATCATCGCGGCTTTCCCGCTCGGCATGGTGATGAGCGACATGGCACTTTCGCCGCTCAAACTCAAGCTCGCCAGCTACCACAAATGGCTCGGCGTCACGGTATTCCTGCTGGCCGTGGCGCGCCTCGCCTGGCGTGCGGGCCACACGCCGCCGCCCCTGCCCGCCGCCCTGCC
>JAUYFW010000012.1 GCA_030690835.1 Sulfurimicrobium sp. | reverse complement strand
GGCAGGGCGGCGGGCAGGGGCGGCGGCGTGTGGCCCGCACGCCAGGCGAGGCGCGCCACGGCCAGCAGGAATACCGTGACGCCGAGCCATTTGTGGTAGCTGGCGAGCTTGAGTTTGAGCGGCGAAAGTGCCATGTCGCTCGTCACCATGCCGAGCGGGAAAGCCGCGATGATGAGGAATGCAATCAGCCAGTGCAGGGTGATGGCCGTATTGGTGTAGCGGGCAGGCGGTGTCATGTGGCGGTATCCAGTTTGCTTCGTGCGGCGACGAAAATCTCGCGCGGCGGCGCGGATTTGCTTTCATAAAGACCCGTTCGTCCGGTGAGAGTTCCACGAATGAATCCCCATCCCATGGCTGTCAAGGAAATGCGATTATGCGATGCGGGTTACGTCGGGACAAGTTGGCACCTGGTGGCTTCAGGATGCAAAAAAATTACCCGTTTCAGGGTAAAATCACCCTTTTTCGTCCGGTGTGCGTGAGCACAAACCTAAGGTAAGAGCATTATGGATCCGAATCAATTTCTTGGGTTGGGTGACAGTTCTGAAGACCCGCAAGAGGCGCGCGAACGCCTGCAGCTATACATCAACCTGAAATTATCCTCGTCCGGCCAGCCGGCCTGTGAGGAAGGCAGCGATAGCGGCTTTCTCGCGGTTGCCGACAATCTGCTCAAAAGCTACCGGGAAAAATCGCGCCTGCTCTCCGGCTATCTGTGCCCGCCCGACCAGCGCATCCAGTCTTTCCTCGATGCTTACCTTGCCGAAGTGGCCGAAGGCAGCGTCCCGCGCCTGCCGGAAAATACCTTGGTCCTCGACCGCCACGGCGTGGCCCGGGAGCTTTCCCTGCCGGCCCGGCAGGACGAATTCAAGAGCGAACATGTCAGCAGTTACCGCCTCCGTAACGGCGTGCTGCACAACCCCACCAGCGACCGCCGCACCACCAAGGGCTCGTTCCACATCGCCGAGGAAGGCCTGCCCATCCCTGGCGACAAGAAGGCCGTGCCCAAGCTCGCCTTTGCGCGCTTGCTGAAGGCGGCTCTCAATCCGCCGGAGCACCTGCAGCGCCTGCCCTTTACCGCCGGCCAGAAACAGGAAGCGAGGATGTTCGTCTCGCTACTGCTGCGTCCGGTGGTGTGCCCCGAGATTCCGGGTCAGGAAGCGGAAAAGAGCATGGAAATCCGCTTCTTTGCCCCTGGCAGCCTGGTGAGCAACCTCGATTTCGTCGAAAGCATTTTCGGCAATGGCGGTAATCCTGTGCTGGCCTCCAACGATGCCGGCCTGGACGTGGATCACTGGTCCGGCCACAGCGGCTGCGTCATCCTCGCGCCGCATCTGGTCCAGCTCACCAAGCAGGAACTTGGCCTGCCCCGGCGCGATAAAGCCACTCCGCGCCAGCTGGCGGACGGCATGTGCTGGAGCGAGGAGGGCGAACTGTACAACGATGGCGCCGCCTTCAAGATCACCGCCCGCGACACGCGCGGCGTGATCGTCACCATCCTGGCCGACAACTACTACGGCTACTGCAAGAAGGAAGTCAAAACCCAGATCAGCTATGCCGCCAACCTGTTCGGCCTGGCCGAAGAGGAGCACGCCGGTGGCGCGCTGGCCTTCCCGCGCCACAACCACGGCGAGGAATTCGGCGTGGACAGCATCACCCGCGTGGCAGGCTACAGCTTCGAGGAAATGGTGGCGAACTACGGCGAGTTGATGCACCTGCAGCCGCAAGGCTACGGCATCGACAAGCTGCACGCGGAAGTGATCTACGTGCCGCAGGATCTGCGCATGGACCTGCCGAACCAGATCATCAGCTGGCCCCAGGACGGCGCGCGCCAGTCCATCAAGCTGCAACCCGGCAAAATCTACGTCCAGCCCAACGGCTACAAGGTCGAGATGCAGAAACACCCCGGCGCGCCCTCCTGGCGCTTGGTGGGTACCGATCCGGAAGGCACTTTCTGCCACAAGCCCTGCACCGTGTCGGGCGGCGGCAAGTCGGAGATTTCCAAGTCGATGAGCGATGCCGTGATCTACGCGCCGCTGTTCGTGTCGAATCTGGAACACGACCTGGATCAGGTCGAAAGCATTTTTGAACGCGACTACGGCGCGCGCTTCAAGCCCGGTTTCGAGCCGGAAGACCGCGACTCCAGCCGCAAGCTGCTCAGTGCGGAGCGCAGCCTGGGCTCGGTGATCAAGGTGCTCACCCCCTCACCCTCCTATAGCGATGAATTCAACCATTGGCTGGAAGGCGTGCCGGATCGCATTCTCGCCCTGGCTTTTGTCATCAAGCGCATGTATCGCCCGGACTGGGGCAATGACTGGCGCAAGTATCTGTCGGTCGATTTCGTCAACGGCCACCCCGGCCATGAACTGAAGCTGGGCGAGCGCAAGCTGGTTGGCTCCTATTTGCGCGTCGGCTTCACGGAAAAGGGCGCGTGGCGCGTGTTCAAGATGCGCCAGGACTTCATCCCCGCCGAAAAAGTGCAGATGGAAGATGACATCAGCGCTTCGGTGGTGGTCCCGGCCGAAGTGCTGCCCAACACCTCGCCGAAAAGCGCCGACCCGTCCGTCAAGCTGGTGCGCAATTGCGAATACCGCCTGTTCCAGCGCCCGGATGACGCGATCCACCGCGGTTTCGACAAACAGACCGAAAAGGACATGGCGCAGCGCGACAACTTTTTCGCTAACTACGAGCCGCTCAGGGGCGAGGCACTGAGCGAAATCATCGACGACGTGGTGGGCTTCGGCCAGTACACCGAGCCGATGCGCAAAATCCTGCAGGAGGCGCACGATGCCGGCGAGGCCGTGGTGTCCTCCGCCCGCCCGCGCATCGTTGACGGCAAGCCGAGCAAAAACCCGCGCTATCTCCAGTTGCGCACCGACATCGCCAACCCGGTGCGGCGCTACGTCGCCGAGATCGGCGCGCGCTTCAATCGCCGCGTGCCGCTAGGAACCATCGTGGTGGAGCCGGTCAACGCCGTGCTCACCGGCCGCCGCAACAATCCGCCGGAACCCGGTATCCGTCCGCTGGCAGTATATAACCCGATCCACTATCAGGAACTGCCCGAGCTGTTCATGGACTTCGTGTGCAGCCTCACCGGCAAGTCGCCCTCCACCACCGGTGCCGGCAGCGAGGGCGCGCTCACCAAGGGGCCGTTCAACGCCCTGCGTCCCACGGCCGACCTCAACAACGCCCTGGTGTCCTTCATTCTCAGCGGCTACGCCGGATACTCGACCGCTGCCGGGCACGTCGGGCCCAAGCTGCGCGTCGATCACGACATCAGCCTGCTGGTACCGGAGATCTGGTCGCGCCTGTCGTCCCAGGCGCGCGATCCGCGCTTCATGATCGAAAACGGCTATCTCGAAAAGATCGAGGATTTCGAATACCAGGGCCGCCTGATCCAGGCCAGCCGTCTCGGCTACCGCATCACCGCACGCTTCGTGCACGGCTTCATGGGCAAGATGTTCGACGCCCCCCGCGCGGTGTTCGGCGAGGAAATCCTGCGCCCGGAAAGCCAGGGCCTGGACGTGTTCGTCGATGGCGTGGAAAACATCGTCGAAGCTCAGCAACTCGTCGCGGCGCGCTACCTCGAGGATGGCAGCGTGGAAGACGCCTGTCCGCCGCTCAAGGCTCTGCTCCACATCATGGCCAGCGGCAGCTACCAGGGCAAGGATGCGCACCATCCCGAGATCCGCGCCATGTTCACCCGCGCAGCGCTGCTCGCTTCCGACTGGTACCGCGAACGGCTGGAAACGAAACAGCTGCGGGATGTCGCGTTGTGGAAACGCCATGTCGCCTATCTGGACGCTTTCGCCATCCGCGCCAGCCATCACGATGTGGCGGAAAAACTCGACATACAGGGCCGGCTCGAAAAGGCCAGGGCCAAGCTGGAGTGGGTGAGCGGCAGCGCCTATCTGCAAAGCCTGCGCGGCACCATCGGCGCCGACCCCATGGGGATGGGGCGGTCCGGGGCGTAGACTTTCGGGGGAGCGCGTCACTTCCCTTGCAGCAGTCCGCTCCATTCCCCGAACTGCTGCCGGTAAAGCGCGCTCAGGCGAACGGCGGTTTGCGTCATGGCCGTTGTGTTTGCGCCCAGGGCGTCCTCGATGCCCTGGGCGATTCCTTGCGCTTGAACCGCCTTGGGCATGATTTCCAGATCCCAGGTCCGGGCATAGGCCGCCTGCTTGGTCGTTCCCGTTTGTGCCGGATGCAGCATGTTCAGCCGCGGCAGCGCGAACGACATGGCCAGGATGCGGCCGTGCAGGCTGCTGCCGCAATAGACGCGGCTTTCCGCTATCAGTGCGCAAATATCCCAGATGTTCAAGGATTCGAAGAGCTGGAAGGGCGCCAGGGCCATGCGTCCGGAGACGGATTGGTAGCTTGCCATCTCGTCGTGCCATGGCGCCGCTCCGGCGCGGAAAAACACCATTGCCAGACCGGTCGCCCGGCTTGCCCGGTCCAGTTGCGCCGCGATAGTGTTCAGCGTGGCATCGTCCCCGAAGTCGGCGGAAAACTGGATCGCCGCGAACCCCTGCGGGAAGCGCTCACGTAGCTTGGCGATTTCCGCGCTGTCGCGCTGCCGGGAAATCCGCTCCCTGAATAGTTCCGCCACCATGACCGCCGGGTCGGGCGCCAGCCGTGCAGGGATTCCGGCGCGAGCGAGGCAATCCAGGGTGATGTGGTCGCGCACCGCGACATACTCCGCGGCGCGCAACGTGTCCAGCACTTCGGCGCGAAACGCCGGGTCCCTGGCTCCCAGATCGACGCCTCCCACAGCATTGTAAACAAATGTCCCGGGGTGACGGAACAGCGTTTTCGGCGCCATGTATGCCGCCAGACGGTCGCTGCCCAGAACGCGCCGTGCCCAGGCCAGGCGCTCTGCCTCGTCCTTGTCATGGCGCGCGATGACGGTTTGCGCCTGTTCGCGCGAAAGAAGCATCACCGCGGCTTGCCACGCATCGCAGGTAAGGATTTCCCCTCCGGCATGGACCAGGTTTACGCTTCGTTCCCCCCATCGGGCCGTCAGGGCAGGAAGAGCGGCAACCCGGTGTCCGCCGAATGGGCGCAAATCGCGCCCGGCCAGCCCCGCGACCACCAGTTCTTGCTTCTTTCCCAGCATGGCCTCCAGCACATGCGGAAACAGCAAATCGCCCAGATTGTGCCGGTCGAAAGCGCCAAACAGGATGGTGGGCATATCGTCTTTTCCCTCCATTAAGCGAAAACTGCTATCAGAATTATCGGGGAAACCCCGATACGACCCCAGTGTTTTACGAACCGAGGTTTTAAAAACCTCAGTTGACCGCTCTACTGAGTGCGTAATGTTATGAATTTAATAAACCTACAAAACTCAGTTAGCCACAGAGAACACAGAGTTCACAGAGGAAAAACAAGTGCTTAGAGGATTGTTGCCAGTCACCCATTTGGTAGGGCGGCAGCAGACCGCAACCCATTGTTCTCTCTGTGTTCTCTGTATTCTCTGTGAACTCTGTGGCTTGAACTGCGGCTTTTAGGATAAATGTCTCTACAAGCCATGGGTGAACCCATGGTTTAATAAGAAATTCGTTAAATTCATTACATTGCCGAGCCCTAAGTATGGCGCGCCTTCCCATAAATTTGACCATAAATCTGGAACAAGATGAAGGACGAAATCGATAGCAATACCCCCGATCTGTTTGTGCATCTGGATGTGGTAGCGGACGGGGACGCGCCCGACGGGCATGAGGTAAACGACGTGCGGATGGAGCCACCCGAGCCGCCAAGCCCGCCTGAAGACGTACCGCAGGTCGAGGAACCGCACGACGATCTGGCGGACTATGCCAAGGCCGCTTATCTCGCCTATGCCATGGCGGTGTCCAAGTCGCGCGCCATTCCCGACGTGCGCGATGGGCAGAAGCCGGTGCAGCGGCGCATTCTCTACGCCATGCGCGAAATGGGCAACGAGTCGGACAAGCCGCACAAGAAATCGGCGCGCATCGTCGGCGACGTGATCGGTAAATATCACCCGCACGGCGACAGCGCGGTGTACGAGGCGGCGGTGCGCATGGCGCAGGATTTCTCGCTGCGCTACCCGCTGATCGACGGGCAGGGCAATTTCGGCAGCCTGGACGGCGATTCGGCGGCGGCGATGCGTTACACCGAAGTGCGCCTGACGCCGATTGCCCAGCTGCTGCTGGCCGAGCTGGACCATGGCACGGTCGATTTTCGCCAGAATTACGACGGTTCGTTCCAGGAGCCCACGGTGCTGCCGGCGCGCCTGCCGTTCCTGCTGCTCAACGGCGCCTCCGGCATCGGCGTCGGCATCGCCACCGAGGTGCCGCCGCACAACCTGCGCGAAGTTTGCGAAGTGGCGGCCTGCATGATCGAGTCGCCTGCCTTTACCGAAGCTCGGATGTTGGACATGATCCCGGGGCCGGACTTTCCGGGCGGGGGGCAGATCCTTTCCAGCAACCAGGAAATCCGCAACGCCTACGGCAGCGGACGCGGCACGATCGCGGTGCGCGCGCGCTATGTGTTCGAGGAGATGGCGCGCGGCCAGTGGCAGCTGGTGATCACCGAGTTGCCGCCCGGCGCGTCGGCGGCGAAAGTGCTGTCCGAGATCGAGACCCTCACCAATCCGCAACCCAAACTGGGCAAGAAGACCGTCGATCAGGGGCAGACGCAAACCAAGGCCCTGCTGTTGTCCCTGCTGGAAACGGCGCGCGACGAGTCGGACAAGGAGCAGTCGGTGCGCATCGTGTTCGGGCCCAAGAGCTCGCGCATCGAGCGCGACGAATTCGCCCGCACCCTGATGGCCTACACCAGCCTGGAAACCACGGTGTCGTTCAACCTGGTGCAGGTCGGGCTGGACGGCAATCCGATGCAGAAATCGCTGTTCACCATTCTCACGGAGTGGTGCCAGTTCCGCGTCAGGACGGTGGAAAAACGCCTTGGCCACCGCCTCGGCAAGGTCAATGACCGTATCCATATCCTCGAAGGCCGGCACACCGTTTTCCTCAACATCGACGAGGTGATCAAGCTGATCCGCGAGTCGGACGAGCCGAAACAGGCGTTGATGGCGCGCTTTTCCCTTTCCGAGCGGCAGGCGGACGATATCCTCGAAATCCGCCTGCGCCAGTTGTCGCGCCTGGAAGGCATCAAGATCGAGCAGGAAATCGCCGAACTGATGAAGGAACGCGGCAAGCTGGAATCCCTGTTGGCCAACCCCGCCCGGATGAAGGCCCTGGTGGCGCGCGAAATCCGCGAGGACGCCAAGAAATTCGGCGACGAGCGGCGCACGCTGATCCAGCAGGAGAAACGCGCTTTCCTCTCCGAAGCCGCCGTGCTCGACGAGCCGGTCACCATCATCCTCTCCGACAAGGGCTGGCTGCGCCAGCGCCAGGGGCATGGCCTCGACTTGGCCGCGCTGTCCTTCAAGGAGGGCGACAAGCTTTTTGCCGCGCTCGAGTGCCGCTCTCCCGACGCGCTCATTTTGCTCGCCTCCGATGGACGCGCTTATACCGTCACCGCCTCGCTGATTCCCGGCGGCAAGGGCGACGGTGTGCCGGCCGCCTCGCTGATCGGGCTGCTGGCCGGGACCAGGGTAATCAGCCTCCTCACCGGGCCAGCGCAAGACAAGTTGCTGCTGTCCAGCAGCGGGGGCTATGGTTTCGTCACCACGATTGCCGACATGAGCTCGCGCCAGAAGGGCGGCAAGCTGCTGATGACTCTTGAGGCGGGCGAGCGCGTGCTGCCCCCCGCCAGGGTGCCGTCAGCGGGCCTGTGCTACGTGGCCTGCGCGTCGAGCAGCGACCGGCTGCTGGTGTTCCCGCTGGCGGAAGTAAGGCAAATGCCGAAGGGGCGCGGCGTGATCCTGATGGGCCTGGGCGACAAGGACAGTCTCAAGCTGGTCAGCGTTTTCACGGGGGCGCTGAGCATGAAGGGGGTCAGGCGCGGCCGCGCGGTGGAAGACGCGGTGCGCCTCGATGTCGCCAAGCGCGCGCGCATGGGCACGACGGTCAACATGAAGATCGAGGCCCTGCTTGGCGCTTAATCCTAGAAACCTCAGTTGACCGCTCAACTAAGCACCCAATGCCATGAAATCAATGAGATTATTTGTATTCGACGCGCTCACCCGTTTGGTGTGTACGCTACAGGCTGAATTGCACGCTTTTTGCGGCGCATGGCGGCGTTGTAACTCCTTGGAATGGAATGACCATTCCGCGTCGTTACGCCTTGCCCTGCACCCCAAAAATCGCACACTTCAGCCTGTCCAACTAAGGTTTCTAGGTTAATAGTCAGCCAACATGAAACGCGTTGACTGTAGGTCGGGCTTTCCCGCCAGATCAAGCAGCTTTACAGCATCTCGATCACCCATTTTGTGACCGTCCCCGTCGCGTGGGCGCATTGCTTGCCGCGTGCGTCATCGAACGCCTGGTATTCGTCGGCTTTCCACATGTCGTAAGTGCGGCCGGTGAACTGTTTTTGCAGCTCCTCGCAGGTGACGCCACCAAACTCCGCGCGAAAGCGCTCCACCAGTTCCTTGTTTTTCTTGAAATTGTTGATGTAGCGGCCTTTGTCCAGCTTGTCCCGGTCACGCCCGAATTTCGCGCTGAGCGCCATCAGCCCGCCGGTCAGGGCGCCGCATGCCCCTAGGCCCACCAATCCGCCGCCGCCGGAAAGTCCGTGGCTGGCCTTGATCGTGGCGTCGTCAACAATCCCCACGGTCTCCTGGACAGTGGCAAGAACGCATTGCGGGCAGCAACCATAATCCAGTTCATATTTTACCGCTTTCTCATACGCCTGCTCCGCAAGCGCTTGTTTCTCTTCGCTGTTCATGTTCATTCCAATATATTAGAAAACGCTCATATAAAATAATACGCCTCACCGCCGGGATATGCCATGAAAGAAAAATCAATCACTCGCGCGTATTCAATCACTCGCGCGTATACAGAATAGGAATACTGGGTGCAACCAGGGGGCGGCTTTTGCGCCCGCTGGGCATGCGATTCAGCTCGCGCTCTATGATCTCCATGGTCAGGCGACCGATATATTCGCTGCTGGTATCGAGCGAATCGACCGCTTCGAGATAGGCGCGGCCGATCAGGCGGCCCAGCGGCTCAGGGTTGTAGAGCAGTTTCTTGATCACGAATGGATTGAGCGAAAGCGGGTTGTAGTCCGGCTTCAGATACCCCTGGCTGATCAGCAGGCGTTCCACCGGCGTATTGGGCTGAATGCCGATGAAGAAGATGAATGGCAGCACGTTGTCGCGCCCGAACATCTCATACAGTTCCTTGATTTTTTCGATGGTCATGCGCAGGGTGTGGACGGTTTCTCCCGGCGCATTGAGGGGCATGTAGAGCTTGATTTTCTGGTCGGTAAAAGCGCTGGTCCTGAACATGCGGAAAGCCTCCATCTGCTGTTCCAGCGAATAACCCAGGGTCAGCTTGTCGATGATTTCCTGCGAGCCGGTGAAGGACAGATCAACGCTGCCGAGGCCGGTTGCGAGCATTTTTTGCGCCAGTTCCGGCGTCAGGTGGTTGAGGCGCAGATAGCCCGACCAGGTGATATCCAGTTTGCGCGGCAGCAGTTCGTCGAGGATCAGGCCGACATGTTCGGTGCTCTTCTTGGTCGAGCAGAATTGCGCGTCGGTAAACCAGATGCGCTTGACGCCGTAGTTCTTGTTCAGCGCCTCGATTTCCTTGGCGATTTCGAGCGGCTCGCGATAGCGCTGATGCGCGCCCTCGATCTTGTTGTAGAGGCAGAAATGGCACTGGAACGGGCAGCCGCGCTTGGTATGCACGCCGATGTCGTCATTCAGGTAGCTGTGAAAATCAGGGAAAATCGACTCGACATAGGGGAAATCTACTGCGGTGAGTTGGCGCAGGTCGAAGGTTTCGGCGCGCGGGCGATGTTCGACGCGGCCGGCATGGTCCTTGTAATAAACCTCACCGGCAGGCTGTTTGAAGCCATCGACAATGGAGAGCATGGCATCCTCCCCTTCACCGATCACGATCACCGTGTCGGTGGGACATTTCTCGGCCACGTATTTACCGAAAATGGAGACCGCCGTGCCGCCCACCACGATGCGCGTGGCGGGCAGCAGCTTGCGCACCAGCTTCATGTAGCCGAAATTGTTCAGCCGGCTGGCGGTGTAGTCATAAATAATGGAAAACGCGCTGCTGGCCGCCTTGAGCTTGCGCTTCCAGTTGGGCGAATAATCGAAATTCATCACCACGCCGAGCGCATCGTCTTCCGGATGCGGGCCGAAGGACTGCATGTTGCGCCAGGAGAAGGCCACGATATCCGGCCGCAGCGAAGCGAGGTGTTCCTTCACCACGCGCTTGCGCTCGGCGGGTGTAACCAGGGCCAGATCCAGCAGATGCTGCCGGATGCCGGGACGCTGTTTGTGGATGTAATCCGCAACATAGATCACGCCACCCGGATAGATTTTCCAGCACGGCAGGCGGATGTAAAGTACAGACTGTGTTTCAGAGGGCATGACATTTCCAGTATGGGTAATTGTTGTTATAAAAATCCGGCCACCACTGGAATAGAACCGGAACCCGCATGCAGTACCTGCATGGTCTTGATTTGTGCATTTGCTGCAGATTTGTTACAAGCATTTGTTCAGCGCGGCGCATCACTTCAGTATCCCCCGATACATTAGCAAGTGCTTATATAGCATCATACGCTTCATTTCAGGAAATGATTGGGCATAAAAATAATTTGGGCTGCCACGATGGCCAGCCCAATGATCAGCGGAATCAATCGCTGCGGACATATTGATTTCACCCCGTGATCCGCGTGGTTTAAACCTAGAAACCTGAGTTGCCCCCGTGCAATCTGCCTGAAACTCAGGCAGGCTGTGGGATACACAACTATCAGAGGAGCCACCCAATGGGTGAGTCGAAGAATAAGCTGGTGAAGAGCAAAGAAATGCTTATGTCGTGCGCTGGCGTGCGGACGATGGCGGGCCGTGTGCAAGTGCGGTGGGATACCGAAAGTGCCGCCACGCCGATGGGGCAACTGGCCTACTTCATCGAATTTCTCACCCTGACCGGACTGTGGTCGCGCTGGCTGGAAAGCTGCCCGCTAACCTACACCAGCCCCAACGCGCCGAGCAAGGCAGACGTACTGGGTACCTGGACGCTCTCGATCCTGTCGGGCCACAAACGCTACTCGCACGTCACCGCCATTCGTTGCGATGGTGTCAACCCCGGCTTGCTCGATATGAAGAAGGTCGTCTCCGAAGATGCCCTGCGCACCGCGCTGAAGCGCATCCCCGAAGCCGGAGGCACGGCCTGGCTGGACGGACATCTGACCGACAGCATGGCGCCACTGCTTGACGCGCCATGGATTCTCGATACCGACACCACCGTCAAACCCCTGTATGGCCATCAGGAAGGCGCGGTCATCTCCTACAACCCGAGAAAGCCAGGTCGTCCGTCGCATAGCTACCACACCTACCTCATGGCCAACACCCGCCTGGTGCTGGGCGTCGAAGTCCGTGCCGGTAACGAGCACGGCGCCAAGCACACCCAGCCCGGACTGCTGCGGATCATCGATGATCTGCCCCCGGCAAAGAAGCCTGAGTTAGTGCGTGGCGACAGCGCCTTTGGCAACGACCCGCTGATGACGGCGTTGGAGGAGCGAAGCCAACCCTACCTGTTCAAGCTCAAACTCTCGAAGAACGTCAAGCGCCACATCGGCAGTCTCTTTCGCCAATCGGGCTGGACGGATGCAGGACAAGGCTGGGAGGGAATGGATGGGGAGTTGGCCCTCGCCGGATGGGAAACGAAACGCCGGGTCGTCGTGATACGCCGACCGCTCACTGGCGAAATCATCATGGCGGGAGAGAATAACGGCCAGCAACTGCTGGCCTTTATCGAGGCCGACAAGAAGGCCGGAAAGGGAATTACCGGCTATGAATACGCCGTGCTGGTGACCAACACGGACTACGAGATTCTTAGTCTTGGCCAACTCTATCGGGATCGGGCAGATGCCGAGAATGCCTTCGACGAATTGAAGAACCAGTGGGGCTGGGGTGGCTTCACCACCCACGACCTGCACCGCTGCCAGCTGGCTGCGCGTACGGTGGCGCTGGTTTATCCTTAAAAACTCATTTGGCCACAGAGAACACAGAGTTCACAGAGAGAAACAATGGTTTATCGTGAATATGAGCATCACCCACCGGGTGAACCTGATAACAATGCGAAACCCGCGTCATCTCTGTGTCCTCTGTGATCT
>JAUYFW010000264.1 GCA_030690835.1 Sulfurimicrobium sp. | reverse complement strand
CTGGTGGCTGAATTTCGCAAATCCAACCCGACCACGCCAGTAGTGCTGATGGGCTACGCCAATCCGATCGAGGTCATGGGCTACGAAGCATTTGCCCAAGCTGCGGAGACGGCAGGGGTGGACGGCGTGCTGACGGTGGATTATCCGCCGGAGGAATGCGCGGGCTTGGCCGCCGCTTTGCAGCAACACGGTATCGACATGATTTTCCTGCTTTCTCCCACCACGCCCGAGCAGCGTTTCCAGCAAGTGGCGAAGCTGGCGCGGGGATTTATTTATTACGTTTCCCTCAAGGGCGTGACAGGCTCGGCGAATCTGGATTTGCAGGAAGTCAGCCGGAAGATTCCCTTGATCCAGGCCGCCTCCAACTTGCCGGTAGGTGTCGGTTTCGGTATCCGCGATGGCGAAACAGCCAGAGCGGTGGCGCAGTTTTCCGATGCGGTGGTGATCGGCAGCCGCATCGTTGAGGAAATCGAAAATTCGCAGACAGATGCCGTGACGCAAAACGTGTTTACCCTGGTAAAGGGTATCCGCATTGCCATGGATAGCAGGTAAACAGCCATCAGCTAATTAGCCGTCAGCCGTCAGCCGTCAGCTTTTAGCTGATAGCTGATAGCTGATAGCTGAACGCTGACAGCTAATTCAAGGATAAATCATGAGCTGGTTTCAGAAACTTCTTCCGCCCAAAATCAAACGCAAGATCAGCAGCGACACCAAGAAATCCGTTCCGGAAGGCCTGTGGAGCAAGTGTCCGACCTGCGAATCCGTTTTGTACCGCACCGACCTGGAAAAGAACCTGGAAGTGTGCCCGAAATGCGGCCATCACCATCGTATTTCGGCACGTACCCGGCTGCATATCCTGCTCGATGCGGAGGATCGGCGCGAGATCGGTGGCGAGGTGTTGCCGATTGACAGTCTGAAATTCAAGGACAGCAAGCGCTATGTGGATCGTCTGGTCGATGCGCAGCGCGATACCTGCGAGACCGATGCGCTGGTGGTGATGCAGGGGAGTGTCAAGGGCATTCCACTGGTTGCCGCGGCATTCGAATTCAAGTTCATGGGCGGCTCGATGGGCTCGGTCGTGGGCGAGCGTTTTGTGCGCGGCATCAATGTTTGCCTGGAGCACAACCTTCCCTTCGTCTGCTTTGCCGCCAGCGGCGGGGCGCGCATGCAGGAAGGGGTGCTCTCCCTGATGCAGATGGCCAAGACCAGCGCGGCGTTGACCAAACTGGCCGAAGCCCGCCTGCCGTTCATTTCGGTGTTGACCGATCCCACCATGGGCGGGGTTTCCGCCAGCTTCGCCATGCTCGGTGACGTCATCGTGGCCGAGCCCAATGCCCTGATCGGCTTTGCCGGGCCGCGTGTGATCGAGCAGACGGTGCGTGAAACCTTGCCCGAAGGTTTCCAGCGCGCGGAATTCCTGGTCGACCACGGCGCCGTGGACCTGATCATCGACCGCCGCCAGATGCGCGACCGCTTCGCCAATATGTTGACCATGATGACGCGGATGCCGGCGGCGCATGCCTAATAGCCTTTTCCGGTAGGTTTCATGCCCCGCGCCGAAACAGGTTCTAACCTGGGGGAGTGGCTGGCTCATCTGGAGCAGTTGCACCCCAGCACCATCGAGCTGGGCCTGGCGCGGGTAGACGCCGTCAAGGAACGGCTCCGGCTTCAAACTCCTTTCCCGGTGATTACGGTTGGCGGCACCAACGGCAAAGGTTCCACCTGCGCCATGCTGGAGGCCATTCTCGCTGCGGCCGGCTATCGCGTCGGCTGCTATACCTCGCCCCATTTGTTGCGTTACAACGAGCGCGTGCGCATCAATGGGCGCGAGGTCGATGATGCGGCGTTATGCCATGCCTTTGCCGCCGTGGAAGCCGCGCGCGGTGATATTTCCCTGACTTATTTCGAATTCGGCACGCTTGCGGCGATGTGGCTGTTTCTCCAGCAACGGGTCGAGGTGGCAATTCTGGAAGTGGGATTGGGCGGGCGTCTCGATGCGGTGAATGTCTTCGATGCGGACTGTGCCATCGTGACCTGCGTGGACCTCGACCACATGGATTACCTGGGCGATAACCGCGAATCCATCGGGCGGGAAAAAGCCGGTATCTTTCGCGCCGCCAGGCCAGCGGTGAGCGCCGACCCCAATCCGCCGCGCAGTTTGCTGCAACACGCCGAGGAAATTGCCGCCCGGTTAAAGCAGATCGGTCGCGATTTCGGTGCCGAGCCCCAGCAAGGACAATGGCTGTTCTGGAGTCGGGACGGCTGGCGCCTGACCTTGCCTTACCCGTCGTTGCGCGGCACTTACCAGCTCGACAATGCCAGCGCCTGTCTGGCAGCACTGGAAACGCTCAAGGACAAGCTTCCCGTTACGCCGCAAGACATCCGCCGTGGTCTGCTGGAGGCGACCGTGCCGGGCCGCTTTCAGGTACTGCCGGGCAAACCGGCGCTGATTCTCGACGTGGCGCACAATCCCCATGCCGCGCGCGCGCTGGCTTCCAATTTGCACCAGATGGGGTGCGGCGGCAAGACCATCGCGGTATTCGCCATGCTGGGGGATAAGGATATCGCCGGCGTTATCGCGGCACTGCGCGAGGAAATCGACCTCTGGCTGGTCGCGGGCATAGCCCATGCGCGCGGGGCCAGTGCGGCCGAACTGCAAGCCAGCCTGGTGCTTGCGGGCGTCGAGGCAATCCATGCCTTTCCCGACATCACCGCCGCTTACCGCCATGCCTGCCAAATCGCCGGCGAAGATGATAGAATTGCGGCCTTCGGCTCGTTCCATACCGTAGCCGAGGTTATGCAAGACGTCCGCAACAGGAAACCCGATTGAATGGCTAACGGTCCTTCCCCCACTGTTGAAGAAATTCAGCTCAGAAAGCGCGCACGGCGTCGCCTGGTAGGCGCGATAACGTTGGTGGCGCTGATGGTCACCGTGCTGCCCATGGTGTTGGACGACGAACCCAAGCCGGTGGGCCAGGATATCGCCATCAACATCCCCTCGCAGCAGAGCACCGATTTCCCGCTCAACACAGCGAAGCCACCGCCTCCCCCTGTTGCTCAGCCACAGCCAGCGCCCGTGCAGATGGAAGATCATGCCGCCCCGGTGGCACCCGCGCCTGTGCCGAAAGTGACAGAAGCAAAACCGGAACCGGCTGCACTCAAGAAAACAGAAAAACCCGCGGAAAAGGCCAAGGAAGCCGCCGATAATCCAAAGGAAGCCAAGCCTGCAACCAAGGTCGAAACGCAGCATGGCGGCAACAGCTATGTCGTCCTGCTCGGTTCCTTTCTCAGTGAGGCCAATGCCAAACAGCGCCAGGTCAAGCTGAAGGAACTGGGTGTCAAATATTATCTGGAAAAAATCAAATCCCCCGCGGGCGAAAAAACCGGCGTGCGCGCCGGACCCTATTCCAGCCGCCAGGAGGCAGAGCACGCCCTGGCCCGGCTGAAGGCGGCAGGCATCGTGGATGGTCTGGTTACAGAGAAAAAATGATCGGGCTTTCAAGCAAGACGCATGACGGTTTTTGATTACACGGTATTGCTGATTGTCGGGCTGTCGATCCTGCTCAGCGTGATGCGCGGCGCGGTGCGCGAAATCCTCGCGCTGGCGTCCTGGGTGGCGGCATTCCTCGTGGCGAATGCTTACGGGGTGTGGCTGGCGGCGCAGCTGCCGGCAGCCATACCGGGCGAAGCACTGAAGCTGCTGGCGGCGTTCATCATCCTGTTTCTGATCACGCTGTTGCTGATGAGCCTGTTCACCATCGCATTATCGGAACTGGTCAAGACCGTGGGGCTGGGCACTTTTGACCGCGGCCTTGGCGCGATTTTCGGCTTTGCGCGTGGTTTGCTGATCGTGATGGTGCTGGTGTTGCTGGCCGGACTCACTTCATTACCGCGGCAACATTTCTGGCGTGATGCGATGTTCAGCTCACCGCTGGAGGCCTTGACCATCAAGGCGAAAACCTGGCTGCCGGAAGATTTTTCCAAACGCCTCAGTTATGACTGAATAGGACGTTCCAACATGTGCGGAATTCTCGGTGTGGTAGCGAAAAACCCCGTCAACCAGTTGCTTTACGATGGCCTGCTGGTGCTGCAGCACCGCGGCCAGGATGCGGCCGGCATCGTTACCAGCGACGGCGGCACCTTTCACATGCACAAGGCCAATGGCCTGGTGGCGGACGTGTTCCGCACGCGCAACATGCGCTCCCTGCTGGGTAACGTGGGCATCGGCCATGTGCGCTATCCCACCGCCGGCGATGCGTTTTCCGCCGCCGAGGCGCAGCCGTTCTATGTCAATTCTCCCTTCGGCATCGTGCTCGGACACAACGGCAATCTGACCAATGCCGACCAGTTGCGCGAGGACCTGTTCCGCCAGGACCTGCGTCACGTCAACACCACTTCCGATTCGGAAGTGCTGCTCAACGTGCTGGCGCATGAGTTGGCATCCTGCACCGCCAATCACCAGCTCGACCCGGAAACCATTTTCAAGGCCGTGGCCGGGGTACACCGCCGCTGCAAGGGTGCCTACGCCGTGGTGGCGATGATCTCCGGCTATGGCCTGCTGGCCTTCCGCGACCCTCACGGCATCCGGCCGCTGGTATTCGGCCGCGCCGAGACCGCGCAGGGGCCGGAATACCTGGTGGCATCCGAAAGCGTCGCCCTCGATGTGCTGGGCTTCAAGCTGGTGCGCGACGTGGCGCCGGGCGAAGCGATCCTGATCGAGGATGGCGGAAATTTCTTCAGCCAGCAGTGTGTCGAGAAAACCTCGCTCAACCCCTGTATTTTCGAATATGTCTATCTGGCCCGCCCGGATTCGGTGATCGACGGCATTTCCGTGTATGAAACCCGACTGCGCATGGGCGTCAGCCTGGCCAAGAAAATCCGCCGCCAATTCGGCCAGCTGGACATCGACGTGGTGATCCCGATTCCCGACACCAGCCGCCCCAGCGCGTTGCAGCTGGCCAACCAGCTTGCCGTGCCTTACCGCGAAGGTTTCATCAAGAACCGCTACATCGGCCGTACCTTCATCATGCCCGGCCAATCCTTGCGCAGGAAATCGGTGCGCCAGAAGCTCAACGCCATCCGTATCGAGTTCGAGGGCAAGAACGTGCTGCTGGTGGACGATTCGATCGTGCGCGGCACCACCAGTCAGCAGATCGTGCAGATGGCGCGCGAGGCCGGTGCCAACAAGGTGTATTTTGCTTCCGCCGCGCCGCCGGTGCGCTTTCCCAACGTCTACGGCATCGACATGCCGACGCGCGCGGAACTGCTTGCCACCGGCCGCACCGATGACGAAATTGCACAGGAAATCGGCGCCGACGAGGTGATTTACCAGGATCTCGATGCGCTGGTCGAAGCCGTGCGGGAAGCTCGGCCTGATATTACGACTTTCGATTCCTCCTGCTTCGATGGCAGCTACATCACGGGCGATATCACGCCAGAATACCTGGCTGAAATCGAGTCCTCGCGAGGCAGGCCCACGCTGGACGCGGCGGGGCTGGCCAGCCGCCAGCTTGATCTCAACCTCAATGAGGCCGACTAAATCATGAATGACGAATACGATCTTGAAACCCTGGCCGTCCGGGCCGGGACGCAGCGCAGCCAGTTCAACGAACATTCCGAAGCGATTTTTCTCACTTCCAGCTTCGTGTTCGAAAGCGCCGCCCAGGCCGCCGACCGTTTTAGTGGCCAGGAACCGGGCAACATCTACTCGCGTTTCACCAATCCCACCGTCACCATGCTGCAGGATCGCCTGGCGGCACTGGAAGGAGCGGAATTTTGCGTCGCCACGTCGAGCGGCATGTCCGCCATTCTGGCCAGCGTGATGGGTTTGCTCTCCGCCGGCGACCATATCGTCGCCTCGCGCAGCATCTTCGGCACCACGGTGCAGCTGTTCGGCAATATTCTCAAGCGTTTCGGGGTGGAAACCACCTTCGTGCCGCTGGCCGATCTTGCCGCCTGGCGGCAAGCGGCTCAGCCCAACACCAAGCTGTTTTTCGTCGAAACGCCGTCCAATCCGCTGACGGAAGTGTGCGACATCGCCGCGCTGGCCGATATCGCCCATCAGAGCGGCGCCTGGCTGGCCGTGGACAACTGCTTCTGTACCCCCATGCTGCAGCGCCCGCTCGATCTGGGCGCGGACATCGTGATCCACTCCGCCACCAAGTACCTCGACGGCCAGGGCCGCGTGCTGGGCGGCGCCGTGCTGGGCAGCAAGCAACTCATGGAAGGGGTGTATGGCTTTCTGCGCACCGCCGGGCCGACGCTCTCCGCCTTCAATGCCTGGGTGATTCTCAAGGGACTCGAAACCCTCAAAATCCGCATGGATGCCCATTCCCGCAATGCGCTGGAACTGGCGCAGTGGCTGGAAAACCAGCCCTGGGTCGAGCGCGTGTACTACCCCGGTCTGCCGTCGCATTCCCAGCATGCGCTGGCGATGAAGCAGCAGAAAACCGGCGGCGGCATCGTGGCGTTCGACGTCAAGGGCGGCAAGGACGCCGCCTGGCGCCTGGTGGATGCGACCCGCATGGTTTCGATTACCGCCAATTTGGGGGACACCAAGACCACCATTACCCATCCCGCCAGTACCACCCATAGCCGTGTTTCCGCCGAAGCGCGCGCGGCTGCGGGTATCGGGGACGGACTGCTGCGCGTGGCGGTAGGGCTGGAATCGGTTACGGACATCAAGGCTGATCTCGCGCGGGGCTTGCAGGGCCTGTAATCCACCCCATCCGGTTCTATTCAGGCGGCCCCATGCGGGCCGCTTTTTTCTCTCCGCGCATTCTTCCTATTTTCTTCGATAGCGGGTTACACTGAGAAAAAAACACCAACAGCATTTCCTTCAGGGGATGCGCCTACCTGATCTTGGCGAGTGATAGCGATGCTATATAGACGTGGTCTTACGCTGGTTCTGGCCTGGGCGCTGGCGGCGGCCTTGCCCTGCCTGGGCGAAGAGGATGGCGCCGCCGGCAGGCCCGGCGTTTCCCTGAAGGGCTTTGGCACCTTGGGCATCGCCCGCTCCGACAACGACTCGGTCCAGTTCGTGCGCGATCTTTCCTCACCGGATGGCCTGAGCCGGAACTGGTCTGGCAAGCTGGACTCGCTCCTCGGGCTGCAGGCCAACATCCAGTTGAGCGAACAGACCGAGGGGGTCATGCAGGTGGTCAGCCGTTATCGCCATGACGGCACTTACACCCCCGAAGTCACTTGGGCTTTCCTGCGCCATGACGTCTCGCCGGCACTCAGCCTGCGGGCCGGCCGCCTGGGCACCGAGTTCTACATGCTGGCCGACTCGCGGCTGGTGGGCTATGCCAATCTCACCGTGCGTCCACCGCCGGATTACTACGGCTCCCTGGTCTTTTCCTACATCGATGGCCTGGATGTCAGCGCGACCACCCCTTTGGCTGGCGGCCTGCTGCGCGGCAAGCTCTTTGCCGGCGCCTCCCCGGAGAAGACCCCCTTCGTCAATAACCCGTGGGATCTTGCGGGTTCCCTGCTCGTGGGCGGGCATGTGGATTACCTGCGGGGTCCCTGGCAGTTCCGCTTTGGCCACTCCCAGATTCGCTTCGAAAACGAAACGCCCATGAATGCCCTGGTGGAGTCCATGGGGGGGCCTCCAGGCTTCCTGTCCTACGTCCCGGAATTGTCCGTGGCGGGCAAATCAAGCCGCTTCAGCTCCCTCGGCATGGTTTATGACGAGGGTCCGCTGCAACTGCAACTGATGCTCAGCCAGACCCGGCATGAGAGCACCCAATATGAGGACAGCAAGGCCGGCTATGTCATCGCCGCCTATCGCCTGGGCCAGGTGGCGCCTTACCTGGGCTATTCCCAGGTGAAATCCTCAGCCAAGACCCTGGCCTCGCCTCCTCCAGCCTCCCTGGCCCTTCTGACGGCCAGCCTCATGGCCCAGACCCACAGCGACCAGCACACCCTGTTCCTGGGCGGGCGCTGGGATTTGCAACCCAACCTGGCTTTGAAGGCCCAGATGGACTGGATACGCGGCACGCCCAGTTCGTTGTTCCCCTTCCGCGGTGAGGATACACCCGCCGCCTGGAACGGCAACATGAGCGTCTTCAGCCTGGCCATGGATTTCGTATTTTAGTGCCCATGACCAGCCGTCTCCAATTTCCCGCCCTGCTGGCCCTGCTGGCCGCCCCGCCGGCCGTGGCCGAGCTGGTGGTGGTGGCCAACGCCGGCAGCGGTGTCGAGCGTCTCAGTCGCGACGAGGTTATCAACATCTTCCTGGGACGTTACCGGCAACTCCCCTCCGGTCTCGCGGCCCTGCCCATCGACCAGCCGGCGGAGCAGCCCCTGAAGGCGCAGTTCTATCGCAAGCTGGTCAACAAGGACCTGGCGGAGATCAACGCCTATTGGGCACGCCTGATCTTCTCGGGCAAGACCTCGCCCCCCCGCCAGGCAGCCAGTGCGGCGGAGGTGATGGCCTGGCTTGTTCGCACCCCTGGGGCAATCGGCTACGTCGAGCGTGGCATGGTTGATGCGCGCCTCAGGATCGTCATGGAATTTGAACCATGAGGACATGGGCATGAGGGCGCTCTGGAAACATAGCCTGCTGTTCCGTTCCATTGCCATGGTGGTTGTCATTTCCAGCCTGTTAGGCCTTCTCACCATGGCCATTACCGCCGTGGTCACTCATAAACGGGCGAATGAGGCGGCGATCACGCGGCTGAACCAGCTCCTCGACACGGTGGAAAGCACCGTGCGAGTCGCCTGTTTCGTGGGGGACCAGGCCCTGGCTGAAGAAGTGGCCCAAGGCCTTCTGAGCAACAGCGAAGTGCTGGACGTGACCATCCTCGCGGACAAGAAAGAGTTGGCCCACAGGCGACGCGCCGGGGCGGCGGCGGTCACCGACCCCGCCTCCCATCTGACGCGGGACATCCGCTCCCCCTTCAACCCGGAGCAGGTGATCGGCCGCATTCAGGTGACCCCTCATGACAAACTCATTCATCAGGCCATCCTGGAGGAGATCCGCTTTGTCGCCCTGCAATTGGGCTGGCAGCTCACCCTGGTCGTCCTGGTGATGACCGGCGCCATGTTGCTGTTCATCCTGCGCCCCATCAAGGCCATGTCCGATCGCCTGCACCACATGGACGCGAAGGCCGGCGACCGTCTGTCCGCGCCCAATGGGCTCGCTCACACGGAAATCGGCCGTCTCGTGGGCGACGTCAACACGCTGGCCGAATCCCTGGTGGAGTCATTGGAGGAGGAACGGACGCTGCGCCTGCAACGGGAAATGGACGAGAAGAAGTACCATGCCATTTTCGAGCATGCCGAGTCCGGCATCTTCATCCTCGACAGCGAAGGCCGGCTTTCTTCCTGGAACCCGGCCTTGGCCCGCCTGCTGGAAATCCCCAGCTCCGCCGCCCATGGGGGCGCGCCGCACCTGGGCGCGCTGCCCTGGAAAAATCCCTTGCGCCTCGCTGAACTGATCCGGGAAGGCCTCCACGGCAACGCCCCCGTTACCGAGGATCTGCTCCTGCGCCTGAAAGACGACACCCGCCGCTGGCTGAACCTGGTCCTCAGCCCCATCGGCGACATGCTGCTGCAGGGGGTGGTCCACGATGTCACCGAGCTCAAGGAGGCCGAGGCCTCGGCCAAACGGCTGGCCGTCACGGACCCCCTCACCGGCCTGACCAACCGCCTGGGCCTGGAGGCACGGCTGCATGCCCTGGTGAAGGACTACGCCTTCACCCAGAGCGGCGGCTTCATTCTGATGCTGGTGGACCTGGACGAGTTCAAGCGCATCAACGAAGGTCTCGGCCGGCCCGCCGGCGACCAGATACTCAAGGTCACCACCGCCCGCCTGTCCCACTGTGTCAAGAGTAACGACACCCTGGCCCGCCTGTCCGCCGACACCTTCGGCATCATCCTGCACAACGTCATCCTGGGCGAGGACGCCGACAAGGTCGCCAGCCGCATCCTGCAGGCTCTGAGCCAGAATCATTTCATCGCCGGCTCGCCCATCAGGCTGCATGCCAGCATCGGCATCACCCTTTTCCCCCACGACGGCGCCGACGTCCCCACCCTGCTGCGCCTTGCCGAACTGGCCCTGGACAACGCCAAGGCTGCCGGCGGCAACACCGCGATCTTCTTCGATCCCATCCTCGCCGAGGTGGCGGAACAGCGCCGCCATCTGGAGAACGACCTCCGCCTGGCCCTCCGCAACGGGGATTTCCGGCTTTACCTGCAGCCCATCGTCGACCTGCGCGGCAACCGCCTCGCCGGGGCCGAGGCACTGATCCGCTGGCAGCACCCGACGCGAGGCCTGGTCCCGCCAGACGCCTTCATCCCCATCGCCGAACAGAGCGGCCTCATCAACGACATCGGCCTGTGGGTACTGGATGCCGCCTGCGCGCAACTGGCCGTCTGGGAACAGGCCGGCCAGAACCTCCATCTCTCCCTCAACGTCTCCGCCCGGCAGATCCCGGAAGGGCTGCCCCCCTCCGCGCTCGCGGAGGCGCTCCAGCGGCACGGCGTTTCGCCCGCCCGGCTGGCCCTGGAGATCACCGAGGGCGTGCTCCTCAACGACATCGAAAAGGCCCTGGGCTGGCTCAAGGCCGTGCATGAAATGGGCTGCCGCGTCTACCTGGATGACTTCGGCACGGGCTATTCATCCCTGTCCTACCTTAAGCGCTTTCCCGTCGACACCCTCAAGGTGGACAAGTCCTTCGTGCAGGACATGCACGTCCACAGCAGCGAACGGGCGCTGGTGGAGGCGGTGGTGGCCATGGGCAGAAGTCTCGGCCTGGATGTGGTGGCGGAAGGGGTCGAGACTGCCCACCAGGCCCAACTCCTGCGTGAAATGGGTTGCCGCTATGCCCAGGGGTATCATTTCTCCCGCCCCGTTCCCATCGAGGACTTCAATATCGCAGCCGAACGGGTGGCCGTCCTGCTGGCCACCCCGGAGCAGCCCGCGTAGGGCGCAATAACCAACGGGCATTGCGCCGGATGCATGCGGTGCAATGCGCTACGCTTAT
>JAUYFW010000367.1 GCA_030690835.1 Sulfurimicrobium sp. | reverse complement strand
CGAGGCCGCCCGGATGGCGCTTTCCTGCGTCTATCGCACCGGCCAGCGCTTCGGTGTCGTCCATTTGATCGACGTGTTGCTGGGCAAGGCCAGCGCAAAAGTCGAACAATTCAATCATCAGCAACTCAGCACCTTCGGCATCGGCCAGTCCCTCAACCAGTCACAGTGGAGCAGCGTCTACCGTCAACTGGTCGCGGGCGGCCTGCTGGAAGCCGACATGGAAGCCTACGGTGGCCTGCGCCTGACCGAAGACGCCCGCCCGGTGCTGCGCGGCGAGCGCGAAGTGTGGTTGCGGCGCGACGCCGAGCCGGTCAAAAAGAGCCGGGCCAGCAAGGCCGAACGCGGCGCCCGCGCCCGCGAAGCTTTCGCCGGCGCCAACGAAGACCCGCTATGGCAGGCCCTCAAGGCCAGGCGCACTGCACTCGCCCGCGAACAGGGCGTGCCGCCCTACGTCATCTTCCACGACAGCACCCTGCTGGAAATTCTCAACCGCCGCCCCGCCAGCCTCGCCGAGATGGGCCAGATCAGCGGCGTGGGGCAGGCCAAGCTGGCAAGGTATGGGGATGAGTTTTTGAAAGTGCTGGAGGATGAGGCGAACGGGGTGGGGTAGATGCACTTCCGGGTAAATTAATGGGCGCTCCATAAACCCTGGGTGGGGTGAAGCAGGAACCAATATTTTGCCAGCCATATTTCGCGGCCAAGATTTGTTGAGGTTGGCGAACTCGCCTCAACCGGGACGGGCTTTGGAAGCGCCAACGACTAACCCATGTGCAGGCGTATGACTTAAATCGACCCACAAGCGACAGGCAGCTTGATTGCCGCAAGCGTCTGTTCCTCGGCCATTCCGGCCATTCACATTTTTCAAAAGCGGCCACTCATCGACTGAAGGTAAGGAGCGGAGCGCTATCCGATTCGACTATGTCTTATGTTCCGCAGGGATTGTGGTTTCAAAGCTGCGGCGTATTTCAAACTAATAACTACCCAGCATCTTTGTTCCTCTAGTAACGGCATATTTTCATCAAGCTTGTCTGCCGCAGGTAGCTCGTGAACAACTCCAATTAGCTGGATTCGCATGTACTGGCCATCTGCGTTTCCATCATAAATACGTCAAACAACGTTCACTCTCCTGTCACGTAAAGCACCTAGGATTCCCTCCATTGGTTTTCATGAATCTTGGCTCACCTTGATAATGAAATCGAATTATATTTATTGATGTGAGGGAGTTCCCATGATCCAGATGAACGATGTCCATGTCACTTTTCCTGGCGGCATGACTGCGCTGCACCCGACCTCGCTGCGCTTCCGGCAGGGCGAGTTCACGGTGTTGCTGGGTGCCTCGGGCGCCGGCAAGTCCACGCTGCTGCGCTGCCTCAACCAGCTAACGCCATCTTCCGGGGGGAGTATCACGGTTGAGGGGCTGGGCAGCATCGACGACCGCCACCTACTGCACGAACACCGCAAACATACCGGGATGATCTTCCAGCAGCACCAGTTGATCGGTCGCCAGAGCGCGCTTGCCAACGTGCTGCTCGGTCGCATCGGCTACCACGCCGCGTGGCGCAGCCTGTTCCCGCTACCGCTCACGGAACGGCGCATCGCCCTCGAATGCCTGGAGCGCGTCGGCCTGCTGCACAAGGCGCTGGAGCGCGCCGATCGGTTGAGCGGTGGTCAGCAGCAGCGCGTCGGTATCGCCCGTGCGCTTGCGCAGCAACCGCGCCTGATGCTCGCCGACGAGCCGGTGGCGAGCCTCGACCCGGCGACTTCGCACAAGGTGTTGGCGCAACTGCGCCGCATCGGCCACGAGGACGGCATCACCACCGTGGTGAGTCTGCATCAGGTGGACCTGGCGCAGGCCTATGCCGACCGCGTGATCGGTCTCGCCCACGGGCGCGTGGTGTTCGACGGCCCTCCGGTCGGACTTACGCCGGCCATGCAGCAGGCTATCTACCAGCAGGCCAGCCACGGCAACACTGAGCCGACCGCGCCCATCGCCCCAACTCTACCCGCTTACAACTTCGCAACCATCGAGGACTAATCATGAAAAAGCTCCTGACGCTCATCACCGCCACGCTGTTCGGCTTGTCGCTTCCAGTGTTTGTGCATGCCGCTGCCGACCCAGACCCTCAGACCCTGAAGGTGGCGCTGCTGCCGGACGAGAACGCTTCCACCATTATCAAGAACAACCAAGGCCTCAAGGATTACCTCGAGGCGCAGCTTGGCAAGAAGGTTGAACTGATTGTCACCACCGACTACTCGTCGATGATCGAGGCCATGCGTCACGGTCGCCTGGACCTGGCCTACTTCGGACCGTTGTCCTACGTGCTCGCGCGGCAAAAGAGCGAGATCGAGCCGTTTGCGGCGCTCAAGGTCAAAGGTAGCACCACTTATCAATCGGTGGTAATCGCAAACATCTCATCCGGCGTGAACGCCATCGGCGATATCAAGGGCAAGAATATGGCCTACGGCGACAAGGTCTCGACTTCCAGTCACTTGATCCCAAAGTCGGTGCTGGCCGAACAGGGTCTCGATGCCGGGCGCGACTATAAGGAACACTTTGTCGGTTCGCACGATGCCGTGGCCCTAGCGGTGCAGAATGGTCACGCCCAAGCCGGAGGCCTGAGCCGCCCGATTTTCGAGTCGATGGTCGAACGCAAAATGGTGAGCCTCGACAAGGTAAAAGTGCTGACGTACTCCAAGCCGTTCCCGCAATACCCGTGGACCCTGCGCTCGAACCTCAGACACGAACTCAAGGACAAGATTCGTAACGCCTTCCTCAACCTCAAGGACCCGGCGGTACTCAAGGCGTTCAAGGCCGAGGGTTTCGAGGCTATCACCGACAAGCATTACGACGTGGTGCGCAACCTCGGGCCCTTGCTGAAGATCGACCTGGCCAAGTTCCAGTAACAGGATAGGAGACGATCATGTCGCAAAGCTACGATCAACTGCTCGGCGCCGAGCAACGCGCCTGGAACCGGGACGCACTGCGGCTCGCCGCGGTGTTTGGTGTGATTCTGGTGTGTGCCTATTACGTCGGGTTGTTCGATGGCGCGCGCCTGGCGGAGGGCGTACCCAGCCTGTTCAGCCTGCTGGGCGAGATGCTGCCGCCGAACTTCAACGATTGGCGCAACTGGATCAAGCCGCTCTTCGACACACTTGCCATGAGCGTGGCCGGCACGGCGCTGGCAGTGCTGTTCTCGATACCGCTCGCGTTCCTGGCGGCGCGCAACACCACGCCGCACCCGGTCGTGTATCAGGCGGCGCGCGGAATGCTGAACGCCCTGCGCTCCGTCCCTGAACTGATCCTGGGCATCATCTTCGTGGCAGCGGTCGGCTTCGGCGCCCTGCCCGGCGTGCTGGCGCTCGGCCTGCACTCGATCGGCATGGTCGGCAAATTCTTCGCCGAGGCCATCGAGCACACCGACGCAGCGCCGATCGAGGCGGCACGCGCCGCCGGCGGCACGCCGCTGCAGGTGATCCTGCATGGTGTCCTGCCGCAGGTGCTGCCGCAGATGGCGGACATCTCCATTTACCGCTGGGAGTACAACTTCCGCGCCTCCACCGTGATGGGCATGGTCGGCGCCGGCGGCATCGGCTTCGAATTGATGGGCTCGCTGCGCATCATGCAATACCAAGACGTCTCGGCACTGTTGTTGGTGATCCTGGCGATGGTGACGCTGGTGGATGCCTTCAGCGGCGTGCTGAGAAAACGATTCAAATAAAACCGGAGTAATTCAAAATGAAACCAAAAGTCATCCTCACCCACCGCGTGCACCCCGAAGTCATCGAACTTCTGGCCGAACACTGCGAGGTCATTCCCAATACTACCCATGAGACTCTGGCGCGGGACGAGATTTTGCGGCGCGTGAAGGATGCCGAGGCCATCATGACCTTCATGCCGGACCGCGTGGACGAGGCATTCCTGCGCGCCTGTCCGCAGTTGCACGTGGTCGGTTGCGCGCTCAAGGGTTATGACAACTACGACGTCGATGCCTGCACTCGGCACGGCGTGTGGATCACCAACGTGCCAGACTTGCTTACCATCCCGACGGCGGAGTTGACCATCGGCCTGCTCATCGGTCTGACGCGCAACATACTCGCTGGTGATCGCTTTGTGCGCAGTGGTCAGTTCAATGGCTGGAGACCGGCGCTCTATGGTTCCGGGCTCACCGGCAAGACCCTAGGCATCATCGGTATGGGCGCGGTCGGTCAAGCCATCGCCCAGCGTCTGGTCGGATACGAAATGCGTGTGCTGTACACCGATCCGGTGGCACTGCCGAAGGAGAAGGAAGAGCAATGGAGCCTTGATCGTGTGGAGTTGTCGGCGCTACTCGCCGCGAGTGACTTTGTCGTGCCCATGGTGCCGTACCGCGACGAAACGCTGCACATGATCGACGGCGGTGCGCTCGCACGGATGAAGACGGGGGCCTACCTGATCAACACCTGCCGCGGCTCGGTGGTGGACGAGCAGGCGGTGGTCGAGGCGCTGGCTTCCGGCCGCTTGGCCGGCTATGCCGCCGACGTGTTCGAGATGGAGGAATGGGCGCGCCCCCACCGACCGCACGCCATTCCCCAAGCGCTGCTTGACGACTCCGAGCGCACCTTGTTCACGCCGCACATCGGCTCGGCGGTGGACGCGGTACGGATCGAGATCGAGCTTGAGGCGGCGCGCAATATCCTACAGGCGCTGCGCGGAGAAATCCCGCAGGGTGCGATCAACCGACCGCAGGCGAGGATGATCGCCTGACGATGCTGAACCTTGAGCACGTCGCCAGTTTTCTGGCCGTGCTCCGTACTCAAAGCTTCCGTGCCGCGGCACACGAGCGCGCGTTGTCGCAGGCCACGGTGTCGCAGCATATCCAGAAACTCGAGGCGGCGCTCAACACATGCCTGATCGAGCGATCCCATAGCGGTTGCTCCCCGACCCCAGCGGGCATAGCGCTGCTGCCGCATGCTGAAAGCCTGATGCATGTAAACGCGCGCGCCCTGAATCTGTCTCGCCACCGGGCGATTAGCATTGGTGCCAGTTCCAACATTGGCATCTATCTGCTGCAGCCCTACGTTAAGTCGTTTCTGGCGAAGACGGGTGGACAATATCCAGTCGAAATCGTTATCCATCAAAATCCGGCCATCGCCGACAAACTGGAGTGTGGCGAAATTGATGTCGCCACTATGGAATGGTGGGATGATCGCCCCGGCTATATCGCGCGCCCATGGCGGCAGGAGAAATTGGTGGTGATCGTGGCGCCCGATCATCCGTGGGCGAAGTTGCCCGAAGTGCCTCGAGCCATGTTAAGGGATGTGCCATTTTTGGGTGGCGAACCCGGCACTGGCACGGGTAGATTGCTTATGCATCACATGGGTGAAGCCATGCACGGCGTACAAGGGGCGATGCAACTAGGCAGCACTGAAGCAGTGAAGCGATGGGTTCAAGCTGGCTTAGGCGTATCAATTGTGCTGTCCAGCACCGTCGTCGAGGAATGCCGCGCTGGCACATTGCTTGCAGTCCCCCTTGAAGGCGCCCCGATATCCAAAACCTTATATGTGATTTGGCGTGCCACGTTGAGCCACGACAGCTTGCCGCTACGTCTCGCCAAGTGGCTACTCGATCACAACACAGCGGCGGCGAACACCCAGCCAGAAGTGGCCCCGCACATCTGCACAGCGCTATAAGTGAAAACTCCGGGCATGGTGCTGGGCTGGTAGCACATTTTTAAATCTTTAATCTTTATGTCCGCTGGCACAGTTGAGACATCCAGTTGTTTTGGGGGACGCAGGAACCCCAGCATTTCTCCCGCCGTTTCTTGCGGAAGTTGATCTGCCCCTCATGCCCAGGAGCGAGTCAACAATTCATCCAGGGCATCGGCGATGCGGTCTCCATTCTGGGCGAGGGAATCCACTTTTTCGCCCAACTGTTCCAGCGCCACCGACACCATCTCCAGCGGGTGTAGCACCACCTCCACGCCTTCCACGGTGAAAACCGGATTCATGCGCGAACCGGCAAATGCGTTGGGATTGTCCAGATCGCTAAGGCGCACCAGCGGGACCACTACCCGGCGGCGGTATTTGTCGAACAGGGAGGATTGAACCACGACCACGAAGGGAATCGCCCCATGCTGTCGTCCGATGTTCCGGTGAACGTCGAACTGCGCCATTACAGGGTTGAGTACTCGTCGGCAAACGAGCTTGCTCGTTCGTTAAATGCGTTCCATGCTTCCGTCGCGGTGTCGGCGTGACGCGCCTTGGCATATCGTGCCTCATTATGCTTTACTACATAGTCGGCTAGAAGTGATTCAACGACTGCCGAAAGATTGTTGGTCATCCCTTTTGCCTGAGCCACCAGGTCTTCGTTTAGCGTCAGGTTGACAGGGCGCTTGCGCGCTTGAATCCCTTGCGTAATTTTCATGGCGATACCTCCTGTGCGTATGGTATGCGCATTGCCATTCGTTTGGGAAGCGTGTAGGTCAGGGTGACGAAGAAACCCCTGAAATTCTCTTGCTTCCGGAACAAACGCCGCCTTGTTGTAAGCGTCAAAATCAAGCACTATCGGGCGGATTGACATGCGATTCAGGCGAGAAACCAATGGATAAATTCGAGAGAGACGTTCAAGGAGCGGAAGTGGAAGACTTCCTGCGCAGCCTGCAGCAAGAGATCGTGGAAAAACTCTCCGCGATCGAGGGGCGGCCTTTTCTGCACGACACTTGGGAGCGTGCAGAAGGTGGCGGTGGCGTCAGCCAGGTGTTGGAGGACGGGGGCGTGCTTGAGCGCGCAGGCGTGAATTTCTTCCACGTGCGCGGGAACAAGCTTCCGCCATCGGCCTCGGTCAGCCGCCCGGAGCTAGCGGGGCGTAGTTTCGAGGCCATGGGTGTTTCTCTGGTCATTCATCCGCGCAATCCCTACGCGCCGACCACCCACATGAACATGCGCTTCTTCGTCGCCACCAAGCCGGGAGCGGAAGCGGTCTGGTGGTTCGGCGGCGGCATGGACCTGACGCCGTATTACGGCTTCGAGGAG
>JAUYFW010000364.1 GCA_030690835.1 Sulfurimicrobium sp. | reverse complement strand
GCGTTTCCGCAAGATTTCGGATTTCGGTGGCGTGGCCAAGCGGATGCCCATCTTCACCTTCTTCTTCCTGGTCGTGACCCTTTCAAGTATTGGCCTCCCCCTTACCAATGGTTTCATTGGCGAATTCCTGATCCTCAACGGTGCCTACACCAGCGGCTTCGCCTGGGGCCGAGTGCTCGCAATCATCGCCACGCTGGGCGTACTCCTTGGTGCGGTCTACATGCTTTGGATGGTCAAGCGAGTCTTCTGGGGGCCCGAAAATCCAAGTGAAGATAGCGGAACCGCCCATCTTCATTCGGATCTGAATTCCCGCGAAATCGCCGTGATGGTACCCATCGTGATCCTGATTTTCTGGATGGGACTGCATCATCAGACCTTTACGGCCCATTCTGAAGCCACGGTGACCCGCATGCTCATCGATGCCAAGGCACCGGCTGCTCGGCCCGCCCCCATGGCTCACCTGCCCAGTCACTCCGAGGAGGCTCACTGATGCTGACCACCAGTGAACTTGCCGTTGTCTTGCCCCTGGCAATCCCTGCGGCGGCGGCCTGTCTGATTCCCATCGCCACCTTGGATCGCGACCATGAATCCACCACCTGGATTCGCGGCAGCATGCTGGTCATCGCCCTGTTCGCCCTGGCAGGCAGCTTTCTCTACATCACCCGACTCTGGGGCGCCCGACTGCAGCCCAGCCTTGGGCAGGTCCATCTCGATTTCCTGGCGCAGTTCGCCGGAATTTTCGTCCTGGTTACGGCCTCCTTGGCGGTCCTTCAACTCTGGGATCATCTGCACCAGGAGGGCTGGATGAAAGGTGAGACGCTTTCGTTGCTCATGTTCAGCGTCACCGGGATGCTCCTCTTTGTCTCTACCTCGAATCTGATCGTGCTTTTTCTAGGATTGGAGCTCCTGTCTCTGCCGCTCTACGCACTCACGGCCACCCTTCGTCATCGCTCCGATGCATTGGAAGGTGGCATGAAGTACTTCATCACCGGCGCTGTGGCTTCGGCCTGTTTCCTGATGGGTAGCGTGCTGCTCTATGGTGCGACTGGAAGTTTCGAAATCAGCACGATCGGTCGCCAACTGAGCACTCATCCCGATGCCATCGCCTTGGCAGGTGCCGCCCTGCTCACGGCAGGCTTCTTGTTCAAGATCAGCGCCGTGCCCTTTCACCAATTGACACCTGACGCATACGAAGGCTCACCCCATCCCATCGCAGGCTTCATGTCCGTAGCCACCAAGGGCGTGGCCATAATTGCGCTAATGCGCGTCTTCCCTGCGGGCCTTTCGCTCAATCCAGAAATGGCCATCAAGCTAAAAGCCGCGCTGGCCGTGGTGGCGGCCCTCACCATGATCGTGGGCAACCTCACAGCCTTGGCGCAAAACAACGTCAAGCGAATGCTCGCCTACTCCAGCATCAGCCATGCGGGCTATCTGCTTTTGGGCCTAGTCGCAGGCACCACCGAGGCCTACACCGGCATGCTGTTTTACCTCATCGCCTACATGGCCATGAACATGGGTGCCTTTGGTCTTCTCACCGCCTTTGGCTTGGTGGGCGATAAGTGCAGCTTCGAGAACCTGCGTGGGCTGGGATGGAAGCGCCCGGGGCTCGGCATCGCCGCCACCATCTGCATGTTTTCCTTGGCAGGGATTCCTCCCACCGGCGGCTTCTACGGCAAGTACATGATCTTCAAGGAACTGATCCAAACCGGCCACGTAGGATTAGCTGTCCTCGGCGTTTTGGCCAGCTTGGTTTCGGTATATTTCTACCTACGCGTGGTGATCGCACTCTTCCTGGAAAAACCCAGCCAAGCCGCTGAACAGGAAGCAGCCGAACGGCCCGCCGTGATCGCGCCCTATGCAGGCGCCACGGTATTAGTCTGCGGCTTCCTTGCTCTAGTGATCGGTTTTGCCCAAACCCTTTTGGTAGACGGCTTCGCGATGCGCGCCATCAAGGATTCGCTGCATTTCATCCCCTAAATTCAACCATTCAAAGACAGTCCTCCCATCCGGTTGGCTGGTGACATCCTCGTATGG
>JAUYFW010000361.1 GCA_030690835.1 Sulfurimicrobium sp. | reverse complement strand
GCGTTTTTTGATTTCCCAAGGTTATCGGATAAAACATATCATGAATATTACTGATGTCGGCCATTTGACTTCTGATGCTGATGAAGGCGAGGACAAGTTGGAATTGGCCAGCCGGAAACAGGGTCGTAGCGCTTGGCAAATTGCTGAATATTTTTTGAAAGTTTTTAGAAATAATATCAATAATTTAAATATTATTGAGCCAGAAAAGTTTATTAGAGCCACCCAAACTATTAAAGAGCAGATAGAGTTTGTCAGAATTTTGAACGACAAGGGATTTTTATACAAGATCAAGGATGGTCTTTATTTTGATACTGCCAAATTGCCCAGTTACGGTGAATTAGGCAACTTGCAAAATGTAGATTTGCAGGAGGGCGCTAGGGTGGAAAAAAATAAAGATAAAAAAAATCCTAGCGATTTTGCGGTTTGGAAATTTTCTCCGGAAGATAAAAAACGGGAAATGGAATGGGAAAGTCCTTGGGGCATTGGTTTTCCGGGCTGGCATTTGGAGTGCTCAGTAATGAGCCGACTGGAACTAGGGGACAACTTTGATATTCATACTGGTGGTATGGATCATTTGACACTGCATCATCCTAATGAAATGGCGCAGTCGGAAGCCGTTACTGGTAAAAAACAAGCTAATTATTGGCTTCATAACGCTTTTATAAAATACGAAGGTGGCAAAATGTCCAAGTCCGTCGGCACTTTTTTTACTTTGGAAAATTTGCGGGAAAAAGGTTTTTCACCAATGTCGTTAAGATTTTTGATTTTGCAAAATCATTATCGCAGTCCGCTAAATTTTACTTGGGATTCATTGACCGCGGCTCAAAACGGCCTAAAAAGTATTATTCGGGAAATTGCTTTTTATGATAAGCCAAAGAAAGTGATTAATAATTTTATAGAACAATTTTATGATTCTTTGGCTGATGATTTAAATACTGCCAAAGCTGTTTCCATATTACAAGAAGCGCTTAATTCAAATAATAAACCTGCCGACAAACTGGCGACTATTTTTAAGATGGATAATGTCTTGGGTTTGGATTTGGAAAATTTAGTGTCCAAGGCCAAAGAATTACCAAGTGAAGTGGAGAGTTTGCTTGATAGCAGACAAACAGCCAGAAACGCCAAAGATTGGGTAGAGTCTGATCGTTTGAGAAATAAATTAATTAGTTTGGGTGTGGATGTTTCTGACACCAAAGATGGTCAAAAGGCAATCCAAGTAAAATTTTAAAATATAATACCCCCTCTACCTCTCTCCGCCAGTTGGCGGATCGAGGCTTCTCCCCCTAATTTAGGGGGAGAAAGAGAGGGGGTATTATATTTATAGATATTGACAATTTTCATAATTTATACTACTATTAGTAGCGTTTTGTTCTTCGGCGTGCTGTTGGTATGAAAAACCTTATCTATGGATGGTTTCGGCCAAACATAGGAACGGGAAAGAGGTGAAAAATACTGGTAGCACGCCGTAAAAATCAGCGTTTAAGCCCGCTTTATAGGGCTTGAAAGCACAATAACGGGGCACATAGACTCGCGTGTAGTTCAATAGGATAGAACACCCTTAATCGAAGAGGGAGGTTGGAGGTCCGAATCCTCTCATGCTGCCCCGCAGAGCCCGGTCTAATAAGGTCGGGCTCTCTTTTTTTGACAAAATGCTTTAAAATTAGTATATTGTAATAAGACGGCTTATCTTTTTCGACGGCTGTATTATAAAATTATGAGTTTATCAACTTTAATCTTAGCTCTGGTATTTATCATCAATGTCGGTTTTTTGCTTTATATTTTGTTTCAACCAAAAAGTGAAAGGCAATGGCCAATATTTAGCATGGTGCTTTTAGTGGTGCTTTGGGAACTGACGGAATTTTTAAATATTGTCATGTTTTCCCAAGACAGATTTTTTTTAGTTATCGGCGTTCAGTCGGGTTTATTGCCCGTTTTGTATTTAGCGCCGGCATTTGTCTGGCTGGTTTTGACTTTGTTTGGCCAGTGGAAAAATTTAAAACTTTGGAAGAAAATTATAATTTTTTTGCCAGCCCTGCTAATGTCACCATTTGTTTTTACCTCTTACAATGCCAGTAATATTTTTATTAGCAGTGGGCAAGTTTATTATGATGCCGGCATTATTTATTGGTTTTTTTCTGTTTATTTTTCCACATTGATTACTTACGGCTTTTATGTTTTGTGTAAAAACAGAAAAAAAGCCG
>JAUYFW010000358.1 GCA_030690835.1 Sulfurimicrobium sp. | reverse complement strand
ATGGCGTGGTGGTGGTGACGGATAAAGGCATGCTGGATGCGATCCACTCCGTGGGTGGCGCGACCATCGTGGGCGCGGGCGTGCGCGTCGGCGTGAAGGCGGATGGTTCGGTGAGCTATCAGAACCCGGACTACTGGTACCGTGCTTATTTCCGCAAGCAGTTCAGTACGGCTGAGCCGGCTGTTAAAGCCCTGCAGGCCAAGTTGCAGAAGTCGCTGGGTGCCGGTAAGGGGTTTGGCGGTGACGAATCCGCCGGCGATCTGCCGAACTATCGCTACATGGTGGGCATGGAGCGTTTCGAGTCCGACAAGAACGAACTGAAAACCCATGGCAGCTTTGAAGCCGCGGTGAAGGCTATTCAGGATAACCTGGCCAGCGGGAAGAACAAGACTGCCAAGGTGTATGAAGTCGTGATGGCGGACAAGAAACTTGCCGTATTCGGTGTCGCCATGAATGACCCCAAGACCGGTGAAGGCATGTGGTTGAACAAGATCGGTACGGACAACATTGCCGCGCAGCCGTATGAAATCTATGTGGTGGGCGGCAAGGCGAGTGCCCTGTATGGCCGCTATCGTCTCGCGCTGGGTTGGCCTACGCTGGGCATGGGGACTTTCATGAAGATCAGCGATTCTCCGGATGAAATCCTGGAAACGCTCACTGGCGTTGCCGGCGGCACGTTCGAGAAGTCCAGCGCATTCTGATTCACCACTCTTCCCGCAGCGTTTTGCCGGAAGGGCTAAAACCCCGCGGATGCGGGGTTTTTTTATTCGAAATGGAAAAGCAATGCAACTGAAAAAGATGGTAGTGCTTCTGGCGAGTCTGGCTGTGCCAGGAGTGGGTTTTGCCACCAATGGCATGAACATGGAGGGTTTCGGCCCCGTTGCCCTGGGCATGGGCGGCGCATCGATGGCTTACGACAATGGTACGGCCGCGATGATGAACAATCCGGCCACGCTGGGTTTGATGCCTGAAGGTCAACGACTTGATCTGGCGCTGGGGTTCATGGGGCCGGATGTGAATGCCGGTGCCGGCGGGGCATCTACCCGTTCTTCGGCGGATGCGTTTGGTGGGCCGGCCTTTGGCTGGAGCAGCAGGCACGACAAGCTGACCTACGGTGTCGGCGTGTATGGCCAGGGCGGCATGGGGACGCAATATGGCGGCAATAGCTTCATGAGCGCCGGTTCGGGATTGGAGACGCGGAGCGAGTTGTCGGTCGGTCGTTTGCTTTTTCCGCTCACTTATAACGTAACGCCCGATCTGATAGTGGGCGGTTCATTCGACCTCGTTTGGGCTGGCCTGGATTTGAAAATGGCCATGAGCACCGCGCAAATGGCGGCTATGAGCGCGGCCGGCAATTTGTCCCTCAGCCCTAACGCAATGGCAGGGCTTGGCGGCTATTTTGGCTGCGGCACGTGCCAGGGATATTTCGATTTTTCCGATGGCAGCCCCTTTACCGGCAAAGCCCAGGCGACAGGGTATGCGGGCAAGCTCGGCTTGGTCTATAGGCTAAATCCGCAGGTTTCCCTGGGGGCTTCCTATCACTCGGTCACGCAGCTTGGTGACCTTGAGACCGATGGCGCAAAAGTGTCCTTGATCGATAACGCGAATGTTTCGGGAGGTACCACAACGCTAACCGGCAAAATCAGGGTGATTAACTTCCAGTGGCCGGAAACCTATGGCCTGGGCGTGGCCTATCAGGCAAGCGATAAACTGATGCTGGCGATGGACTATAAGCGCATCAACTGGTCGAAAGTCATGAAGGATTTTCATATGACCTTTTCCAGCGCCGGCGATGTTTCCCTGGATATGAGGCTGCCGCAAAACTGGGTGGATCAGGATGTTTTCATGGCGGGCCTTTCCTACCAGGCAAGCGCTGCGCTGGTGCTGCGCGCGGGGGTCAATATTGCCAACAACCCGGTGCCGGATGCCTTCATGCACCCCCTGTTCCCGGCCATCATCAAGAATCACCTCATGGCTGGTTTCGGCTATCGTTTCAGCAAGGCATCCACAATCGACTTTGCCTATAGCCACGCCCCGGAAGTCAGCGTTACCGACGGGAGTGGCGTGACCGTGAGCCACGGCCAGAACAATATGCAGTTCATCTATAGTTATCGTTACTGATCGTTATCGACCGCACTCAAACCGGCCCATGGGCCGATTTTTTAATGCCTTGCTGAAATTAGGACTACTTCTGAAATCGCTCTTGACAGCCCGGTTTATTCACATACCAAAATGCAAGCCGAGTGTCATTTGTTATTGCCCCTTCTGTTTGTAGGCCAAACGTTTAACTATATGATTATAAAAGATAAATAAATCGTTCATTTGCTGTGCTATGCGAGAAAGTCTAGCTGCTTCAATGGGGTTAACCGCGTTATTGTGAAGCTATCCACAGAGTTATCCACAGGAACTGTGGGTAACAAAATAAGTCTTTTTAATTGAGTGGCTTGGGAGGTTTTCCGCAAATAAGCTTTAACGATGCTGGCTAACTTGACGAATCGTGCTTTCCCATTGTTTTTCAAGCCTTTTTGTCGATATGGGCTGTATGGTTTTAAGTTCTTGCGCGAATAGCGATACCCGCAATTCCTCGAGCATCCAGCGGTAATCACGCAGTTCCGGGCTGGGTGTTGCGCCGCGCTTCTCCACTTGCAGTATCGCGTCCAGATAGCGGCGCCAGAACGGAGCCAGTTCGGCCTGCAGCTGGCTGTCGCGGCTTGCGGCGTGGGGGAGTTTGTCGAGCCGCAGTGCCATGGCCTTGAGATAGCGGGGGTAATGGCGTAGCCAGGTCATGGGCGTTTGGGCCAGGAAGCCCGGGTAGATGAGGTGGCCGAGTTGCTCCTTCATGTCGCTGATGGCCGAGGGGGAAACCTTGGCCGTCTGGAGTTTATGCGCCACGGCGTGGTATTCGACCAGGATGTCCGCGGCGAGTTTGCATGTCTGGCTGGCTGCGCTGACCAGCAGGGGGCGGGATTCATCGTGCCGCTGGGCGAATTGCGCGGCGCTGCGCACCGGGGGCTTGTCGCCTATCAGGACATGCCCGGCAATGGCGAGTTGCAAGTCGCGTTTAAGCGCGTCGCAAGTGCCGACCGGCAAGTAGTGCAGACACATTTCCTTGCTAACCGGCAGCGATTTTTCCACAAAGCGCGCCTGCTCCGGCAGTTGTAGCAGGAGCAGGCGCGTCAGCCCCGCGCTCATGGCTTGTGCCGCCTTGGCCGGCGTGTCGAACAGGCGCAATGCCACCTCCCCGGCCTCATCCACCAGCGCCGGGTAGCCTACCAGAGTCTGGGCGTGGCGCTGGAATTCCACTTTGTCCGGCAGGTCGCCGAAGTCCCAGGTGGTGATGCCATCACGTTCGAAATCGGATGCCAGAGAGGCGCCAAAGCTTTGCGCTGCCTGGTCACCCAATTCACGCCGCAACGTTTCCAGATCCCGGTTGCTGGCGAGTTCGCGATTGTCTCCATCGACGACGCGGAAATTCATGCGCAAATGTTCGGGCAAAGTCCCGGTGGCCCAGGCTTCCGGGGGAATGTCGATGCCCTTGACGGTTTTGATGAAAGCAGCCAGATCATGGGTCAAAGGCCGATCGCCGGGGGTGAGCGCCCCCAGGGCCGAGGTGACAAACTCCGGCACAGGTACGCAGGCGCTGCGCAATTTGTGCGGCAGGGCGCGGATAAACCAGGTGATTTTTTCCCGCAGCAGACCGGGCACCAGCCATTCGCACCGCGTGCTGCTGATCTGGTTGAGCGCGGCGAGCGGAATCGTAATCGTCATGCCGTCCAGCGGGTGGCCGTGTTCGAAGCGGTAAGTCAACGGGTACTCGCCACCGCTGAGTTGGAGGGTGGGCGGGAACAGGTCTTCCGTGACATGGCCCGCCTCGTGGCGCATCAGCTGTTCGCGTGTCAGGAAGAGCAGGCGCGGGTTGGCGCGCTCCGCCTCGCGACGCCATTTGTCGAATGTCGCGCCGTTGTGGGTGCCCGGCGGAATCAGTGCGTCGTAGAAGTCGAAAATTTGTTGCTCGTCCACCAGAATGTCCTGCCTGCGGGCCTTGTGTTCCAGTTCCTCAATGTCTTCAACCAGCTTGCGGTTGTGCTTGAAAAATGGGGCGTTGGAAATATATTCCCCTTCCACCAGGGCGGAACGGATGAAAATTTCACGTCCCTCGGATGGATTGATGGGGCCGTAATGGACTTTGCGTTTGGGCTCGATCACCAGACCATAGAGCGTGACCCTTTCATACGCGGAGACGCGCGCGGCTTTCTTTTCCCAGTGCGGGTCAAAATAGCTGTGCTTGATGAGGTGCCCCGCCAGCGGCTCGATCCACTCCGGCTCGATGCGCGCCAGGGTGCGGCCATAGAGGCGGGTGGTCTCGGTGAGTTCGGCGGCCATCAGCCACTTGGGGCTAACCCCCCTCAATCCCCCCTTGTCAGGGGGGAGGTCGGCTCCTCCCCTGACAAGGGGAGGTTGGGAGGGGTTAGGTTTGAAAAGCACCGAGCCGGGAAAGATGGAAAATTTGAGCCCACGCGCGCCGAGGTATTCTCGGCCTTCACTTTTCAGCCCGACATTACCCAACAATCCGGCGAGCAGGGCGCGGTGGATCTGGCCGTAGTCGGCTTCGATCTCGTTGGGGCGCATGCCCATTTCCTTCACCATCACCGCGAGCTGGCCGTGGACATCGCGCCATTCGCGCATGCGCATGGCCGAGAGAAAGTTGTCGTAGCAGTGCTGGACCAGCTTGCGGTTGGATTTTTTATGGATCAGCGCTTCATCGTAGAAGCGCCACAGCTTGATGAAACCGAGGAAATCAGAGCGTTCGTCCTGAAAGCGGCGGTGCGCGGTGTCCGCCGCCTCCTGGGCCGCCTGCGGCCGTTCGCGCGGGTCCTGCACGGTGAGCGCCGAGGCGATGACGAGCGCTTCGCTGAGGCAGTTCTCCTGCTGCGCCGCGAGGATCATGCGCGCGATGCGCGGGTCGATGGGGAGTTGCGCCAGTTGCTTGCCGAGGGGCGTTAATGTGCGCGCCTCGTCCACCGCGCCGAGTTCTTCCAGCAACTGGAATCCGTCCGAAACGGCACGCGGATCGGGTGCTTCGAGGAAGGGAAAATCTTCCACCTCGCCCAGGCCAAGCGCCTGCATGCGAAGAATCACGGCCGCCAGGTTGCTGCGGCGGATTTCCGGGTCGGTGAAGGCGGGGCGGGCGTTGAAATCCTCCTCGTCATAGAGACGGATGCAGATGCCGCTGGCGACCCGGCCGCAGCGTCCAGCGCGCTGGGAAGCGGAGGCGCGCGATATTTTCTCGACCTGCAGGCGTTCCACCTTGGCCCGCACGCTGTAACGGCGGATGCGGGCATAGCCGGGATCGATCACGTAGCGGATGCCGGGCACGGTGAGGGAGGTTTCCGCCACGTTGGTCGCCAGCACGATGCGCCGCCCGCCACCGGGTTTGAAGACGCGGTCCTGTTCGGCATTGGAGAGGCGCGAATAGAGTGGCAGGATGTCCGCGCCCGGTGGATGGTGCTTGCGTAGCGCTTCCGCGACTTCGCGAATTTCCCGCTCGCCGGGGAGGAAAATCAGGATGTCGCCGCCATGCCCGGCGATTTCGTCCACCGCATGGAGGATGGCCAGCTCAAGTTCTGCTTCGCTGCCATTTTCCTCTTGCGCCAGCGGGCGGTAACGCATTTCCACCGGGTACATGCGCCCCGACACCTCGATCACCGGCGCGCCGTCGAAATGGCTGGAGAAGCGTTCGGCATCGATGGTCGCGGAAGTGATGATGACTTTCAAATCGGGACGGCGCGGCAGGATGCGCTTGAGGTAGCCCAACAGGAAATCGATGTTGAGACTGCGTTCGTGCGCTTCGTCGATGATGAGCGTGTCGTAGGCGTCGAGGAAGCGGTCGCCCTGGGTCTCCGCCAGCAGGATGCCGTCGGTCATGACCTTGATGTAATTGTTCTCGCTCACGCGGTCATGGAAGCGCACCTGATAGCCCACCGCCTGGCCAAGCTCGCTCTTGAGTTCGGCGGAGATGCGCGCCGCCACACTGCGCGCCGCGATGCGCCGGGGCTGGGTATGGCCGATCAGGCCGGCCGCGCCGCGCTTCAGGTCGAGGCAGATTTGCGGCAGCTGGGTGGTTTTCCCCGAGCCGGTTTCGCCGCACACGATGACGACCTGGTTGGCCGCAATCGCAGCAGCGATGTCATGGCGCTTTTCATTTACCGGCAGTTCGGACGCGAACGTGGGGAGCGGAATGCGCTCCAGCCGGCTGACGAGCCTAGCCGCGGAGGCCTGGATACGGGCGCTGAGGCCGGCTAATGCGGCATCCTGCATTTTGCCGCCGCGCTGGGCGGTTTCAAGTTTATTGAGTTCGCGCCTGAAGCGGTGCCGGTCACGCTGCATGCAGTTTGCGATTTCGGCGGAAAGGGTACGGAAGTCAGGGGGCACGGTGGATAGGCTGAACTAGATCGGCGCGATTATACATTGAACATTAATCCCTATTGTTGACTATTTCAATCGGGTATGTTTTAATGGCCACACATTTTACTCAAGTATAAATTTTGCTCCGCCAACATTTGTGTGGCGGTATCAAGGTAAACATTCAGTAACCTTATTTAAGGAGCTTTAAAAATGGAACTTCCAGTACGCGATGGTGATGGTTATTTGGCCAACATGAATGAATGGACCGAGGAAATTGGCCGCGCAATGGCTGAAGCTGATGGTGTCGATCTTGACGATGTGAAATGGAATCACGTCCTGAAAGCGCGTGAATATTTCGAGGAAACCAGTTCCGTGCCGCCGATCCGCAAATTCGCCAAGTATATCGATGAAGACCAGAAAGTGATCTTCAGCACCTGGATGACGGGCCCGATGAAGCCCATCACCAAGTATGGTGGTTTGCCCAAGCCTACCGGCTGCGTGTAAATCCGCGGTTGGCAGCGACAAGGGCCCGGCATGCTTGGCATTCCGGGCCTTTTCTTTTCTTGAATATTTTCTGGTCGGTCGGCAAAAGTGCAAGCGCGGATTCCACCCGGCGGAAGCAATTAATAATCCCGCAATTCATAGCGAATCAACTTTCTGTACAGCGTTCGTTCGCTAATTCCAAGAATTTCAGCCACTTTGCGCCGATGCCCGCCATATTGCTCGAGCAGGCGGAAAATGTGGCTTGATTCCAGTTCCGCTATCGATGTGGTCACCTTTGCCGCAGTGGGGGGAATGGGCATCGGTTGTGGCTGTGTCTCGCTATTCCCCAGGTTATTACTGTCGAAGCGAATATCCTTTGCGCTGATGACGCCGTTGTCGCTGAGTGCCAGCGCCTTTTGCAGGATGTTGCGTAGTTCGCGCACATTGCCGGGGTAGTCGTAGGTAACAAGCCGTGCCAGGGCGCTTTCACCGAGATCGTAGCTGCGCCCGCCGTTCATGCGCGAGAGCATGGACTTGGCGAGGGCGGGAATGTCGCTGCGACGCTCTCGCAGGGCGGGTAGCGTGACGTCAATGCCCGCGATACGGTAATAAAGGTCGAGACGAAACTGCCCTTGATCCACCATTTCGAGCAAGTCCCGGTTGGTGGCGCTGACGACCCGTACATCGGCGCGCAGTGTTTCGGTGCCCCCCACGCGGCGGTACTCGCCGCTTTCAAGCACGCGCAGCAGTTTTGCTTGCATCGAGAGCGGTATTTCACCGATCTCATCGAGAAATAGAGTGCCGTTGTCGGCGAGTTCGAAGAGCCCCAGCTTTCGCCCCACGCAACCGGTGAACGCGCCACGCTCATGACCGAAAAGTTCGCTCTCGAACATCGATTCGGCAATGGAGGCGCAATCCACCGCGATGAAGGCTTTACCATCCCGGTTGGAGCGGCGGTGGAGGTACTGCGCCGCCAGTTCCTTGCCCACGCCGCTCTCGCCATAAAGCAGGATGGAGGCTTCTGACTCCGCCACGCGCGTCAGATTGTCCACGCAGGAGAGGAATGCAGCCGATTGGCCGATCATGCGCATTTCATCGCAATCCATGGCGGTGGTCGGGGCGAAAGGGTAAATCGCCTCTCCCAGATACAACTCGCCGTTCAGTCCCAGGATAGGGTGTCCCTCGATGCGCACATGCTCCGGCCGATTGTGGTGGTCATAATGGGTGTGCAGCACTTGCTGCCCCGTGCCGGTGGCGAATACTTGCTGGTGCGGGCAGGTCTCGCCGTTGAGGTGGCAGGGCACCGATGCGTGGTGAGAAATTTCATGGCAGGTGCGGCCCACTACTTGTTTTTCGTCAGTGCCGTAGCGTTTGCAGTAGGCGCGATTGGCGGCCACGATGCGATAGTTGGCGTCAATCAGCACGAAAGGGTTTTCCTGTGCGTCGATAAGGGATTGCAGTTGAACCGGGATGTGATTCATGTCGGGAGCCTGACAAAATGTCATGACAGTATACGTGACAGGTTTTGTTTTGCAATGTTTGCCAGATATTCCAACATTGCTTTACAAAACATTTACTTACCACTGTTGGGTTGAACCCGCCGACTGGCAAGTCACTCCTGAATTAATAAGATATCTTTAATAATCAATGATATACATCACGGCGTCAAAATGACATGACATTATGTCATGTTTTTGCCGACTGAGTGGCTTATGGCCATATGATTCAACCACTTATGGCCTGGCACAAGGATTGCTAGATGGTCATCGGGATTGAGAGCGAGGATGCACCAGTGGAGCTTCAGCAACTCGTGGACGAGGGGTTGGACGCAATGAAAAAAATGTTTGTTTGGTAGACGAAACGGAGAACAAATAAATGGCACATATTGTAATCATGGGTGCGGGTCTCGGCGGTATGCCGATGGCCTACGAAATGCGCGAGCAACTGAGGTCCGAGGACAAGTTGACGGTAATCAGCAATAGCGACAGTTTTCAGTTTACGCCCTCTAACCCCTGGGTGGCGGTCAACTGGCGTACGCGGGAAGATATCCAGTTCCCTGTCGCGCCTTATTTCGAGCGCAAGAATATCGGCTTCATCCCCACCGCCGCAAAGCGCGTTCACCCCGAAAAAAACCAGGTGGAACTGATCGACGGACGTTTTATCGATTACGATTTCCTGGTGATTGCCACCGGCCCGAAACTGGCCTTCGACGAAGTGGAAGGACTGGGGCCGGATGGGCATACCCATTCGGTTTGCACTGTGGATCACGCGTTGAAGGCCGGTGAAGCATGGAACCAGTTCGTCAAGGATCCGGGCCCGATCGTGGTGGGCGCGGCACAGGGCGCATCCTGCTATGGCCCGGCCTATGAATTCGCCTTCATCATGGATACCGACCTGCGCCGCCGCCGTATCCGCGACAAGGTGCCGATGACGTTCATTACCGCCGAGCCATATATCGGCCATCTCGGCCTGGGCGGGGTGGGTGACTCCAAGGGGCTGATGGAATCGGCCATGCGCGATCGTCACGTCAAGTGGATCACCAATGCCAAGGTGACCAAGGTTGAGGCCGGCAAGATGTTCGTGGCCGAGCATGACGATATGGGCAACGTCAAGAAGGAGCACGAATTGCCGTTCAAGTACGGCATGATGCTGCCGGCCTTCAAGGGCGTTGATGCCGTATTCGGCATCGAGGGTCTGACCAATCCGCGCGGCTTTATTCTGATCGACCCTTACCAGCGCAACCCGAAATTCAACAATATCTATTCCGTGGGTGTGTGTGTTGCCATCCCGCCGGTTGAGGTAACACCGGTTCCGACCGGCGCACCCAAGACGGGTTACATGATCGAAACCATGGTGACTGCCGCCGCGCATAACATCCGTGCCGTGCTCGATGGCAAGGAGCCGTATGAGAAGGCGACCTGGAACGCGATATGTCTGGCTGATTTCGGCGATACAGGAGCGGCTTTCGTGGCGTTGCCGCAGATTCCTCCGCGCAATGTAAACTGGTTCAAGGAAGGCAAGTGGGTGCATCTGGCCAAGATCGCCTTTGAAAAATATTTCATCCGCAAGATGAAGAAAGGTACGACCGAGCCCTTGTATGAAAAATACGTGCTTGGCGCCCTGGGTATCAAGAAGCTCAAGGATAAAGCGTAATCAAGTAAAAAGGCTTGTTCCGGCACCTGGTGGTACATATGGACCATTGTCTGGACAAGCCTTATGGGTACAATAAGATTAAATTGTCGTGTTACGTGAAGTTTAAGGACAAGCAACAACAGGAGTGTTTTTATGAAAAAAATTCTGACCATATTGTTTCTGGCTGGGGGCATCGCCGCGATGCCGGTAGTGCATGCGGCGGACGAAGTGCCGCCAGCCGACCAGAAGAAGGACCAGAAAGCCGCCGGCGAAGACAAGGACAAGAAAGCCGGGGAAGAAGGTAAGAAGAAAGGCGAAAAAAAGGGTGAGGGCGGCGCCGAACCCGAGTGCAATTAAACCCGGATTATCCATTGGAATGCACGCGCATGTGGGAGCGCCGCCCCCGGCGCGAATCGCGGCGAGGGCGCCGCTCCCACAGCGGTGTTTTGGCCCTAATGGATAATCTGGGTTAAAAATTAAAAAAGTTGTACCTTGCATTAAAAACCAATAGGAGGATGGAAATGACTGTCAATAAACTGCTCGCATCAACCGCTTTGCTGGCCAGCGTCATGTTGCCCGGTATGTCGTTCGCGCTGGACGTGAATATTTCTGCCGATA